>JAJBWD010000419.1:0-4863 GCA_032907345.1 Bacillota bacterium | reverse complement strand
TTAGCAGATGCAGTTTCTAATATCATTAGGCTGCTGCTTATATTTGCTGCAATATACAGTATAATAACTAAAAATTATATTAACACCTTTACTTCTGTTCTTACACTTTTTCTTACTTTTCTTCCATTTATAATTGCAAGAAAGGAGCATATTAAACTGCCTCCAAGTTTTCAGATAGTTATTCTTCTTTTTATTTTTGCAGCTCAATACTTAGGAGAAATGAATGATTATTACCTGAAATTTTGGTGGTGGGATATCATGCTTCACACTTTTTCTGGAATAATTCTAGGATTTATAGGATATTTATTAGTATATACTTTAAACAAAGAAGAAAAAGTAGATGTATATTTAAGCCCATTTTTTATGGTTCTCTTTGCATTTACTTTTGCTGTTGCCTTAGGAGCCTTGTGGGAAATATTTGAATATACCATGGATTGTACTTTTGGCACTAATATGCAAAAATCAGGACTCACAGATACCATGTGGGATCTTATAGTTGACAGCATAGGCGCACTATTTACGGCTTTTTGCGGCTGGATGTATGAAACCAGAAAAACAGAAGGGTGGTTTAAAAGAGCCTTCAATTTATTTATGAGAAACAATAAGAAATTATTCTCTGATAAAAAACATAAGCAGGGTAATATAAATGCATAAATTTATTCATATATATTTCTACAAAATATGACAGGTTATTTATTTTTTTGTTATAATAATAGTAAGGAGGTATGATATGAAAATCAAAAGGTCAAAAATATTAATAATACTAGTTTTTTTATTAATACTTCAAGGCTTCTTTCTGTTTAAGGCCTATAACCTTAAAAACCGTACAAACATGGAGGTCTCAGGGGTTTTAGATAAAATAAAGTCTATATCTGAACTTAATACTGTTGAGATGTATTACAACGACATAATAGATTTTTCTGATGCAAAGTATTTAAATGATGTTCAAATTCCTTTTACTAAAAAGCAGTTTATATTTACTGTAAAAGCTAAGGTAAAGGCAGGAATTGATTTTAGCAAACTGCAGGTTAAAGATATAGATATAAAGGACAGTAAAACCATATATATTAAGCTGCCTGCTGCAGCAATAACATCAAAGGAAATTCTTGAGTACAAGCCTTATGATGAAAAAGATGGACTATTTAATGAAATAAAAAATGAGGATACATTTAATGCCTTAAATAAGTTTAAGGAAGATTTGGACAAACAATCTAAAGATAATGGAATCCTGATTAAGGCTAAAGAAAATGCAAAGACCTCAATAACTCAGCTTTTAACCGGACTTGGTTTTGAAAAGGTTGTTGTAGAATAAAAATCCCCATTGTCAATGGGGATTTTTTTAAAATGATTGATTAAAACATTTAGTCCGATTTTTCTATGAAATAACGAATCTTCATGGTTTTTAACAGGAAAAATAAATTTAAATATTAACCAATCCTCCCATTTTATATGTTTATTATGTTCCCTCCAAGCATCTTTGCTGTTTCTGGGCTGCAGGTGGTAAATATAACCTGATTCTCCTGAGAATATTCTAAAATCAATTCGATAGCTTTTTCTTTTCTTTCCGGGTCTAAGTCCACCAGACAGTCATCCAGTATAATAAAACCATTATTTTTTCCAATAATATATTCTAAAAGAGAAAGCCTTAGTGCCAATGCCGCTGAGTCATATGTTCCGGCGGAAAGTAAATCCAAAGGCATAATGTTATCACTCATGTTTTTCAGTTCCAGATTAAAACTGTCATCTATGTTTTCAATTTTGTATTTTCCCAGGGTAACTATTAACAGATATTTACTGAAAGATTCTGCCAAAGGCTTAAAGGTATCTTTATCCATATCATCTATGGTTTTATCAAAGGCTGATTTAATTTTAATAAGTTTCTCCAGCCTGTTTTTAAAATTTTCAAATTCCTTTTCTTTTTCTTTAAACTGCTGGCTAAGTTCCTCGTAAGATGTATCAGGGAGCTCTTTTTCCGCATCAAAATAATCATCTCTAAGATTGTCGTATTCAGTTTTATTTTCTTCATTTCTCTTTCTTAAATCTGAGATACTCTTCTTATATTCCTCTACTGTCTTAAATTTGTCCGGAAGAGAGGCTAAATTCTCCAGTTCCTTTTCTTTTCCCCCCTGCTCTGCCTTTATATCCACCAGTTTTTCTAATAGTTTCTCCTTGCTTCCGTATTTTGAGCTCCAATCTTTTAATGTATTTTCTGTTGATGATATTTCTACCTTAATATCCATGACTTTTAAATCTAAAGCATTAATATCTTTATCTATTTCCTCTAAGCTTCTGCCTTCACCTACAGCATTTAATTCCTGCTGTCTCTCCTTTAAATCCTGAAAATCATCCCCGGCAAGAATGGCGTTTATTTCAGCTTTGCTTACATTTATATCATTATTAAGCTTATCATATTCTTTCTTATTTAATTTAGCCTGCTCTTTATCATTTACTCCCAGCTTTTTTAACAAGCTGTCAAATTCTGATCTGTTTTTGGAATGCTGATACCTTAAACCATCAAAATCCATATCTCCTGATTTAATCTGGAGTTCGAAGCGGTCCCCGGACTGTATTTTAATAAAGCCTCCGGCCTTAAAATCCAAGTTTCCCTCTATCTTCTTTTTATCTTCTAAATCCTTTGTAATCCAGATGTCCTTAAGGTTTGAGCTCTTTATACTGCCTAGCATAAGTCCTGCATTCATCTTAGCTTCTATAAAAAGCATTTTTTCATATAAAGAATCCAATTCTCTTATATCTTCTTCTGTTACCTTTGGTATTTTAGCTATTAAATCTTTATTTTCTTTAATTCTATTTTCAATTTCTTCTATTTTTGTAATTTTGCTCAGAATAACTTCCTTGTCCAGCAGCTTTTTAGCCATCTCTTTTTCGCTGGTTAAATTTATTTTTTTATCATTCAGATCTTTCAGCTCATTTTTCTTCTGCTCCAGAATATATTCCTTAACAGGCCAAATTTTATTGATTTCTGATATTTCCTTTGATCTTTCTTTCAGCGTTTCTATTTCCGGAGTTAATATTGCTCTTTTCAAAATATCATTTTCAGGTTTTGAAAGCTCATTTATTTCTGCTGTTTTTGAATCTATTCCTGCTTTTAATACCTTAAGGGAATTACATACCTGCTCAAATTCAGCTTCAGCTTTTTCAGCTTTTTCCATATAATCTCTTATCATTTCTTTTTCGTAATAGGATCTTAAAACATCACCAACGCCAGTCTTATATGGATTGCTTATTCCTCTTCCGCCCTCTGGACGACTGTTATTAATGTCCCATCTTTTAGACAAACTATCTATTTCATTTTCTAATTTATCTTTCAGCTTATCTACAGGTACCTTATCCATCTCCATAACAGTTCTTCTTAAAATATTGCTTATGGTGCTCTTAGTTTCCTGACTAGTTAATATATTTCTTATCGTTTCTTTAAGTTCCCTCTGTTTAGCAAAAACTATGCTGCTGTAGGTTCCCTCCCCGTGAATAAATATGTTGCCCATAAGTTCCCTTATGCTTTCTTCTTTTTTAACAATATCTCCCTGAGGAGTTTTTAATATAACCTTAGGTTCAGCTCCCCACTCTCTCTCAATAGTATACTGCTTTCCATCCTGTTCTATTTGAACTAATCCATCAATAAAGTCCCCTTCAGGAAATGGCATATATCTGTTTATAAAATCTTTATCTTTCCTTTTATCCAGCCTTACATTTTTAAATATAGTTGAATATATCCCATCAACTATTGTACTTTTACCTGCTTCGTTTGGCCCCAGTATTACATTTAATCCCTGCTTTAAATCTATTCTTTTATCCTTTAAACCTGCAAATCTCTGGCAGCTGTATTTTTTAATAAACATTACCTCACCTCCCTGATAATTTCATAGGCTATCTGGAGAGCCTCCTGATCATCTGATACCTGATTTAAAAGCTTATAAGGGAAAGAGCCTTCTATAAATTCCTTTTTTATATCTTCTTTTGATATTTTAATTCCTAACTTAGAATCATCTATTTTAAAATAAGCCAATGCTTTATCCAGTTCTTCATAGAACTTGTGCCTGTCATTAAAAAGATCTTCACTTATCCTGCCCTTTAAGCTGAGTCTCAGCAGATTATTTTCAGGATCTTTACTTAAAAATTCTTGTTTTATGTTTTCCAGAGACTCCTGATCTGAAATGTCTCTTCTTTCATCATAAAATCTATATTTACCTGTCTCAATTCTGTTTCCCCGGACAGTTTTTTTATCATCTATTTCAATAATCCATGCATTTCCGTTATGCCTGCAGTCAAATCCATCCGGTTCAGGGGTTCCGGCATTAAATATCTTCTCAGCTACTGTATTCTCAATAAATGGGAAGCTTATATGGGTATGTCCTAAAAGCCAGACATCCATTGGAATACTTAAAAGTTCTTTTTCCGTCATTGGAAAATAGTTTCCTTCCATATCAGGTGATAAGCCCTGAAGGGATCCATGAGCCAGTCCAATATGGAAAAATGTATCATCATATTCTTTAATTTCTTTCATCCAGCCAAGATTATTATTATCAGAGTGCTTTGAGCTGCAGTAAGCAGGATAGGCTACAGCGTTTATTGAATAATCCTTTAGACTGCAGGGCCTGTTCTCATTTAATAAAACAACCTTTTCCGGCAGACTTTCTTTAAACCTTTTCCATAAATCCACCATACCATTGTCATAATCATGGTTTCCGGGCATAACAAGCACACACTCACCGCTAAACTGTTTAAGTGATTTCAGAACCCGGTCAATATCCTTATTGCTTATTTTTATGTTATCAAATAAATCTCCTGCCACAGCAAAAATATTGCAGTTTTCTTCATTTGCAGCTTCAATTGTTCTTTTTAAAG
>JAJBWD010000418.1:0-8633 GCA_032907345.1 Bacillota bacterium | reverse complement strand
GGTTTAAGGCAAACCGGAGTTTTAGCTGCTCCCGGAATCATAGCAATAGAAAAAATGGCTAAAAGGCTTAATGAAGATCATGAAAATGCTAAATATCTGGGCTCTTTATTATCAGAAATAGATGGTATTTACGTGAATAAAGAAAGAATTGAGATTAATATGACATATTTTACTATGAACTTTAAAAACTTAACACCGCTGAAATTAAAAGATGAGTTATTAAAGAAAAACATAAAGATCAATGAAGATGAAAATGATGAAATGAGATTTGTTACAAATTACTGGGTTTCTAAAGATGATATAGAATTCACTTGCAAATGCATTAAAGATTTAGTAAAAAAATATGAATAAGCAAAAGCTTATTCATATTTTTCTTATACTACTAAAAACAAAATGGTAAAGAAGTGAAATATACTGCCTGCAAGAACGAAAAGATGCCATATTCCATGATTATATGGAATTTTTTTGATTAGATACAGACATGCTCCTGCAGTATATAAAACTCCTCCCAGCACAAGAAATATTACTGACATTCTTGGCATTGCCGTGATTAAACTTCCAAGCTGAGTTACAATAAGCCATCCCATAATTATATAAATAACTGTAGATATTATATCATGTTTATTAATTACAAAAGGCTGAATTGCAATTCCCAGTATGGTAAGCCCCCATATTATTCCAAATATTGTCCATCCTTTAGGACTTCTCAGAACTGTTAACAAAATGGGAGTATATGTGCCTGCAATCAGAATATAAATAGATGAATGATCCATTATCTGGAATACTTTTTTTGCCTTATAACCTGTTAAACTATGATACAAGGTAGATATAGTATATAGAAGCACCAGGGAAACACCATATATGGTAAATGAAACTATATACCAGGCATTCCCGTATATACTGGAAAATACTATTAAAATTACCAGAGCTGCAACAGCTAGTGCAGCACCAATGCCGTGAGTTATTGCATTTACTAAATTTTCTTTCTTTGTATAAAATTTTATATTTTCCATTATTTCACCTCATATAAATCTTTATATATTATTTTGAATATAGTAAGAGCATTATCAATGCCGTCTTTTAGTAATTCCTTCTTACTTTTAAGTTCGGTTTTGCCTTTGTCTGTTATTGTATATTCCTTTGATATTTTCTTTTTTCCCCCAGTCCATATCCCTTTAATTATTCCTTCTTTTTCAAACTTCTTTAAAATAGGATAAATACCGCCGGTACTTGGTATCCATAGGTTATCGGTTCTGTCTCCAATCTTGCGGGAAATATCATTGCCGTTGGATGGTTCCGAATCTAATATAAAGAGGATATATATTGGCAGCAGCCCTTTTGTAAATACCTGGCCTACTGCTTCATGTTCCTGCTCTATAAGTTTTAATTTTTTTAATTTATCTTTGTATTCATTAAGAAGTTTCTTTTCCTCTTCTTTTATGTCTATATCCATTATTCCTCCAGGAGGCAAAGCCCAACCAGTCCAGGTCCGCTGTGAACCCCGGCAACAGGACTTATGTTTCCTCCGAAATAAACGGATAATACATTCGGCAGCACTTTCAGCCTATTTGCAAATTCCAATGCTTCAGAAAGTGAATTTCCATGCATTAAAAATGCCCTGCATTTTTTAACCCTCGTTACCTCTTCTGCTATCTCAAGCAGCTTATTTAATGACTTTTTTCTTCCTCTGATTTTTGCATAGGTAAAATATTTTCCATCATTCTTATCCGGAGATATTATAGGCTTAATATCTAATAGCTCTGCTATTGTTCCGGCTACCTTTCCTATCCTGCCTCCCTTTTTCAAATATTCCAGCGTTCCAACTACAAAAAAAAGATTTGATTTTTGCAGAATTGTTGGTATATAATCCTTAATTTCCTGGAAACTCTTACCTTTCTTAATTAATTTACCACACTCTAAAACAACTACTGCCTCACCTACAGATATTGACTTGGAATCCCATATAAATGTTTCAATTCCAGGATGATTATCTGCTGCTATTTTTACTGCATTATATATTCCTGAAAGACCTGAAGACAGTGTAACTGCTATGGCCTTATCGTATCCCTCATTTTCTAATTTTTGAAAAAGTTTTTCCATGTCATCCATTGAAGGAAGCGAAGTTGTTGGAACTTCATTAACCATATTTTCATATACCTGTTCCGGAGTAATATCCACACCGTCAATATACTCCCTGTCCTTGTATATTATTCTAAAAGGTAAAACCTTTATATCGTATTCCTTAATTAAATCACTTGGTACATCTGAAGCTGAATCAGTAATTAAAGCTATTTTTTCCATTTACATACCTCCTTTATTTTAATTTTATTATATCACTATTGATATAATTATCAATAGTGATATATAGCAATAGTGATAATATTTTTTATAAAAAAACTCCTATGTCTCCATAGAAGTTTTGCTTTGGTTTTTTACATTCTGTTGTGATATGTTCTGTTTATTACTTCCTGCTGCTGTTCTCTGGTTAACCTGTGGAAATTAACAGCATAGCCGGAAACCCTTATTGTAAGGTTTGGGTATTTTTCAGGATTTTCCATAGCCTCCAGCAGCAGTTCTTTTCTTATTACATTGACATTTAAATGATGTGCTTTTTGAATAAAATACCCATCCAGAATATTTACCAGGTTTGATATTTTATTTTCATCAGCTTTTCCAAGTGCTTCCGGAATTATAGAGAATGTGTTTGATATACCATCCTGGCAAACTCCCTTATAGGGAAGCTTAGCTACTGAATTTAATGAAGCCAATGCTCCATTTTTATCTCTTTTATGCATTGGGTTTGCTCCCGGTGCTAAGGGTTCTCCTTTTTTTCTTCCGTCCGGAGTATCACCGGTCTTCTTGCCGTATACTACATTAGAGGTTATTGTAAGAACTGATAAGGTATGTTCAGCATTTCTATATGCTTTAATTTTTCTGAGTTCATTAATAAATATTTTCAGAAGATCAACTGCTATGGAATCTGCCCTGTCATCATCATTTCCATAGCATGGGAATTCACCTTCAGTTTCAAAAGCTTTTGCTATCCCATTTTCGTATACGGGCCTTACTTTGCTGTATTTTATAGCACTTAATGAATCTGCTGCCACAGAAAGTCCTGCTACTCCAAATGCCATATATCTGTGAACATCAGTATCATGAAGAGACATTTGAGATGCTTCATAGGCATATTTATCATGATTATAATGAATTACATTCATAGTGTTTACATATATTTTTGCAACTTCACTTAAAACAATTTTTAAATTTTTCATTACAATTTCATAATCTAAAACTTCAGTTTTTATAGGGTCAATTCCATCAATAACTTTTTTATCCAGTATTTCATCTACACCTCCATTTATTGAATAAAGAAGTGCTTTTGCCAGATTACACCTGGCTCCAAAGAACTGCATGTCCTTTCCAATTTTCATTGCAGAAACGCAGCAGGATATTCCATAATCGTCTCCATATATATCTCTCATTAAATCGTCATTTTCATACTGAATTGAATCTGTTTTTATGGAAAGCTTTGATACATATTTTTTAAAAGATGCTGGAAGGCTGTTTGACCATAGGATAGTCATATTTGGCTCCGGGCCAGGTCCTAAATTTGTAAGGGTATTTAAAAATCTGTAGGAGGTTTTTGTTACCAGTGTTCTGCCATCAAGGCCCATTCCCCCTATTGACTCTGTTATCCAGTTTGGGTCACCTGCAAATAAATCATCATATTCCTTTGTTCTTAAATGCCTTACGAGTCTCAGCTTTATAACCAGCTGATCTATAAGCTCCTGAGCTGATTCTTCATTTAATATTCCTCTTTTAATGTCTCTTTCAATATAAATATCTAAGAATGTGGATACCCTTCCCAAGCTCATTGCAGCTCCATTATTTTCCTTAACAGCTGCCAGATATCCAAAATACAGAAATTGAACAGCATCCATGGCATTCTCTGCTCCATCTGATATATCAATACCATAACTTATTGCCATATTTTTTATCTTATTAAGAGCTTTTTTCTGCTCCCCTATTTCAGCTCTATGCCTTATATTTTCTTCACTCATATCCTGAAACCTAGATAAATCTTTTTCTTTCTCTCTTATTAAAAAATCAATTCCATATAAGGCAATTCTTCTATAGTCACCTATAATCCTTCCTCTTCCATAAGCATCAGGAAGTCCTGTTAAAAGAGCACTTTTCCTCACCAGCTTCATTTTATCTGTATATACCCCAAATACAGCTTCGTTATGAGTTTTTCTATATTCTGTAAATATCTTTTCTATTTCACTGCCTAATTCATATCCGTTTTCTTTCAGAGAGGATTTTATCATTCTTATGCCGCCATAAGGATTAATTATTCTCTTTAATGGCTCATTTGTCTGAAGTCCATAGATAACTTCATTTTCCTTATCTATATATCCCGGTTTGAATCCGTCTATTGAAGCTATATTTTCTAAATCAACGCTAACCTTTTTTCCTTTTATCTCTTCCAGAATAAGATTATTACATTTTCCCCACAGCTTTTTTGTCTTTTCCGTCGGACCTTTAAGAAAATCTTCGCCTCCGCAATAAGGCGAATAATTATTTATTATAAAGTCTCTAATGTTCACATTTTCTTTCCAACTGCCATCTGCAAAACCTTCCCATTTAATCATAATAAACCTCCCGATATTAAATTAAAATAAAAAAACCGCCTGAGCTTTTGCCCAGGCGGTCGACTTTTTCCATCATACTCCCTGTGGTTTTACCACTATCCGCCAGTTGTATGACTGTTTTATAAATTATAGGTTTATATTATCAAATACCGAACATTATGTCAATATAATATTTTTTCTTTTTTTAAATATTTTATAAATAAGAAGCATCAGCAATGCAGATATGAATATAATTAACAAGATAAAAACAGCCTGGTGCATAAAATACTTTTCAGGCAGGATATTTATAATCGGGTCTTCTGCAGGATCAAACAGCCATAAATCATTGCTGAATGATATTTTATGAAAAAGAGTGAATATAAAATTAAAATTGGTAAAAGCAAATATAGAAAGTACTGCCGGCAGTGCTATGAGGATCCAGGCAGAATATTTAAGATAATCAAATAATCTTTTAATGCTGAATATTGCTATTCCTATCAAGGATATAATAAGTGATATGTAAAAAATTTTATCTATCTGCTTATATAATTTTCTGACATCATCAAAATGAGATCTGCCCTGCTGGGACATTTTAAAATCAGGCGTATTTAATTTTTCAGATTTCCCCTGAAGATAATCTATAATGGAATTATAATTCGATCGGATAACCTGATTTTCCATATTAACAGTTTTGCTTATATTAAGTCTTTCAATATCAGCATAATATATCCCTCTATAATTTAAAGATATTTTTGCTGCAATAGATATTACCAGTACTGCTAGGATTAGAGAAAAAAATATTTGAATGCTTTTGACCATTGTATCACCCCATAATATTATACATTAAAATATTATAATTTCATATTCTTTTAGTTTGTGTATATTATTTATTTGTAATATAATTCTTTTATACTGCTTAGAGGGGGATATTATGAAATACTTTAAAAACAAATTCTATCTATGTAATCTAGTTTCAATTTTACTTAAGGAAATATTACTGATTCTTCTTATAAGTACTCCAGGCGCCAATGGAATAGATATAATGCACGCTTTTTATGGAGTTCCTCCAGTTTTCATTTATGCAGCATTTTTAATTTTGCTTCTCAGCATTTCTTTTATATTCGGCGGGAAGGCAAATGCCGCAGCTCTGATATTTATTAACTTAGTATGCTCCATATTTATTATATTTGATCTATGGAATTACAGAGCTTTTGGTAATTTTATATCAATGCATCTTATAAATGAAACAGCAAACCTGGATAATCTCTCTGACAGTATAATATCCATGTTTAGATTTGTTGATATTATATTTATATTGGATATTCCAATTTTTATCTATATGCTGATCCGAGGGAAAATTGACTATAAATTAAAAGGAAAAAGACTTATGCTGTTTTTAGTACCTAACATTTTAAGTCTTCTGATAATATTTGGATATCATTATATTGCAGATACAGTTCTATACGGCAGATACAACTTCATATTATTCAGAATATGCTGGACGCCAAATGAAACCATGTTTAATTTATCGCCTATTGGTTATAGTTACTATGATGCTTATAATTATTATTCAGAAAGCAAAAAACTTGTTTTATCAGATAATGATAAAAAGGAAATTACCAGCTGGTTTAATAATAATAAAGATGAAGAAAAAAATAATAAATATTATTCAATGTTTAAAGGGAAAAACCTTCTTGTTATTCAGGTTGAATCTTTGGAGAATTTTGTTATTGATCAGAAGGAAAACGGTCAGGAGATTACTCCAACCCTGAATAAAATTAAAAAGAACAGTCTGTACTTTTCTAATTATAATGAGCAGATACGTAACGGGACAAGCTCTGATACTGATTTAATGACTAATACCTCAGTTTATCCGGTTACCTCAGGGAGTACTTTTTTCAGATTCCCCAACAATTATTATAATTCACTGCCTGTCATCCTTCAGAGTATGGGTTACAGTACATATGCAATTCACCCTGATAAAGGAGCCTATTGGAATTGGATGAAGGGTTTAAAGGGAATAGGTTTTGAAAATTTATATGACGCCTCATATTTTGATAATACTGAGCAAATAGGCTTAGGTATATCTGACGGAAGCTATTTTAAGCAGGTTGTCCCTATAATTGAAAAGGAAAAAAAGCCTTTTTATACATTTATGGTAACACTTACAAGCCATGCTCCCTTTGATCTTCCTGAAAAATATAGAGATATGAAACTTAACTCTGATTTAGATAAGACAAAGATGGGAGGATATTTCCAAAGTATTCATTATACAGACAAGCAGCTTGGAATTTTCCTGGATACCTTAGATAAGAAGGGACTTCTTAAAGATACTTTAGTAGTAATCTATGGAGACCATACAAGTGTCCACAAATTTTACAATGATGAGATAAGTAAAATACCGGAGAAGGAATCCTGGTGGCAGAATGAGAACAAAGAAATTCCTCTTTTAATATATTATAAAGGCTTGAAGGGTGAAACAATAGATACAATAGGAGGTCAGGTAGATCTGATGCCTACTCTTTGTTACCTTATGGGTGCTGAAAAAAATAAATATGAGAATACCGTTATGGGTAAAAATCTTCTTAATACTAAATATAGCTGCGCCCTCTTAGCAAATGGAAGTATAGTTGGTAATGCGGATAATAATAAAAAGAAATTCGTAAAAGAAGGCATAGAAGTAGCTGATAAAATTATCAGGAGTAATTATTTCTATGGGAAATAAGAAAACTAGTATAATAATTATTTATACCTATTAGTATTTGTTATTAAAAAAGTTAAAGTCTAAAGTGAATCAATAGCAGTACAAAAAATAAGGGAAATTGTAATTATGCAATTTCCTCATATATAAAAAACCTTATCCAAGTTTCAAGACATACACTTCTATAAACGGATGTCCTATAAATCTACTTCAGGTGGGGCAGGTTCCCCATCTGAAGACCTTATGTTTAGCTTTAGTTAAGTGAGTTAGCCTAATTTCTTCCTTCACTTACAAAGAATAGTGCCAATGTTCCAGGACCTGAATGGGAACCTATTACTGTACCCACATTATTTATTATAATTTTATTTGATGGGAACTTTTCTCTTATAAGGGATACTAAATAATTTACATCCTCAATACAGTCTCCATGGCTTATAGCTATGGTATTATCTTCAAAATTTTGTATTCTTTCCTCCATATTAGTAAATAAGGCCTTTATTGATTTTTTTCTTCCCTTAACTTTATATAAAGGTATAAGTTTTCCTTCATCATCTACATGAAGAACCGGCTTAATGTCCAGCAGTGTGCCTACTGTTTTTGCAGCTTTTGATACTCTTCCCCCCCTGTATAAATACACTAAATCTTCAACTGTAAAATAGTGATTTATTCTTAGCTTTAAATCTTCAGCATATTTTACTAATCCTTCAGGGGATGCTCCCCTTTCCTTTTGAAGAACGGAATAGTATACCAGAAGGCCATAACCTAATGAAGCGCATTTTGAATCAATAATATAAATTTTATCTCCTAAGCCCTCCTCAGTCAGGTCATTTTTTGCAATAACTGCACTGTTCACACTGCCGCTGAGTCCTGATGAGAATCCTATATAAACTATGGCATACCCTTCTTCTGTCCACTTTTTAAATTCTTCGTAATACCTCTGTGCATTAATTTGACTCGTTCTGGTATCTGCACCAGCTCTCATGCTGTCATAAAATTTTTTATAACTTAGACTTTTGCCGAAATCATCCTCATGATCCTGTCCATTAATATTATACTTAAGTGATAAATACTTAATATTTTTTTCTTCAATGAATTCAACAGGTAAATCAGCACAAGAATCAATAAAAATAATATACTCCATATTTTATCTCCTTTTTTTCTGTTAATAATTAAACAATATCAATTTAATTATATACCAAAAATCCTATATTTTGTATTTTAATTCAAACCTTTCTTAAATTTGTTAAAACATTTAAGAGCCTGCTGCCTGGCCCTAATAAGATGTATCTAAGTTTCAATAT
>JAJBWD010000417.1:0-5999 GCA_032907345.1 Bacillota bacterium | reverse complement strand
TACTTAATTTCTTTGTCGGTAACATTCATTTACTATCATCTCCTAAGGTTCCGTCCTTCCCAAATGTCTTCGGCTACATCTGGTACTATGACCTCTGCTGACTTCTCATGATAAATCTTGTTTCAACCGTGCTTCATACTCTATGTTTCCACACGTTCATGAGACCTCCCCAGGTAAGAGCGCAATCTTTCCTTCCATATATCTGCTACATTTCCACCATATGCTTCCGGATAGTTTTGGGTTTTGGTTTGTATAGCAACCTTACCCAGCATATATATGCCTAATATAGTTTCTATTCGTCAGACCAGAAGTTTGCCTCCAGCTTCCTTCAAATTCCACCTCACGATGGACACCCTTGCTCTTGGCTATGTGCTTGGCACTATCAACCCGCACTCGGGACTTTCACCCGTTAGATTACGCCCATGCTGGGCGCACTAGAAAAAAAGCCGGAAGTGGAATTTCCGGCTTTTTAATTCAACCTGGAACCAGGCTGGTTATTTATTATTTTTTTTATATTCCGTATATGCTTTTTCATCCACATAAGCATAATCAAAGTAAATTCTCAGCATTTCATTTACTACAATACCCTTAACATATGGTTTTATTAAAACTGATGTGGTATAGAAGTAAATAGGTCCTATTGGCATATCATCTATCAATATCTTCTCTGCTTCGTGGAAATAATTCATCCTCTTTGCTGGATCTGCTTCAGCATTTCCTTTTGCCATAAGGTCATCATACTTGCTGTTTTTCCATCCGGTATCATTGTTTCCGTCAAAGGATCTGAACATATTTAAGAAGGTGGTAGGATCCGAGTAGTCTGCATTCCACCCTGCCCTGCAAAGATCATAGTTTAAAGTATCCATTGATTTTAAATATACCTTAAATTCCTGATTTGCAAGTTTTACATTAATTCCCAAAGTTTTCTTCCAGGTATCCTGCAGCATTTCTCCTATTCTTTGATGTCCCTGAAGTGTGTTATAAAGATAAGTTACCTCCGGGAAGCCTTTTCCGTCAGGATATCCGGCTTCTGCCAGAAGTTTTTTAGCTTCTTCCACATTCTTGGTAAATAATGCTCCTCCATTTTCTCTGAAGTCCTTTCCATCAGCATCCTTTATACCGAAGGGAACAAAGGCTGTGGCTGGTTTCTGGCCTGCCATTAAAACTGCATCTATGATATCTTGTGAATTAATAGCAAGTGTTAAGGCTTTTCTAACTCTTATGTCATTAAATGGTTTCTTTGTAGTATTAAATCTTATATAATAGGTTCCTAAATTCGGAAGTACCTCAACTTGTTTAGTGCTGATAAGTCTCTTAGTCTCTGAAATCGGGAATGTTCTTAGGAAATCTATCTCTCCGCTTTCATAAGCACCAAGAGATGCCTGCTCATCATTATTCATTACAAAAACTAATTTCGTAAGCTTTATATTTTTAGCATTCCAGTAGTTCGGATTTTTCACAAATTCTATAGCTTCATTTGAAGACCATTTGGTCATTTTAAATGGACCATTTCCAACCAGAGTTTCAGGCTTCGTTGCCCAATCCTTTGGATTTTTTTCAACAACATCTTTTTTAACAGGATAAAGACTTGGGAATGTTGCTAAATCCAGAAGATAAGGAGCCGGTGCAACTAATTTAACCTCAAAAGTATAGTCATCAATGGCTTTAATTCCCAAATCATCTGCTTTAGCCTGATTTTTAAGATATTTATCTCCATTAACAACTATAGCCGATAACAGGTTAGCGTAATCTGAAGCCGTTGCCGGATCAAGAAGCCTCTTCCATGCATATTCAAAATCTTTTGCAGTAACCGGTGTACCATCAGACCATTTTGCATCCTTTCTTAAATTAAAGGTGTAAACTAATCCGTCGCTGGAGATAGTATAGTCTTTTGCCACACCGGGTCCAACCTTTCCATCCTTGTCATGTCTTAAAAGTCCTTCAAAAAGCTGCTGCTGGGTTTGAGCTGATGTTGTTGAAGTGCCCAGCTGCGGATCAAGTGAATCCGGCTCAGTAGACAGGTTAAATACTACCTTCTGCTCAACTTTAGTGGTTTCCTCTTCTTTTTCTTTTTTAGAGCACCCTGATAAAACAGAGGCTGTTAAGAAAAGGGTAAGCATTAAGCTAAGAAGTACCATTAACTTTTTATTCATAATTAACCTCCTCTAAACTATCTGATTTAATATAAATGACAGGCGATATAGTGGTTTTCCCCAACGTCCTTTAAATCCGGAGCCTGGCTTCTGCATATTTCTTTTGCATACCTGCACCTTTTAGCAAACCTGCAGGCAGGGGGCGGATCTATAGGAGATGGTATCTCTCCCTGAAGTGTTATTCTTTTCTTTAGTTCCCCTTCTTTAGGATCAGGAATTGGTATGGAAGATAAAAGAGCCTTTGTATACGGATGCAGCGGATTATTGTAAAGCTCATTACTTTCTGCCATTTCCATAACATTTCCAAGATACATAACACATATTTTGTCAGATATATGCTTAACCATTGATAAATCATGGGCTATAAAAAGATAGGTAAGCCCCAGATCATCCTGAAGATCTTCCAGCATGTTAACTACCTGTGCCTGAATGGATACATCAAGTGCGGAAATAGGTTCGTCACATACAATAAACTCAGGCTGCACAGATAATGCCCTGGCAATGCCTATTCTCTGTCTCTGACCTCCTGAAAACTCATGAGGATAACGGTTAGCGTGTTCTGTATTTAATCCTACCTTATCTAAAAGGTACATTATCCTGTCTCTTCTTTCCTTTTTTCCCATCAGCTTATGAATATCTATTGCCTCTCCTACTATATCGCTGACGGTCATCCTGGAGTCAAGTGATGCATAAGGATCCTGGAAAATTATCTGCATCTTTCTTCTGTAATTAAACATTTCTCTGTCTGGGAGTTTGGTAATGTCCGCTCCGTTATATAAAATTTCTCCTGATGTAGGTTCATAGAGTCTCAGGATAGTCCTTCCGCAGGTAGTTTTTCCGCATCCCGACTCACCTACAAGTCCCATGGTTTCTCCTTTTTTAATTCCAAAGGAAACATTATCTACTGCTTTTACATAACTTTGATTTAAACTGAAGGGCTTTCTTTTTACTTTGAAGTATTTCTTCAGGTTTCTAACTTCCAGAAGATATTCATTTCCTTTATCTTGCTCCATTTTCTTCACTCCTTTTAAAGCAGCTGAAAGCAGCTGCATCTTCATGATGCAGCCAGCATCTTGCAGTATGGTTTTCATCTATCCTGAAATATGGAGGCATTTCTTTTGCACAGATATTTAAAGCATGTTTACACCTTGGTATAAACGGGCATCCTGCAGGTGGCTTAATAAGGTCAGGCGGCTGCCCGGCTATAGGCTTAAGCCTTTCCTTGATCATGGTTTTCGGATTTGGCACACTTGCAAGAAGCCCTAAGGTGTATGGATGGGATGGCTTATAAAAAATGTCATATTTACTTCCTGATTCAACAATTACACCACCATACATAACATTTATCCTGCTGCAGAATTCTGCAACAACTCCCAAATCATGAGTAATGAGTATTATAGATGTATTTAATTTATTTTTTATATCTTTAAACAGGTCAAGGATCTGAGCCTGGATTGTTACATCAAGTGCAGTGGTAGGCTCATCTGCTATAATAAGCTTTGGACTGCATATAAGAGCCATTGCAATCATAACCCTTTGCCTCATTCCTCCTGAAAATTCATGAGGATACTGTTTTAATCTTCTGTCAGCCTCCGGAATTCCTACAAGTTTCATGTATTCAGCTGCCTTTTCCTTAGCCTTTGATTTTGTTAAATCTGTATGCCTCAGCAGCGGCTCAGTAAGCTGGTTTCCAATGGTAAATACAGGATTTAAAGCAGTCATGGGATCTTGAAATACCATACTTATTTCATTTCCTCTTATGTTCATCATTTCATCTTTACTCATTTTTAAAAGGTCCACTCCATTAAAAACTGCACTTCCATTTTTTATTTTTCCTGTATCTTCAAGGAGTCCCAAAATGGAAAGCATTGTTACGCTTTTACCGCAGCCTGATTCTCCCACAATACCTATGGCTTCACCCTCAGATACATCTAAATCTGCTCCCCTTACAGCCTTGACCTCTCCTGCATGAGTAAAAAATGATGTTTCAAGATTTGATATTTTAAGTAAACTTTTCATAATCTTACTTACCTCCTCATTTTGGGGTCCAGAGCATCCCTGAGTCCGTCACCTAGTAAATTAAATGACAGCATGATAATACATATTGCTAAAGATGGGAATATCAGCTGGTAAGGGTAAGATCTTAAGGTCTGTACTGCACTATTGCACAGTACCCCAAGAGATGCCATAGGAGCCGAAACTCCAAGTCCAATATAGCTTAAAAAAGCTTCTGTAAAAATTGCAGCTGGAATAGACATGGTAAGGGTGATTATTATCGGGCCCATGCAGTTAGGAATTAAATGTTTAATTATCAGCCTTCTGTCTTTAGCACCCAGTGCTCTTGCTGCAAGAATATATTCCTGCTGCTTAAGGGAGAGCACCTGAGCACGGACTATTCTTGCCATGCTTGCCCAATATGATATTCCAAGGGCAATAAATATATTTTGAATCTTAGCACCACCCAAAACTACCATCAGCAGAATTACATATAAAACTACTGGAATGCTGAATAAAACATCAACAATTCTCATCATTACATTATCAACCATTCCCCCATAAAATCCTGAAATGCCCCCGTAGATTATTCCTATTACAAAGTTAATTGCTGCAGATACAATGCCTACTGCCAATGAAATTCTTATTCCGTATAATACCCTGACATACATGTCTCTTCCCAGATCATCTGTGCCGAACCAGTGAACACTGTTTGGCGTAATATTTAATACTGACATATCAGTTGTTCTGTAATCAAATTTGGATAAATAAGGTCCGATTATAGCAATTAATATAAGAAGAGCTAATATAATCATGCTTATTATTGCAGTCTTATTTTTTTTAAGCCTTCTCCAGGCATCCTTATAATATGTTTCATTTCCGGATAAAAGATCATCTTTATATATATCAGAGCCCTTATAAGGCATAAACAATTCATTTTTCTTTTCCATCTGTTACCTCCTATCCTTCAATTGATATTCTCGGATCAACTGTTACACATAATATATCAACTACCAGATTACATATTAAAAGGAATGCAGAGTAAAATACTGTAACTCCAAGAATAACTGTGTAATCCCTGTTTGAAATGCTTTCAACAAATTGTCTTCCAAGACCAGGTATGGTAAATATTCTTTCTATTACAAAGCTTCCGGTGAATACTCCTGCTACCTGAGGTCCCAGATAAGTAAGCACAGGGATAAGGGCATTTTTAAGAGCATGTTTATAAATAACCACTCTTTCAGGCAGGCCTTTAGCTTTTGCAGTTCTAATATAATCCTGCCTTATTACATCTAAAAGGCTTGATCTGGTAAGTCTTGATATATAAGCTATTGGTCCTCCTGCAAGAGCTATGGATGGAAGAACGAAGTGGGCAGCTGTCCCCCACCGCATTGATGGAAGCAAGTGGAATTTAAATGAAAACGCAAACATTAATAGAGTAGCCAGTACAAAGCTTGGAATTGTTATTCCTAAAGTTGCAAGAAACATTACAAAATTATCCTGCCATTTAGACTGCTTTAAAGCTGAAATTACTCCAAATGGTATACCAACAGCCAGGGATAACAATACAGATACTGCTCCCAGCTGTGCTGATACGGGAAACCCGGATTTAATTATTCCATTAACAGTTTTTCCAGGATAGCAGTAGGATGGGCCTAAGTCTAAATTTACCAGATGTTTCAGATAATCCTTATACTGCCACCATTGTGATTTATCAAGATTATATCTGGATTCTATTGCTTTTTTTATTTCTGGTGCAACGTTTCTATCCTTATCAAAAGGTCCCCCCGGAATCGCGTGCGCCAGTAAGAATGTTATAGTAACTACCACCCATAAAGTTACAAAGCAAGC
>JAJBWD010000416.1:0-4884 GCA_032907345.1 Bacillota bacterium | reverse complement strand
GAATAAAGAGCAGGTTTCCAGAATATTGCAGGAATTAAATATAGTAGTTAGGTAGGTGTTTATATGAAGAGGGAAGATGATTTTAAAGTCAGACATGAACATTTAAAAAACTTAAGTGATGAAGAGCTTAAGGAAAGATTCTGGTCTCTTACGGAAGAAATTGTCAGGCCTTTGGTAGACCTGGCATATAATAACACTTCACCTTCTATTGAAAGGTCTGTTCTTTTAAGGATGGGGTTTAATTCCATGGAAGCAGAAGCAATAGTCAGTGAAGGCATAAAATGGAACTTGATTGGAAAAGGAATGGGAAATATAGTTTTACAATATGCAAAATTAATAAATATTCCCTACATGGAAGCAGGAAGAAATTTAGCAAATGGATCAGGCTGGAAAGAAGTAAATAAATTCATGAGGGAGGATATTAATGCTTAAGGATGACGAAAAAATAAATATTAATGAAATATTAAAAGACTTAAAGGATTATACCCCTAAAAGAAGAGGCTGGCATTGGAGAGAAAAATATGAGGGAAAAATCGGAGAATTTAATTATTCAGAAATGTCAAAGCCTCTTAAAAAAAGTGAGCCGCTTCCTGCTGCTAGAAGCTTCAATAATATTGATCCTCAGCCAATGCCTGTTATTACAACAGAGATTGCATCCGGAAGGTTTGAAGATGATATCAGGAGAATGAGAATGGCAGCCTTCCATGGAGCTGATCATATTATGGTTATAAGAACTGCAGGGCAGAGTCATTATGACGGATTAATTGAGGGAACTCCGGAAGGAATTGGGGGAGTGCCTATATCAAGAAAACAGATAAGAGCTACAAGAAAGGCTTTAGATCTTATTGAAGAAGAAGTTGGAAGGGAAATAAATTTTCATTCTTATGTTTCCGGCGTGGCAGGGCCTGATATTGCAGTTATGTTTGCAGAAGAAGGTGTAAACGGGGCTCACCAGGATCCTCAATATAATGTATTATATAGAAACATTAATATGGTAAGATCCTTTGTTGATGCTGCTGTTGCTAAAAAAATAATGGCCTATGCTGATATGCTTCAGATAGATGGAGCACATAATGCAAATGCAACTGCTATGAAGGGTTATAAGGTTATGCCTGAACTTATGGTTCAGCATGCTGTAAACTGTAAATTCTCAGAACTTGTTGGGATGAAAAAATCAAATATTTCATTGTCAACAGTTCCTCCGACGGCTCCTCCGGCACCATGTCTTAAGCTGGACCTGCCCTATGCTGTAGCTCTGAGAGAAATATTTTCAGATTACAAAATGAGGGCCCAGATGAATACCAAATACATGGAGTCCTGCATGAGAGAGGCAACTGTTACACATACTTTAAATCTTTTAATATCAGAGCTTACCTCAGCTGACATACAAAGTACAATAACACCGGATGAGGGGAGAAATGTGCCCTGGCATTACAATAATATCCACGCTATAAATACAGCAAAGCAGGCTCTTG
Source organism: Bacillota bacterium (assembly GCA_032907345.1). Lineage (GTDB taxonomy): Bacteria > Bacillota > Clostridia > Clostridiales > Clostridiaceae > JAJBWD01. The sequence goes on along the minus strand of JAJBWD010000416.1, from coordinate 3,409 downwards.
TTGGCATGGATGGACTTATGGAAATGGTAGAGCTGAAGAAGGATGGATACTTAAGAACTAAGGCAAGAGAAATTAAGGAAAGAGCTGTTTTATTTTTAGAAGAGATAATAGAAAACGGCGGATATTTCAATGCAGTTCAGAATGGATTTTTTGTAGATTCCGGTGAATATCCGGAAAGAAATGGAGATGGAATATCAAGAAAAATTGATAAAGGAGTGGCAGCTGATACTGTATATAAGAGAGAGAAGGATTATTTTGCCCCAGTCTGTGCTCATTTTGGATATAATAACATCCCAAAGGAATATAAAAAACCCTGCGATGCTATTAATGGCTGCACTTTTTGCGATAGAAGCAAAATACAATATATTGATGAACTGGACGAGGAGGATAACGTTAATGTCAGGCTGAATAATATAAAAAATGATGATAAGATAGTTCCGGAGGTAGAATGGAAAAAGGACGGCTATGTTACATGTACACTATTTATTCCTGAAAATGAACAGATCAGCGAAGCAGCAGCTTTGGAAATCGGGAAAAATATGAACCTGACTGATGTGGAGGTAATACACAAGCAGGTAATGCAGGAAAGTGAAGGAACTTTGGTAGAAATTAAGGGAAGAGTTAATTTTTCCATAGATAAGGAAAGCCTTTTACTTCCGAAGAGAAGGAAGATACTGGATGATGAAACTATAAGAAATTATGTAAAAGAAAATCCCGTTAAAATAATAGCTGGAACTGTTGGTGAAGACGAACACTCAGTAGGCCTCAGAGAAATAATTGACATTAAGCACGGCGGTATTGAGAAGTACGGATTTGACTGTATATATTTAGGAACATCAGTTCCTGTTGAAAAGATGATAGATGCAGCCATAGAAACAAAAGCTCAGGTTATCTTGGCAAGTACAATAATCAGTCATAACGATATCCATATGAAAAACATGAAAAAGATTAATGATCTTTGTATAGAAAAAGGCGTAAGAGATAAATTAATACTAATCGGAGGAGGAACTCAGGTTACAGATGAAATTGCTAAAAGCTGTGGAATGGATGCAGGTTTTGGCAGGGGGTCAAAAGGAGCAGATGTGGGTTCTTTCATAGTAAAAAAATTAACTGGAGATAGCCTGGAGTAAAATTTTTAATTAAAGGAGGGTTCTTTGTGAAGGTTGATTATCTTATAGCGGAGATAGGCAGTACTACAACAATAGTTACGGCTGTCAATATAGCCGAAAAAAAAGGGGGACTTATTTCAACTATAGCAGGCCAGGGGAAGGCCTATACTACAGTTAATGATGGCGACGTGACTATTGGACTAAGGTCAGCTATAGATGAAATAGAAAAAAACCTGAAAGAACCCTTAATATATGGCAAAATGCTTTCTACCAGCTCTGCAGCAGGGGGCCTTAAGCTGACAGTTCATGGACTGCAGCTTGATATGACAGTAAAAGCAGCAAAAGAGGCAGCCCTTGGAGCCGGGGGGAATATTAAAATGATTACTGCGGGAAGGCTTAGAAGATCTGATATAGAAAATATTAAAAAGATTTCTCCAAACATTATAATTATTGCAGGGGGAACAGATTACGGTGAAAGGGATACGGCTCTTTATAATGCAGATTTAATAAGCAAGGAAAAGCTGAATATACCTATTATTTACTGTGGAAATAAAGCTAACCGTGATGACATAGAATATATATTTAAGGATGAAGAGCTGTATATTACAGAAAATGTTTATCCCAGGATAGATGAACTTAATGTAGAACCTACAAGAAATATTATTCAAAAGGCTTTTGAAAAAAACATCATAAAAGCTCCTGGAATGTCTAAAATTCACCAGATGGTAAATGGGGCCATACTTCCTACACCGGGAGCTGTTATGGAAAGTGCTAAAGCATTATACCATATAATAGGAGATTTAGTGGTTATAGATGTAGGAGGAGCCACAACTGATATTCATTCAGCTACAGAAGGAAGCCCGGAGATATCAGATATTTTAGTAACACCGGAGCCTGTTTTCAAAAGAACTGTGGAGGGAGATTTGGGGGTATATATTAACTCTGAAAATGTAATAAGTTTACTTGAGAAAAATGATATCGATGGAGTTTCAATTGATTTTATCAGAGATAATATAAAGCCGATTCCAATATCAGATGCTGAGTTTAAATGCTCTAAAATATTGGCAGGAAAGGCTGCAAATGTGGCCATTAACAGGCATGTGGGTTATGTTAAAAGGCTTTATGGAAGTTCTAATAAATATGCTGCCTATGGAAAAGATCTGTCTAAGGTAAAATACATTATTGGTACAGGAGGAGCTCTTATTAAACTTGGAAATGGGGAAGAGATTCTGGAGGGTTTAATTTACAGGAAAGATGATTTAACCATGCTTCCAAAAAACAGAGCAAAGATATTAATAGACAAAGATTATATTATGGCTTCTGCAGGGGTGCTTTTTAAAGAAAATAAAGAAGCCGCAGTATCACTTCTTAAAAAAAGTCTTGGTATGCAGGTGATTTTATGAAAAAAATATATCCTTGTTTAGAAATTGATTTAAGGAAAATTGGGAATAATGCAAAGGTAGTAAATAAGCTCTGCAGTGAAGAAAACATTGACATAGTAGGCGTATCCAAGGTGTTTTTAGCAAGAAGGCCTATTGTAAAAGAGTTTTTAGATGCAGGAATAAAGATAATGGGTGATTCCAGATTATCAAATTTAAAAAAGTTAACCGGTTTTAACTGTGAAAAAATGCTTCTCAGGATACCTATGGAAAGTGATATAGAAGAGGTTGTTTTGTATTCAGATTATAGTTTAAATTCCGAGCTGGATACAATAATAAGTATAGATAAAGCATCTGAAAAACTGGGAAAAGTTCATAAAATTATTCTAATGATAGATTTAGGTGATTTAAGAGAAGGAATGCTGGAAAACGAAGTTTTAAACGTGGTAGACAAGATTATTAACTTGAAAAATATTAAACTCTCTGGAATTGGGACAAATCTCACCTGTTATGGAGGGGTTATTCCGGATAAAGAAAATTTAGGAAGACTTATAGAAATAAAAAAATCAATAGATGATAAATACAAAATCAAACTTCCAATAATATCAGGAGGAAATTCCAGTTCCTTATATATGGTAATAGATAAAACTATACCAAAAGAAATAAATCAGCTTAGAATTGGTGAAGGCATTGTACTTGGAAGAGAAACTTCTTATGGAAATATTATTCCGGGATGTTTTAATGATGCCTTTAAATTGAAAGGTGAAATTATAGAGATAAAAGAGAAGCCCTCCAGCCCAAAGGGACATTTGGGAATAGATGCTTTTGGAAACAAGCCGGTATTTAAAGATAAGGGAATAATGAAAAGGGCAATACTGGCAGTGGGAAGACAGGATATTTTAATAAATGGGCTAAAACCGG
>JAJBWD010000415.1:0-3783 GCA_032907345.1 Bacillota bacterium | reverse complement strand
TTTATGGTGTTGATATGGAAAGCTGTGCTTATGAAAAAGAAAAGCTTAATAAAACAAGATGGGACAGGACTACCGAATTATAAAATATAGGAGAGGTTGTAACATGAAATTTGATGAAATATTATTAGAAAGTTATTTAAAAAAATGGCAGGACAATTTAAAATTACGAGATTGGGATATAAAATATGAGATTGTTAATACTGACTGGCGTAAAACAGGTGATATTAAAATTGATATGACAGACAGGAAAGCTATATTAATGATAAATAATTATAATCCAAAGCAGACAAATTTAGAAGCCTTAGTCATACATGAACTTCTTCATTTAAAGCTGTGGGGTATGGATCAAATGATTGAACAGCTTATGTATTCTGTCTTTGGAGAAGATGAAAATGATCCAAAGTTTGTATTTGCTTATGGTCAATTTATGAATATATTAGAGTCTACCGTGGAGGATTTAGCAAAAAGTTTCCTGACCTTAGGTGGGGATGACAAAGAAATTTCATTCGGAAGAGTCCAGCAGCTTGTCAATAAAGAAATACATCCGGATGGAGATGGAGAATAAAAATGAATTTAGAAGAAATGAGAAAAGACTGTGCCATTAAACAGAAAAAAGGGATCCATTTTATTTTGGCTTCCATTATCATATGGACTGCTGTTTTAATAGTTCATCTGATTGATATACCAATACTTACAAAAAATTTATTAACCTTTTGCTGTACCGCTCCCCTTATGCCCCTGGCGTATTTGATTTCAAAGGCGATTAAAGTGGATTTTCAAAATAAAGATAACCCTTTAACTAATCTTGGAATCCTTTTTTCAATGAATCAGATTATATATCTGCTCATTGCAATGTGGATATATAATGCAGTTCCGGGGAAAATGGTTATGGTACTGGCAATGATATTTGGAGCACATTTATTGCCCTATGGATGGCTTTATAAATCAAAGAGCTATACTGCCTTTTCGGTTGTGATTCCTGTAACAGCTTTATTTATTGGTTGTAATTTCACTGCATATATAGTAGCTGCTGTTATGGTAATATTTGAAATAGTATTCAGCTTCTGTCTTTATCATGAAAACAGAGAAATGTCAATGTAAAGGAAAATGAAATTAAAGATATGGCTATTTAATACTTATAATAATCACCAATTAACAATATTTTGGGTTTATAATAATATATATACACAGATTCCTGACCTTTTAGGCAGGATATTTTTTTTATATATAAATATATGGCAAATTATGATTAGTTTTACATAATCAAAACTGACATTTAGTGATTATTTTACTGACATAATGGAATTTTAATTAAAATTTGAGTATAATAAAATTAAATATATAAAAGTGTTAAATAAGAGTATGTATTGCTTATGAAAAAGAGAGTAATATTAAATTTACAATAGAGGTAGATAAAGATGACAGATAAGTTATATTTAAAAACGATAAAGTGTCCAGTCTGCGAAAAGGAGACAGAGATACCTTATCCACGAAAAGGATCATTTAGAAGTAACAAAACAGATACTGATTTTATGAAATACTATGAAGGCTTAGACCTTTCCTTTTACAGTATATCCTATTGCAGTGAGTGTGGTTATGCTGCATTATCAAGTTCTTTTGATGATATCACAGAAAATCAGAGGGAACTTATAAAAGCAAAAATCAGTTCCAAGTGGAGCGATGACCTTACTAAAGAGGAATATACTATTGATGATGCAATAAAACTTCATAAATTAGCCTTACTAAATGCTATGGTAAAAGAAGCGCAAAATGGAGAAAAGGCTCTTCTTTGTCTAAGATTATCCTGGCTTTACCGTTTAAAAGGAGATAAAGAAAATGAAACCAGGTTTCAGAAAAGCGCAGTTATGAGTTTTGAGAGTGCATACCAGACTGAAACACTGCCAATTGGCGGCCTTGATAAATGGCATTTGCTGTATCTGATTGGTGAACTGTACCGCAGATTGGGTAATATGGAAAAAGCAAATATCCATTTTGGACAGGTGCTGTCTTCTACCAGCGTACCATACAAGTTAAAAGAAATGGTACGGGATATGAGGGAGTTAATTAAGGAAGCTGAAGGAAAAAAGTAATGATAGAAAAAATAGGAGATATGACTCTGCCTAAGGGAACAAGGGTAAAAATAACAGACAGTGAAGATAAAAATGTAATAGGAGCGATAGGTACAGTTAGACATAACTTTCCTATAGACATATGGGGCAATAGTAAATATGTATTAAGCATAGAAGTAGAAAAAGAATTCCAGGGAAATATTTCAGATATATATAACTTAGTACCAGAAGACAAATATAGTCCTATATTTATTGATAATCATAAAGATTATTATTTTATTGAAGGCTTAAGCTTTATAACAGATGAGGGTTTCACAAAAGATTTTGATTTTATAATGAGAAAATATAATGCACAATATGACTATGATATAAAAAGATATATATTCAAAGATAAACAATCATGTATTGATTGTCTTAAATACTTTAATGAAAATAGTGTATATAAGGATTTTATAAATGGTGAATGAAAGTAATGATTATAAAATCTAAATAAAATAAATACTGTAGGGATTATTTAAAAATAAGGCATTACATTTATCTCAATGGGATTTGGAGGCAATACATTGGAAGAAATTATTTTGGAAACAAAAGACTTGTGCTTTAACAATATGATTAATTATAAGGATATGAAGATATCTAAAGGGAAAGTAACATTTATTACAGGAGAAAGCGGTAGTGGAAAAAGTACTCTGTTAAAGCTTTTTAATGGCACATTAACTCAAAGCAAAGGCAAAATTTATTTTAATGGTGAGGATACACAGCAGCTTAATTCTATAAAACTTAGAAAAAAGATATCCCTCATCAGCCAGAATGTTTTTTTATTTGATGCATCAATAAAAGAGAATTTTATTAAGTTTTATGAATATCGTGGACAAAATGTACCTTCAGATGAAAAGATTAAGGAAATCTTAAATATATGCTGCATTACATTTCCTCTTGATAAGGACTGCAGGGTTATGTCCGGAGGCGAAAAGCAAAGGATATACATAGCCATATATCTATCCTTTGGGCCTGAAATAATTATGCTGGATGAGCCTACATCTGCGCTTGATAATAAAAATACCTTTGCGGTAATTGAAAATATACTTTCATTTTGTAAGAAAAATAATAGTACTGTAATTATTGTAAGCCACGACAAAGAGCTGACTGAAAAGTTCGGGGAAAGCAATATTACTATTGAAAGGGGATAAGCATATGCAGGGAGCAGTAAAATTAAACATCCTACAATTTAGTCTTATATATCTGCTGCTGATTATTATTTTGGCTGTCATGAAAAAAGCTAAAATCAACCAGACAAAGCTTCTGCTTTTAGCCAGCTTCAGGATGACGGTTCAGCTGGTTTTGGCAGGCCTTATTCTAACATATATTTTCAAAAATCCACATCCAATATTCACCTTGGCATACTTATTAGCCATGATAATTTTTTATATCCACAGAGTTCTGTCTAAAAACAAAGGTTTAAATAGAAATTTTAAAATTGCTGTATCTCTTTCACTTTCTTTATCAGGCATTGCCATACTTGGATTTTTTGTGATGACTGTAGTTGGACAGAGTTTTTTTAACCCTCAATATACCATTCCTCTGGGAGGCATGATTATTGGAAATGCAATGACAGGCGTAACCCTTGGACTTAAGACCTTCAATGAAAACATTAAAAGTCAGAGACAAAAAATTGACAGCCTGCTTAATTTAGGGGTAACCCCTCAGAAGATTC
>JAJBWD010000414.1:0-5775 GCA_032907345.1 Bacillota bacterium | reverse complement strand
CATTTAAAAATTTATCAGATATACTTGATATTTTATAAAAATATTTATAATAGGAAAAAGGGAACTTAATCGTTCCCTTTAATTAATAGTAATTAAAACTTCTTCAGGACATATTATTATTTTCTGGATTTTCTTTGAAGTAAAATTATAAATTATTCTGTTCAGCACTTACAATATTGCTTTCCAAACTGGTTTTTTTCTCATTAAACAGTTTACTCAGCCATACAATTCCAACAGCAAGAAGGATAACTCCCAATAAATCAAACCATACAGGCTGATGATTGGCACCAGCTAAAGCTGCATTATAACCGGGTATTTTTAAACCAATGGCACCTATTATGCAGATCATGCCATTATTTAAAGCATGGCCAAAAATCGTTGTAATAATAGAATCAGTCTTCACATACCACCATCCCAATACTATTCCGGCTGCAAAGGCAGAGACAAACTGCCAGGGATTCATGTGGGCTATACCAAACAGTAATGCTGATAGAATTATTGATTTTCTAACGGAGTAATGCTTTAAAAACCCCTTTAACACCATTCCTCTAAATATTATTTCTTCAGATATGGGGGCAACAACTGCAAATGCTAAAATTCCCTTCCAGTCAGCAAAGCCATTCCCTGTAAAAGAGCTAAAAACTTTAAGCCAAAAATCATTCATGGGAATAACTCTTGTGGTAAAATTACCTGCATCGGACAATAATATTCCTAACCCTAGAATAGTTAAAGTCATGGGAACGAAAAATATAATCGAAATCTTTTTTATAGAAATCATACTTTTAAAATTAATAATGTATTTTCTCTTAATCCATAATATAAGCAGGCCCAAAGCGATTATTGTTGTAAAAGCTAAAAATAAAGGATCCTCCGGTGAGAGGCCTATTGATTTTGAAGCCATAGCAAATATTATATCCGGAATTAAAGTACACACTAAGAAATAAAATACCAGCATCCCAAATCCCTTTAGAAAGCCTGGAGCATATTCTTCCTTTTCCCTGTCCGGCTTCTGAGCTTTATTCCTGCTGAGCTGGGAAACCCCTATAATCATGCACAGCACACTGCAGGCCAATAGTAGTCCAATTGTGCCTATAGCTATAGATTTTTCCCTGGGTATATTAGAATTTACTATGGAAAATCCAATGAACATGAAAAAAGCTGTAATCTGCAAAACAATCTGCACCAGGAACCAGATGTATGATTTGCTTTTAGACTTAACCATCATATTCACAATAGTTACTATGCCAAAAATAATAACTGCAGTAAATGCTAAAAATATTATTGCTATAGTTTCTGTCTCCATGTTCATTAATATTCTACCACCCTTCATATATATCTTATTTTATATAATTCAACAAATAACACTGATTTCCTCTATTTACATATAAAAACATATTCCTTGTTTTAGTAATATGTGCAATATCTGTTACGTATGTTATCGAGTCCTAAACCATAAATATCAAATTCTAAAAGAAATAATAAAGCCTATATCTTAAATATTATATTATAAGATACAGGCTTTTAATTAAAAAAATCCCAGTTATATTAAATTACTCTGAATGGCAAATTCAAATCATAGTCTCAATTTTTACGTTAAATCCGCCGGGAATATAACTCCCCCTTTATTTCTTGCAGTTGTTTCAATTTCACTTACAATCAAGCTGTGGTCCAGCATTTCATAGCACCTTTTAAAATCTTTATTTTTAATCATATTCATGAATTCAATAAATTCATTGACCATACGGCGGTCATAATTATTTTTATTTATTGAAGTTTCGGTTCCGTCATTTAATAAAAGCTTAAAGCCTCTGCATGTATTTGCGGGTGTATCCTGATATATACATCCTTTATCTCCCTGAATGTTATTTGCAATAGGTGCTTTGCTATCCTTTGCTCCTATGCAGACACATTTAAAGGATCCATAATCTAAAATTAATATTCCGGAGGTATCTATTCCTCTTTCAATATTCGGATAGTATTCAACATTTTCAGGCTTTCCAAATAAGCCTGCTGCAAAATGAATATTGTAAATATTCAAATCCATTAGGGCACCGCCTGATAATTTGGGATCAAATACCGGCAGTACAATTCCCTGCTTAAATCTGTCGTATCTGCTGGAATACTGAGAATAATTAAGTTGGACTATTTTAATATCTCCCAAAACAGGAAGCAGCTCTTTGATTTTTTTATAATTAGGGAAATACATGGTAGTTATTGCTTCCATTAAAAATAAATGCTTTTCCCTGGCTAAGCTGCTTAAAATCGATGCTTCTTTATATGTTGTTGTGAATGGTTTTTCCAAAATAACATTTTTGTTTGCTTTTAATGCCTTTTTTGCAAATTCAAAATGCAGGTTATTAGGCAGTGCAATATATACCGCATCCAATTCACATTTTAAAAATTCCTCATAGTCACAGAAAACACTTTTGATTCCATATTTGTTTTTAAGTTCATTCAGCTTTTCTTCACTTCTTTTTGTGCCGCAAATAGCTGTAAGTTCTAAATCTTTAAGAAGCGGAAAGGTGTCCAAAAATTCTTTCACTATCATTCCTGCTCCAACTATGCCTAATTTCATGTTTTTTACCCCTTTTATATAAAATTGTTAATTCACTGAAAGGACTATTACTCCATTTCTGCCTTTGTTTCTTTTAATATTATAACCGCTCTGATTTGGTTAGACAACATAAAGAAACGAACCTGTTAAAGTGAAAAAAAGAATTACCCGAATGACGACTGAGGCCATTCCTAAATACTTACTGATGTTTATAAATCAAAATACCGTTTTAACATTTATACTGCTTCTTTGTATTTTTCCCTGCTTCCATGCAAAAATGGTATTGAAATATGTACATTAAAAAACTCAATCAAAGGTCCCATGAAAAATGCAGTAACTATAGTACCGGCACCAACTACAGCATGCAGGGCAGCACCAATCAATACACATATCAAATCCGCCCCAATCCTGCAATACCGAAATTTAGCAATCTTTTTATCAGACAAAATTAAGGCAATTGCATCATAAGTAGATACTCCTAAATCTGCAGTATAATACAATGATGATGAAAAGCACATGATAATAATTCCAGTTAACAGCAAAACAATTCGAAGTGTAAAGCCTGAATTTACAAAATATCTTCCAAGTAATTCAGTTGTATACTGAACAATGTATCCTAAGCCAAAGATATTAATAAAAGTTGCAATTCCAATATAATGCCGGTCTAACCAAAAAATACAGATAAGCATAATCACATTTATCAAGGTATATAATGTTCCAAAACTGATTTGAAACACATTCCATATTCCATTAACAAAGCACTGGAAGGGGTCTGTCCCAAATAAGGACATCTTAAATAATCCCACACTAAAACCACAGAGGCATACTCCTATAATTGCCATAAAAACTCGTTTTCTTTTATTTTCCATTATATCACCTGATCCGTAAATATTTTTTATTATCAATAAGCCTATGGAATTAATTATACAGCAGTAAATGCCCTAAAACATACAAATATCTTTTTTAGTAAAATTAAATAAGATGACTCCTGTTTATTGCAGAAATCATCTTATTATTATTTATCCTATAACCTATTATTTGCTGAATATTAAAGGTTCTTTTCTCTTTGGAGGCGCCTGCTCCATTTTCATATATCCCATACTTATCGCTGAAATCAGCTCATATTTTCCCGGCACTCCGTGTTTTTCTTTAAATTCCTTTGTATTTAAGGTGTGTTCTGCAAATCCTATCCAGCAGGTTCCGATTCCCATGCTGTGAGCAGCCAGCATAATATTGCCTGCTGCCATGCTGCAGTCATAAACATACCAGTGGGAAACCGGATTTCCGTAGATGAGCAGCAGTGTATTGGCACGGTTAAAAACATGAAACTTTGGATTTGTCATCCATTTACTGTATTGCTGAAGATAAGGGTACCTTTCCAGATTTTCTGTTATAAACTTCTTTGTCATTTCAGATAATGAATCTATTTCTTCTTTATCCCGGATTATTACAAAGCCCCAGGGCTCAAGACCTGACCCGGTTGGTGCCTTTGTCCCCAGTTCTATAAGTTTAGTCATAGTTTCTTCTGATATTAATTCATCAGTATATATCCGTCCGCTTCTTCTGCTGTTTATACATTCTATAATATCCACATTTATTGCTCCTTTCAGCTCTTGTTAGAATTACCTGCTGCCTGATAGACGGGAAATCCCGCCGATTTGGTTGATTCAGTTATTCTTAATTTATCATCCTTTTAAATACTTGTAAATAAGAATGCATATTTGGTATGCCTTCATTATGTTCAGTTTATTAATAATTCATACTGCATTTAATAAAAAAATCTGCTCTAAGCTAAATTCTCAGCCGAACTTAATATCTTTTAGAATAATGCTTTTATTCAGATTAATCTGCTTTCTTCTTACATAAAATTTATATTACCAAAAGTATAAACTGAAAAGCCATAACACAAATTCCCGAACGGGCTTCCATAAGCCGGGATATTCCTGATTTATCAGATTCCTTACAAGTTCAGGGTTTATATTATTAAAACTATGATTCTGCAAAGTAATAGTTTTAATACCACGGGCAGTTTCACCAATAGCTATATGCCCTCTGGCATAGTCCCCGGCTGCAATATATGAACCGGCTGCATAGCCTCCAAAGGAGAACATTCCAAGTGATAAGCCTCCCAGAGAAAAAACTCCTATAGAAAGCCCGCCAATAGCCAAGACTCCGATAGAAATACCTCCTACTGAAAAAATCAAACCCAGGGATATTGCTGCTAAACTTAAAAGTCCTAAAGAAATTGAACCCAGACAAAGTCCTCCTAAAGATATGATTCCTAAAGAAACCAAACCTATGGATATATTTCCAACAGCAATTACTCCCTTTGCCATATATATTCCCCGGCCAATATTTACATGAATAAGAGGAAGGTTAAACAATGTTCTTTTGCTCTTATACTCATAATGAAATCTATAATTACAATTTTCATTGTAATTATAACAGCTGTTATTATCTTCATCCTTTACTAAGGAATCCAGACTGATCTGAAATAGTTCACTTAATGCAATCAGCTTATCCATCTCAGGATAGGACTGCCCTGATTCCCACTTTGAAACAGCCTGTCTTGACACTCCTATAACTTCTGCCAGACTTTCCTGGGACATACTATTGCTTTTTCTTAATTTTTGCAGTTTTTCTGTAAAAGCCATATCATCACCTCAAATTAATATTATATAAAACAGCTGTGTAATGCTACCAATTAATAATAACATTTTGTCAACCAGGGGTTGCATTTTGATTTTAGCATACTAATTTCATTATTTATTCGAAAATATAATAGAAAGGAAGATGAAATCTCATCTCCCACTAAAAACAATCTGCGCTATTTAATATTAATTTCAGGATTCGACCTTTTAAATAAAAGATTTGAAATTGCTGCTGCCTCTTTTATGTTGCTGCAGGGTGCAGATATGAGCCAGCCGTCCTCGCTGCTCCATTCGCCATTTTTATCTATCATAATTGTCATATTATCAAAGGAATTGCTTATAATGATGCTGCCATAGGTATTAAAACTTCCATCTTTTATGAAATCCAAAACCCCTGACCCCTTTTTAGTGAAGGTTAATGGATAATTTGAATAATCTAAAGTGATACCATCCACAATAATTTTCCCATTAAACTTTGCTTCCCCGCTGAATAATTTCTTTCTTAATTTTCCCTCCACATTTACTTTAACATTCTCATAGGTATCCTGGTTTGCTGCCTGATATTTTACT
>JAJBWD010000413.1:0-3174 GCA_032907345.1 Bacillota bacterium | reverse complement strand
TTAAATCATTAGCAATATCTATTGGAATAGCATTGGTTGAACTTGCAGCATATATCCTAAAAAAATTTAAAAAAATGATATATAAATATACAATATTAATATTTAATCAGCAAAAATTATCAATAAAATAGTAAAATTAAATTCACAAGTAAATGGAGGAATGATGTTATGGGAGAATTATCTACTCTGCCTAATATTGGAAAAGAAGTAGAACAGCAGCTGAATGAAGTTGGAATAGAAACGATAAAACAATTAATTGAGATTGGTAGTAAAAAGGCCTGGCTGAGAATTAAAAGTATTGATGACTCTGCCTGTATAAACAGGTTATATGCTTTAGAAGGTGCAGTAGAAGGGATTCGGTGGCATAAACTCTCAGAAGAGGTTAAAGCCCAGTTAAAAGAGTTTTATAATACTAATAAATAATAGTACAATTAGAATATAATGGTAGTTGTGATTCTTAATTTTGTCAGGGGGATGTAAATGAAAAAAGAAAGCAGGGTAATTTTGAAATTAATATTTTTAACCGCTTTTATATGTTTGATTTTTACAGCAGGCTGCTCTAAAGGTGGAACACCCAAAAACATTTCAGATGACGAAGTGTACCCCAGAGAAAACATAATCACAGCAAAAGTATTTGATAAATCTCATAATGAAAAGTTGATTTCTTTAAACAAAAATGATGCTGAATTCATAATACAAATATTAAAGGATTCTAAAAAAGAATTAGTAACAGAATATCAGGACGGTATGATAGAATTGAATATTCAATTTACTGATTCAGCTATACAGTTACTCAGGAAAGATGATGAAACTATATATTATGTTTTTCATAACAGCAAAATTAATGGAATTTGCTATAAGATTAATTCCAAAGAATTATCAAAATTAATACTAAAATATAGCATTTCTTAAATACCTACTGGCTGAATGTATGATTATGGTAAAATCATACATTTGTTTTTTTGTCCTTCTTAATAATTGTTCTTCACTCTTTTTTATATTTTATTAAACTGCTGATACATTTATCTATCCAATCTTTAACTTTTTCGCCTGTTTCATCTATAGTCAGATTATCTACATTTAAAATATCCACATTTTCTTTATGTAAAAACCATTCCTTTTTTAAAGGCAGCAGATATTTAAGATGATATTCAAAAAAGTTTCTTGAACGTTTTTTATCATTTTCTCTGCGATCTATCAATATTTTTTCGCTGGCATCCAGGAATAAGATTCTGTTCGGCATACATTTTCTAAGGCTTTCTAATTCACAATGCAGTCTATCTTCTACATTCCAATCAGCACCTATTGTTTTGGGATAATTAAGTGTATAAAATTCAATTTCCTCTGCCCCGAAGTCCATAACAGAGCATTCATGCTTTTGAGCTTTTTCCCACCGCACTATCTCTTTTTGAATCCATAACTTCTGAATTTCTATATAGTCTTCAAAATTATTTTTATCCAAATGTCTTAATTTGACCTGATTAGTAATGTCATCATTAATTTCATAGCTGATATTTACATATGGAGCATGATTTTGTATGTATTTTATGGCTGTGGTTTTACCAACTGCCATACAACCTTGAAGTGATAATACTATAGACATATTATAACCTCCTGTGCAAAACATATTTCAACATTACAATTAGAAAAGCTAACCACCGGCCCTGAGGAAGTTTAAACGAAATTGCGCAAGAAACTCATCAAATTTATCCTCCTCCACATTAAAAGTAATTAAAACATGATGTATATTCAGCGAGCCAAGCATTCTCCAGGTTTGTAATCCTACCAGTACCTCCCAATAAGATCCTTTAAATGTTACCTGATCTTCCGTCCTGCCTCCAATTTTAAGAAAGTATTCTATAAAATCCTTCCGATAGATTCCGCCCATTTCAAGTGTCTTGGTTTTTATCATGTCATCCTCCTGCCTGTTCTTTTATATTGAAATATTCAGTAAAGATTATAGTCATACTGAGCGGTATCCGTTTCTATGTTTTCAATATCGAATAAAAGCTCAGTAAATAAATAATCAATAAATCTGCCCTCTTTAACTAATTGCATAACATAAATTAATTATATATTAAATTGTACCATATATGGCAGGCACTTTTGAACTTGAATAAAAAATGATGAATGCCCGCTTTAAATTTTGAAGCGGGCATTAAAAAATATTTTTTCATTCTTTTATTTTATTTGTATATTCTTCATATATATCAGATAATTCTATATTTGCTCTTTCAATAATATTATTTTGAATTTCTTTCTTTTCATTATCATTTTCTTCTGTTAAATATACGGGAAGGGTAATAATAAATTCAGTTCCTTTACCAATTTCACTATTAACCCTGATTTTGCCTTTGTGCAGTTCTACAAAAGATTGTACAAGAGACAGACCAATTCCGGTACCTTCATAGTTTCTTCTTAATGTCCTATCAACTTGTCCAAATCTTTCAAATATCAACTCCTGCTTATCCTTTGGTATACCAATACCCGTGTCCTTAACAGAAATATCTATACTATCTTCATGGTCAAAAATATTTATATATATTTTTCCGCCTTTATCAGTAAATTTAAGAGCATTGGACAACAAATTTAACATTATTCTTTCAATTTTATCTGCATCGAAAGCCATTTTCTTCTCTTCTACTTCTGTATCAAAAATAATCTGAATCTGCTTATTTTCAGCAAATGAAACTATTGACATTGTTATATCTTCTATTAAAGATACTATGTTTCCATTTTTGGAATTCAGAGAGATAAATCCGGAATCATATTTAGTCATGTCTAACAGGTTATTAATTAATTTGATTAATCTAAGACTGTTTTGCTTCATAACTTTTAAATATTTTCTTCTCTTAACAATGATTTCTTCTTCAATATTCTCATTAAAAATGGTCAGCATTTGTAATGATGAAAAGATGACATTTAATGGGGTTTTTAATTCATGGGAAATATTTGAAAAAAACTCGGTAATAAATTTATTTTTTTCTCTTGACTCATTAAGCAGATCTTTTGACTCTTTGTTTTCTTTCTTCAACTTATACATATCTATTTCCATTTGTAAAAGTGTCTTTTGAGAATTTTCAAATTTAACATAATTATTTAAGATTAAAGCTACAGCTATAAACATAGAAGACAGCAGGATATCATTCTCAAAATATGAGTTAATAATTAATT
>JAJBWD010000412.1:0-6190 GCA_032907345.1 Bacillota bacterium | reverse complement strand
CTCTTAATTTAAAAGTCTAATCAAACTCAAGTATATTTATTGAATCAACTGGTTTAGTTCTCTGTTCAATTTTCAAGGTTCTTGTCGTTTTTGCGACTCTTATAGAATACCATACTCTATAAGTGCTGTCAAGCAAATTTTAATTTTTCATTAACGTTTTACTTGGCGTCGTTTGGCGACAAAAAGTATTCTATCATAAAAATTAATCAGTATAAATCAATTTATTTCTGTTTTTTAAGATTATCTCTGTTTTACTCATTATTCTTATTTATTATTCCATTTTTAATATATTGATACACCAGGAAACGTTAGCTATAAATATATGGATAAAAAAGGGACCTGCATATGCAAGCCCCTTATTCTTCTTCATTTATCTCTTCATTTTCTTCATCTAAAAGATTATTATTTATTTTTGTAATAGCAGCTACTTTATCTTCTTCTTCACTTCTCATCAGTTTAACTCCCATGGTGGCTCTTCCGTTAATTGATACATCTGAAACATTTATCCGGATTGCTATTCCATTGTTGTTAATAATCATAAGCTGATCTTCTTCTTTAACTATTCTTGCTCCTACGATATTTCCTGTTTTATCACTGGTCTTATATGTGATAAGACCTTTGCCTCCACGTTTTTGAAGGGCATATTCAGTCATAGGAGTTTTCTTTCCGTAACCATTTTCACTCACTACAAGAAGGTATTCATCACTTACTGCTATATCTATAGTTACAACGCTGTCTCCCCTCCTTAGGGAAATAGCCTTCACACCTGCTGCTGTTCTTCCCATTGGCCTTATATCCTGCTCATTAAATTTAATTGCATATCCATTTTGGGTTACAACGGAAATATCAGCATCCCCTCTTGTCCTCTTAACATTAATAAGCTCGTCATCCTCATGAAGAGATATGGCTATTATTCCATTTTTCCTTATATTTGCAAAATAATTCAGCGGGCTCTTCTTTATTAAACCATTCTTTGTTCCAATAAGCAGATACCCCTCTTCATTCATTTCCTCCATAGTAACTATAGCCTGAATCTTTTCACCCGGATTTAAGGAAATAAGGTTAACCATGTTAGTTCCCTTAGCAGTTCTTCCTGCCTCCGGAACTTCATATCCCTTTATAGTATATAATCTTCCCTTGTTAGTGAAGAACAGTAGATTACTGTGAGTTGAAGATATTATTGCATTTTCAACAAAATCATCTTCCTTTGTGGTCATAGCAGTAATTCCTTTTCCACCCCGTTTCTGGGCTGTATACACGTCTATTGGAATCCTCTTTATATAGTTTTGATGAGTCAGTGTTATTATTACATTTTGATTTTCTATAAGATCCTCAATATTTATATCATTTTCACTAAGCTCAATTTTTGTTCTTCTCTCATCTGAGTATTTACTTTTTATTTCTAAAAGTTCATCTTTTATAATATTTAAAACCAGCTGCTCAGATGCTAGTATTTCTCGTAATCTCTTAATAGTTTCCATTAATTCCTTATATTCTGATTCAATCTTTTCTCTTTCTAAGCCTGTCAGTCTCTGCAGCTTCATATCAAGAATTGCCTGAGCCTGAATATCTGAAAGACTAAATTTATTCATTAAGCCTTCTTTAGCTTCCTGTCCTGTTTTAGAGCTTCTGATAAGGGTTATTACTTCATCAATATGGTCTAATGCTATTCTCAGTCCTTCAAGAATATGAGCCCTTTTTAAAGCCTTATCCAGTTCAAATTCAGTTCTTCTTCTTATAACCTGCTCCTGGAACTCTATATAGTTAATAAGAATTTCTTTCAGGTTTAATACCTTTGGCTCGTTATTTACAAGAGCAATCATGATTATGCCAAATGTATCCTGAAGCTTAGTATGTTTATATAAATTATTTAAAACTACGTTAGCATTAAAGTCTCTTTTTATTTCTATAACTATTCTCATGCCTTCTCTGTCTGATTCATCACGAAGGTCTGATATTCCGTCTATTCTCTTATCTTTTACCAGGTCTGCTATATACTCAATAAGTTTTGCCTTATTTACCTGATATGGCAGCTCATTTACTATAATCTTTGTTCTTCCTTTTTCTTCTTCTATTTCAGTTTTTGCTCTGACTATTACTTTTCCTCTTCCTGTTTCATAGGCTTCCCTTATGCCTCTGTTTCCAATAATTATTCCGGCTGTAGGAAAGTCAGGTCCCTTTATCTTTGTCATAAGATCAAGAATGGATACATCCTTGTCATCTATAAGCATAACAATTCCGTCTATTACCTCACCTAAATTATGGGGAGGAATATTGGTTGCCATACCTACAGCTATACCTGCAGAACCGTTAACCAAAAGGTTAGGAAATCTGGAAGGAATAACAACTGGTTCTTTTTCTTCTCCATCAAAGTTTGGCATGAAATCTACTGTTTCTTTATCAATATCTCTAAGCAATTCAAGAGCAATCTTGCTCATTTTTGCTTCTGTATACCTCATGGCAGCTGCTGAGTCGCCATCAACGGATCCAAAGTTACCATGTCCGTCAACTAAGGTATATCTTATTGAGAAATCCTGGGCAAGCCTGACTAATGCATCATAAACTGAAGCATCACCGTGAGGATGATATTTACCTAATACATCTCCCACTATTCTGGCACATTTTCTATATCCTTTATCAGGAGTTAAGCCAAGCTGATGCATAGAATACAGAATTCTTCTATGAACCGGCTTTAACCCATCTCTTACATCCGGCAGTGCACGTCCGACTATTACGCTCATAGCATAATCTATGTAGCACTTTTTCATTTCTTTATTTATATCTGCTGCAAGTACTTTTCCCTCGTTATACATCAACACACCTCTTTATATGTCTAGGTTAACAACATATTTAGCATTTTGTTCTATAAATTCACGTCTGGGCTCTACCTTATCACCCATAAGTATTGTAAATATTTCATCTGCTGCCATAGCATCATCCAGGTTTACCTTAAGCAGAATTCTCTTTTCCGGGTCCATTGTAGTTTCCCAAAGCTGATCTGCATTCATTTCTCCTAAACCTTTATATCTTTGAATATCTGTTCTGTTATCCTTACCGCCAAAATCGTTAAGAACGGATTCCAGCTCTCTGTCAGTATAGGCATAGGCTTCATTTTTATTCTTTGACACTTTATACAGCGGAGGCTGAGCAATATATACATGACCTTCCTCAACCAATGTTCTCATATACCTGAAAAAGAAAGTTAACAGAAGGGTTCTTATATGAGCTCCATCCACATCCGCATCTGTCATTAATATTATTCTGTCATATCTTATTTTAGAAACGTCGAAATCCTCACCGATTCCTGCACCAAAAGCGGTTACCATATTTTTTATGGAATCTGAATTTAATATTTTATCAAGTCTTTGTTTTTCTACATTCATTATTTTTCCCCTAAGAGGAAGTATTGCCTGGAATCTTCTGTTTCTTCCCTGCTTAGCAGAGCCGCCCGCAGAATCTCCTTCGACTATATATATTTCACATTCTCTTGGGTCTTTAG
Source organism: Bacillota bacterium (assembly GCA_032907345.1). Lineage (GTDB taxonomy): Bacteria > Bacillota > Clostridia > Clostridiales > Clostridiaceae > JAJBWD01. The sequence continues at coordinate 2,691 of JAJBWD010000412.1, read as the reverse complement.
ATGAGCAGTCTGCCAGCTTTCCAGGAAGAGCTGTACTCTCAAGAACTGATTTTCTTCTTGTAAGCTCTCTGGCTTTTCTTGCTGCTTCTCTTGCTCTTGAAGCAGTCAGTGCCTTTTCTAAAATCTGTCTTCCTACTTCAGGATTTTCCTCAAGAAAAACAGATACTTTGTCTCCTACAATACTGTCTACTATTCCTCTTACTTCACTGTTTCCAAGCTTTGTCTTTGTTTGTCCCTCAAATTGAGGATCTGTCAGCTTTACTGAAATAACCGCAGTTAATCCTTCTCTTATATCATCTCCGGAAAGCTTCTTTTCTGCATCCTTTATATAACCATATTTTTTTCCATAGTCATTAATGACTCTGGTGAGAGCAGTTTTAAAACCAATAAGGTGAGTTCCGCCTTCCACGGTATCTATATTATTTGCAAAGGAATATATGTTGTCTGTATATGTATCATTATACTGAAGAGCTATTTCTGCCTGATAGTCATCCTTTACACCCTCAATATATATGGGCTCCTCATGAAGAGGCTGCTTATTCTTATTTAAATAGCTTACAAAGGACTTTATTCCTCCTTCGTAGTGGAATAATTCCTCGTAATCTTCTCTCTCGTCTTTAAATAATATTTTTAATCCCTTATTTAAAAATGCCAGCTCTCTTAATCTTTTAACTAAGGTATCATGCTCAAATACTACTTCTTCAAATATTTCTTCATCCGGTTCAAAATAAGTAGTGGTACCATGTTCATCTGTATCTCCTATCTGTTTGAAAGGAGTATTAACCTTACCACGAACAAAACTTTCATTCCATATGTGACCATCTCTTCTTACAGTAACCTCACAGTACTTTGAAAGAGCATTAACTACAGAAGCTCCAACTCCATGAAGACCTCCTGATACCTTATATCCTCCGCCGCCAAACTTGCCGCCGGCATGAAGTATAGTCATTATAACCTCAACTGTTGGTATATTCATCTTTTCATGAATTCCAACAGGCATACCTCTTCCATTATCACTAACTGTAACTGCATTTTTTTTATCTATGGTTATTTCAATTTTATCACAGACTCCGGTCATTGCTTCGTCTATGCTGTTATCAACTATCTCATAAACCAGATGGTTTAGTCCTTTTACACTTGTACTTCCAATATACATGCCAGGTCTTTTTCTTACAGCTTCCAGGCCTTCTAATACCTGTATCTGGCTTTGATCATAAATTTGATTATTTTCCTCCATTTTTATCCTCCCAAGGTTTTAAAAGTAATTCGTTAAATCTTTTCAATAGTGTTGCAGAAGAAATAGGGGAAATAAATATTTTACTTTTTTTATTTATTTCAGCAACAATAAAGGATTTTGCTCCCTCACTAGTAATTCTTTCCACAAATCCATCCTCCTCAGCAAGTCTTAAAAACTGGCTGGTCTCATAGGAATAGGTTGTACTTTCCATATCAAAAATACCTATAACATCTTTTATAGGAACAACTTCATTTTCCCCTAAATGTAAAAACATTTTACTCCTCCAATCACAATATATTTCCATTTTTTACACTGAAAATCTTTATATCATCCTCTATGTACTCTTTCAAATCAAAAATTCCGGTAACAGTAATTATGGTCTGAACATTTTTTATTGATTTTAAAACATATTTTTGCCTGTTTAAATCCAGCTCCGATAAAACATCATCTAAAAGCAGAACCGGATACTCTCCCGTTCTGTCTTTAATAATCTGAAGAGATGCGAATTTAATTGTAAGTATAGATGTCCTCTGCTGTCCCTGAGAGCCGTAAAGTCTTGTATCTTTCCCGTTAATCCTTATGGAAATATCATCCTTATGAGGACCAATGGAAGTAGTTTTTCTTTCAAAATCTTTTTCCCAGTTAGCTTTTAGCTCATTAAAAATAGAATTTTCTATATTTTCATCTCTTTTAAATGGCATAATATAATCAAACTGAATGTTTTCTTTTTTATTTGATATGTCATAGTGGATTTTGCTTCCAAATTTATTTAAATCATCTATATATTTTAATCTTTCGGATATAATGCAGCTGCCATATTTTGAAAGCTGCTCATCGTAAACCGATATTAATTCTTTATCTAATTTTCTCGTTGTTCTTAGAAAATAATTTCTTTCTGAAAGAACTTTTTGATATGAAACTAAATTAAAATAATATCTTTTGCTGAGCTTGCAGAGCTCTATATCTAAAAACTTTCTTCTATATGAGGGCGAGTCTTTTATTATTTTAAGATCTTCCGGAGAAAAAATTACACAATTAAAAGAGCCTATAAGATCGGATATTTTACCAATAGGTATGGAATTTACTTTTATACCTTTTTTACCTTCTTTAAATATCTTTATCTCAATTTTTTTATCGATTCTTTCTTTTTCTATATGTATATTTATATATGAAAATTCTTTGTTCCACAAAATCAGCTCTTTATCTTTGTTTGTCCTGTGAGATTTGCCTAAGCTGCAGTAATATATACTTTCTAATATATTCGTTTTACCCTGAGCATTATCTCCTGTTAATACATTTACGCCTTTATTGAAGTTTATCTCTACATTTTCATAGTTTCTGAAGTTTTTCGAAATAGGAAAGGTATATTTAAAGAAGGCAGATGAAAAAGATCTTCCTAAAGAGAAAAATATAATAACAATAGGAATGTATGGTTCCTGTGATTACTTGGACAT
>JAJBWD010000411.1:0-19868 GCA_032907345.1 Bacillota bacterium | reverse complement strand
TAGTACTTATTAAGGTATGGTAAATCTAATTTTGTTATCTCAATTACTCCATTTAACTTTTCTTCTTTTCCCTGGTTCAATATGTTCATTACCTTATGTCTCCAATAAAATAATGTGGAGTAGGGTACACCTATTGCCTGGTCTGCTTCCCGGAGCGACATATCCTTCCCCATGGTTTCAATAAAGCTTCCCCATTTGTCCTTATAATGACACCAGTTAAGAAGTGTTCCTGTGTATGGATTAAATGTCCTGCCGCAGTCTTTGCATTTATAACGCTGCTCCCCTTTATAAACTCCGTATTTAACTATTTCATCACTTCCACAGTGTGGGCAGACTATTTTATTTAATTTTCTTACATTTAATCCCTCAATAAATATCTTATTCATAAAGGTCCTCCCTGAAAATAATATTTATATAATCTCCAGAAAGGGCTTGTCTTATACAAAAATATAGTATCTTTCAATAAATTTCCAAACAAAAAGAGATAGTCAAAAGAAGCAGGACTAATCCTGCTTCTTGTCATTTCCATTCTTAAATTTATTTATTATATCGTGAAAATTATCATTATCATCCAGTTTAACAATAACCGAATCCTCATCTACACCATCCAGCCTCGGTACAAATACAATACCAAGCCTTTTGTAAGAATTCATCTTATTATAGGAGACTTCCTCTATCTTTCCATTTTCCTTCATAATCTTCAGCCATATAAAGTTTCCATTTTTATTTTGCAGGTCTATTATATCTTTATCTTCCTTTACCTCTTTGTCATTTATCTGAAGGATAGTATCTCCTGATTTTAATCCCATTTCCGCAGCAGGAGAATCTTTGGATACCTCCAGTACTTTATATTCACCATCTGTACTGATGTACTTTGGAGATTTCTTAAGCTCTCTCCATCTTTCATACTGAAATATTGCTTCATGCCCTGCGGGTACAAAAATTAAAGCAATAAGTCTAATCCAGACATTAATAAATGCTATCTGAGATAACAGGAACAGTACCGCTCCATATCCAATGAGGAGCAAACCTGAACAGGTGGTCTTTTCCCTCTTATTCATGGTAAAGGTAACAGTATTATACCCAATTAATCCGATTAAGGGAATAAGAGAAATAACTGCCTTTGCTATAGACTCCTTTGGTATGGTAAGATTTAGAATAGGCCAGTAGCTGGGTGTTGGAATTGTGTCTGCCACATTTACAGGCCCTGCATTTGACAAAATAAACAATATAGCAAAGGGTACTACCCAGGATCTGTTGAAAGAAAAACCTCCTACGATTTTTCCTTCAATTTTTGAAAATACCGGTATGGCTCCTCTTTTCCCATCTAAAATAACTCCTAATCCTTCAATAAAATAGAGTACAGCAATAAATGCTATCAGGGAAGGAATATCAATATTAAAATTTGGTATTTTATCAAAATATGCCGGGTATAAATTTCTAAGTATTTCAGATACAACTGCCATAAATCCTACAATTCCTCCGGAGAAGGCTATGCAGGCAAACCTGGGTTTAACAAAGTAAAGTATCAGTGACACAAAAAGTATTAATACAAGGCCCATATCAAAATTAAATACAGCTCCTAAAAACGTTAGAATGACACTGCCTATGGTACCTAATAATATTCCTATAACTATCTGGGATAATGTAAGCTCTAATAGAGAATTCTGTTCTTTTCCCAGTATCATCTTCTGCATCAGAAGGGTCTTTCTATTTTTATTTGCTAAAAATATTCCTAAAATTATTATAAGAAGTACTATAGCCGGGTCTGTTATTGCATATGATATGGTTTTTAACGTTAATATAACAATACTCATTTATTCACCTTTCTATTTTGTAAGTTTATCCTTTATTACCTCTATTGCCTTATTTAATTGAGGATCTTTCTTTTCATCATAAACTTGTTCCAATAGTTTTTGATCATATACCACTTTGATATCAGGCTCTAATCCAATCTTATGAATATAATTTCCGTTTGGCGTATAGTATTTGGCATAGGTTACCTTAAGTACTGATCCTTCACCGGTATTCAGCATTTCCTGAACAATTCCCTTTCCGAAGGTCTTGGTTCCTACTACAGTAGCTCTCTTGTAGTCTTTCAGTGCTCCTGTCAATACCTCAGAGGCAGAGGCTGAATTCTCATCTACAAGAACAGTCATTGGAATACTTGTATAGTCTCCTCCTTTTGACTTATATACCTGTTTAACGTTGTTTTTATCTTTAACTGTAAGTATTGTTTTTCCCTTTTCAATAAATTCCGAAGCAATATCCACACATTGATCAAGTGCTCCCCCCGGATTTCCTCTAAGGTCAAGTATAAGTCCCTTTATTCCTGATTTTTTAAGTGAATCCAGCTCTTTTTTCAGATCTGCCGAGCTGTTTTCATTAAATCTTGACAGAATAATATATCCTATATTTCCTTCTATTACTTTTCCTTTAACAGGAGATGTCACAATATCATCTCTGGTAATATTCATATCTATAAACTTGCCTTTTCTGTCTACAGTAATTAATACAGAGGTTCCTTTTTGTCCTTTAATTTTAGTAATGGCTTTATCCAGTTCTTCCCCGGATACATCCTCTTTATTTACCTTAACTATATAATCTCCCATAAGCATGCCTGATTTTTTTGCCGGACTTCCATCAAATACAGATACTACATATATTTTATTATCCTTAACCTCAACCTGAATTCCTATACCTGTGTACTCTCCTGAAAAAGATGTAGTATACTCAGTGTAGTCCTCCTTATTCATATATACAGTATAAGGGTCACCTAAGGCATTTGTCATTCCCTTTATTGCCCCATCTATCAGCTTACTGTCATCTATCTTGCCATCATAGGCTTTATACAGCTGATTTCTGATATAAAAAAGCTTTGAGAATTTTAATATGTCCTTGTAAGTATCATTTCCTATCACCACATTATGTGATGCCAGATAAACAGATGCCACATCTGAGAACATAAATGTGCATGTATTTGTTATCAATACAATAACTATTGTAATTATAATCCACTTTTTTTTCTTTGTCATAATATCACCATCCTGTTACAATTGGTCATTAATATTTTATGCGATATGATAAATTATAACCCTACTAAATTTAATTTGCAAAAAAATAAAGCAGGTAGTCTGCTTTATTTTTATATTATACATCGAGAAATTTTTTGATTGAAATTATACTGCCTATACAGCCGATTATAAGGCCCAGCAGAATAAAACCCGGAAGCAGTGAGGTTAATATGTATCCAGGCTGCAAAAGCGTTGACAGTATCATTGTCTTTTGAAACTTGGTTATAAGATACTTGTATCCGATATATAATAATATATCTGCTCCCAGTGCTCCTGCTATTCCGATAACTGCTCCTTCCATAATGAAAGGCCATCTTATAAACCAGTCAGTGGCACCTATGAATTTCATTATGCCAATTTCTCTCCTTCTTGAAAATACTGCTATTTTTATAGTATTCCCAATGAGGAAAAGAGATACTCCGATTAATAAAATAAAGAGACCAATGCCAATCCATTTAAGTGCATTGGTAGCTGTAATTATTTTATCTACTATTTCCTTGCCATCTTTAATTTCTTCTATTCCGCTTAAAGGTGAAATTGTTGATACTATTTTGCTGACACTCTCAGGCTTATCAGCTTTAATAATATATGACTCAGGAAGAGGATTATTCTTTTCATAGCCTTCAATTAAGTACTTATAATCTTTTCCCAGCTGATTCTGATACTTTTTAAGGGCCATTTCCTTTGTTTCAAAGGTATAAGACTTTACATTTTCATCATTTTTTATCTTTTCTTCCAATGCATTTTTTTGCTCTTCTGTAATGTTCTTCTTAAGAAATACCTGTACTTCAATTCTTGATTCCACATCTAATATTCCAAGTCTTACGTTAAGCATAACAAGAAGAAATATTCCAAGAATAAATAGTGTTGCCATAACTGTTGTAGCAGAGGATAGGCTGAGTGTCTTATTTCTCTTAAGTGAATTCCCGGCATCTTTTATAAAATGTTTTAGTGTATTAATCTTCATATCCATACCCGCCCTTCATTTCGTCTCTAACTACCATTCCTTTTTCAAGGGCTATTACCCTTTTCTGCATCCTGTCAACTATTTCTCTGGCATGGGTTGCCATAACAACTGTGGTTCCTGCATGGTTTATGTCGTTTAATATTTCCATTATTCCTTCTGCGGTATCCGGATCTAAGTTTCCTGTAGGCTCGTCGCAAATAAGGATACTGGGGTTATTTACAATTGCCCTGGCCAGAGATACCCTCTGCTGCTCTCCTCCTGACAGTTCATTGGGAAATGCTTTGAATTTTGAGGATAAGCCTGTAAGGGAAAGAACCATAGGAACTCTTTTTCTTATTATTTTTTTAGGCGCCTCTATTACCCTCATGGCAAAGGCTACATTTTCATACACATTAAGTGTTGGAATAAGCCTGAAATCCTGAAAAACAACTCCTATTTTTCTTCTGTAATATGGGATTTCCTTTCTCTTCATATCTACTAAATTAAAATCATTTATTTCTATGCTTCCTGCTGTAGGTTCTACTTCTTTAAGCAGCATCTTTATAAGTGTAGACTTTCCCGCACCGCTTGGGCCTACCAGAAAAACAAATTCTCCTCTGTCTATTTCCATATTTATATTTGAAAGTGCTGACACCTTATTATTGTATACCTTTGATACGTTTTTAAAGCTTATCAATTTATTTCCTCCTGTTTATACGAATATTTTAAAGAAAAGTATGTATTCAAGAATGTAAGCCAATAAAGCATTAAATAGAGATATGAAAAATATTGAAAAAGCCAGGTTAAACCTGCTGAAATATGTTTTCCATTCTTTTTCATAATCGAGAGGTCTTAAGGTTTCTCTGCTTATGAATGAAAGTCCTGAAATGGCAAGTCCTATAATTGATACCACCTGTGGCGTCTTAACTGCAACTTCTAAAACACTTATTAAATTAAAGCCGCATTTTATAAGTCCGATAATAAGTCCTAAAACTAAGGATCCTGAAAATAAATACAGGGAGAGTTTTAATGCATATAATAAATCATGTATAAATTCTCTCATAATATCTTCCTTTCTGCAAAATCAGGTGTTATAGATACACAATTTTAAAATTTTTTCGACTTAAAACCTTTGATTATTCCTTATTTTTAAGTCAATTTTGCAATTTAATTACATTATAACATAAAAAAATAAAATGTAGGGTTACACTCTACATTTTAATTTAATCCCAATGAGATTATAAGTGCCTCATCAACTTTAAGGATATCATCCTCTGTCATATGACCTATTTTTTCTTTTAATCTTCTTTTATCAAGTGTCCTTACCTGCTCCAGCAAAACTACGGAATCTTTATTGAGTCCATAATCCTCTGAGGATATCTCCACATGGGTAGGGAGTTTGGCTTTATTTATCTGAGAGGTTATGGCTGCTACAATCACTGTTGGACTGTACTTATTTCCGACATCATTTTGAAGTATAATAACAGGTCTTATACCGCCCTGCTCTGATCCTACCACAGGGCTTAAATCAGCGTAATATATATCCCCTCTTCTTACATTTGCTGCCATACTTAAAATCACACTCCGAAAGCATAGCTTCATAATTACTCATGTCCTGATAGGCATCATGAGAAGCTTCATTACATAATTTAAGATTCAATTCACCCATAGCCATATAGCCTTCCTTTAGTGTCTTGTTAAGTGAATTTTTATCTTTAATATATAATATTAGATCCTTCCTAATAAATTCACATCTTTTTTTGCTTTCTATTAATTTTTTTTTCTTAAGTCCCTGTCTGCTATATATTGTTCTTCTCTTCTCTGACATAATATATCCTCCTAGGGAGTGTGAGTATGTATATCGAAATTTGAATAATCATAAAAAATATTATACAAATTCCTCAAAACAATTATAATACAAAATATAAATATGTCAAAGATGTTTACTAATTTTTATGTATGTAATTTTACACATAATTTCTAATTTTAACTACCTTGCCGTCCTTTGTGTATACTCTTGGGACTCTCTTGCTTATCATTGTAAGCACCTCGTAGCTAATGGTTCCGATATCATCTGCCATATCATCTGCATCGTATTTTACCCCATCTTCCCCCAGAAGAATTACCTCATCTCCTACCTTAACTTCAGGAATGTCTGTAATATCTACCATGCATTGATCCATACATATGCTTCCTACAACCTTAGCATACTTCCCGTTTATTATTACCTTTCCCTTATTAAACAAAAGTCTTGTATATCCGTCTGCATATCCTACAGGAAGAGTTGCAATTATGCTGTCCCTTTCAGTATAAAATCTTCTTCCGTAAGATATAGGACACCCTTTGGGAACATTTTTTATAAGAACTATATTCGTCTTAAGTGTCAAAACCCTCTTTAGATGAATTTTATCCTTTTGTACATAATCTGAAGGATAGTAGCCATAGAGAATTATTCCGGGTCTCACTGCTTCAAAATGGCTCTCCGGAAAATCTGATATAGCTGCACTGTTTGCAGTATGTCTCTTTTTTATTTTAACTCCCCTGGAAGTTAAATCTTTATAAAACTCATTGAAAATGCTTAACTGTTTTTTTGTAAATTCCTTGTTTTCCTCATCTGCAGTTGAAAAATGAGTAAACATTCCTTCTATAATTATATTTGGAAGATGGCTTATTTTTTCAACTTCATCTAATGATTCATTATCAGGAATAAAGCCTATTCGTCCCATGCCGGTATCAAGTACTATATGTATTCTTGCCAGCTTATTCTTCTTAACAGCCATGGCTGATAATTCCTTTGCAAAATCATAGGAATATACTGTCTGTTCTATGTCATATCTCAATATGTTATCAACTAAGTTAGGAGGAGTAAAGCCAAGTACCATTATTGGGCAGTCTATTCCTGACCTTCTAAGTTCCACTGCTTCACTAAGTACTGCAACTGCAAAGGAATCTGCTCCATTTTGGAGTAATACCGGAGCCAAATCTACAGCCCCATGACCGTAAGCATCTGCTTTTATTACTCCTATAATCTCTCTGCTTTTTGAAACCTTTCTTATTTCTCTTATATTATTCTCCACACAATCTAAATTAATTTCAGCCCAAACCGGCCTTAAATGTCTAAACAATTTATCCCTGCTTTCTATAAATAAATATGTGTATGTTTAAAAAATATACTTATATAATTAAAATTCCTTTAATATGTATGGAATTTCATTAATTAAATCTGAAGCATTTACTGAAAACATTTTTTCACTGAGTTTGTCCCCTATATATCCATGAATATATGCTCCAAGCACTGCTGCTTTAAATGGTTTATAACCCTGGGCTATAAAGGATGTTATTATTCCGGTTAAGGCATCCCCCATTCCCCCTGAAGCCATAGCACTGCTGCCTGTTGGATTGATATAGGTTTCAGCTCCATTAGTTATTACAGTATTATACCCCTTTAAAAGAAGAATCACATTATTTTCTTTGGCATAATTTTCTGCAATACTTATCCGGTTTTTATTTATATCTTCTATATTTATACCACTGAGCCTCTCCATTTCCTTGGGATGAGGAGTCAGAACATATTCTCCGTTTTTCAAAATTTCCTTATTATCCTTTAATACATTAAGCCCGTCAGCATCTATTACTACCGGACATTTTGCACATTGGCATACTAATTCAAGCATTGATAATGTTTCTTCATCTTTAGATAAGCCTGGCCCAAAGCCTATGCCATCTGCTCCTTCTATAAGATTTACTATCCTGCTCTTTTCACTAAAGGGAATTGTCATATTTTCAGCGGCGCTCTCCTGAAGACTTTCAAATACCTGATCCTTAGTGATTAAGGTTACTAGTCCTGCTCCAGCTTTTATTGCAGATTTTGATGTTAATTTTGCAGCACCGGTAAAGCCTGTACTTCCTGCAAATACCAGGGCTCTTCCAAACTCACCTTTGTTTGATACCAAGCTTCTCTTTTTCCAGATGCTTCTTATGCAGGCTCTGTCTGTAATAAATCTTCCTTTATGGAACCTATTTTTTACCTCTTCAGGAATACCGATGTCACAAACTACAATTTTACCTGTATAATCCATAGCACTGTAGCTTAAAAATCCTGTTTTATACAGGTTAAGGGTTATTGTAATGTCTGCCTTAACAGCAGTTCCCAGTACTTCCCCCCTGTCAGCTGTTAATCCTGACGGAACGTCTATAGAATATGTAAAATTTGAATAATCATTAATAACTGTTATTACATCTTTATATATTCCTTCTACATTTCTCTTAAGTCCAATGCCAAATATTCCGTCTATTACCGCGTCACAAGATTTAATTTCTGCTTTTAAATTCTCCATATCATCTTCAGCTTTTATATTTTTAATTTCTATTCCCAGATTTTTAACTATATTGTAATTAAGAGCTGCTTCCCTGATAAGCTTATCTTCATTTCCAACTAAGTATATAGCAATGCTTTTATTTTTTCCATAAATATGGCGGGCTGCAGCTAAAGCATCTCCTCCGTTATTTCCGGTACCGCACACTATTACAAAGGATTTATGGGCTTCCTCTATATTTTCTAAAATACCAATTGCTGCATTTTCCATAAGTATTTCTGAAGGAATTCCAATATTTTTTATGGTATATTCGTCCATAAGCTTTGATTCCTCTGAATCTGTTATCCTCATCTATATTACCTCCAATATTGCCACTGCCACAGCATTCTCCCGGCTGTGGGATATAGAAATTGATATGCTGTAATTTCCAAAGGATGAAGCCAATTTTTCTGCATTGTTTTTCAGTACCACATAGGGCTTTCCTAAATTATCTTTTAATATTTCTACATCCCTTAATGAAAATCCTCTTATTCCTGTTCCCAATGCCTTAGAAACTGCTTCCTTGGCAGAAAACTTTCCTGCCAGTGAACTTGCTTTCAAATTACTTTTATCTATATCCTTTAATTCGTTTTCGTTGTATACTTTATTAATAAAGCTCTTGTTTCCAATTGCCTTTTCTATTCTCTTAATTTCAATTATATCTGTACCAATACCCTTAATCAAATTATCACCTCTAGTATATTTTACACCAGAAAATCTCATAAATAAAAGCATCTCCAAAATATTATTCTGGAAATGCCTGAATTTTAAACTGATTTTTCTATTATGTTCTCCTGGTAATCACAGGCACATTCATCTACGTAGTTTCCTAATATATCTACCAGATGAATAGGTGAAACATTATTTTTATATATAATATTTAAAAGTGCTTTCACCTTATGTCTGTATGGACTTATGTTCGGGATTGAATTTCTTTCTATGTTTTCTATGGAAGTTCCCTGAAAATCCTTTCTTTCAGCCTCAATGCCGTATGCCTTAAACTTTATAGCTTTCTCTCCACTTCTGATACTGAAATCATCGCAGGTTAACCTGTAACAGTATGTATATACTAGCTGATCTTCTCGCTTTGTGGTGATTAACTCCTCCAAAACTTTCATAATATTCCCCCTTTAAACAACTTAAATTTTAGCAGATAGAATATTTATTTTCTGTCATATTGTGTCCAGCAAAATAAAAATTTTTCTACATTTTTATGCTAAATTAGGGCTATTTAATTATTATTAAATTAAACATATTTTGGTATTATATCAATATGGTGTAATAATTTTCATATTAAGCCTTTTATAAATATCAGTATATAGCTAATGTGTAAATAATTAGGATATTAAAATATAAAAACTGACAAAAATATAAGAAGGATTTAAAAATTGAATTTGCAGGTAAACTTTTCCATGTGAAAAAAACATAAAATATCATATGAAAATGTCAGAAATCGCTTCTCAGGAAAGAGGAAAGGCTGCAATTAAGCAGCCTTATACTATTTCTTCCGCAGTTTTCTTATCGATGAATTGAAAGTCTGATGCTACAACTTCAATTGAAACCTTCCTTTTTCCATCAACACCGTCATAGGATCTGGTTTGGAGTCTTCCTCCTACACTGAGCTGCCTTCCCTTAGTCATATACTGGCATATTATTTCTGCCTTTCTGCCCCAAAAAATAACAGGAATAAAATCTGTTCCTCTCTCTCCATTCTCGTTCTTGAATGGTCTGTCTACAGCTAAAGTGACTTTAGTAAACACTTTGCCATTACTTTCAACGATTTTCAGTTCAGGATCTTTTGTTATTCTTCCTAATATAACTATCTTGTTCATAGTATCCCTCCAAATTTTAAACTAGTGGTATTATTGACAGAAATATAAAATAATAAACAAAATGTTTATATATTTATAAATTCTGTGATATTATTAATATAGTAATATAAAAGTTGCATGATTTTTAAATTTACTTATTCAGATTAAAAAACGTTAACAATTTTTAATCTGAATAACAGCTAAAATGATATTATGCAATTACCTTCAGCAATATATTTAAGGGGTGGGTTTATGTCAGCTTTATCAAATAAAGACGTAGAGAAGGATTTAAGATACCTTAATCTTCTTTCAAAACAATACCCAAACACAAGAAAGGCCTCCACAGAAATAATTAATCTTCAGGCTATTCTTAACCTTCCAAAGGGAACAGAACATTTTATTTCTGATATCCACGGTGAGTATGAATCCTTTACTCACAATTTAAAAAATTCTTCCGGAGTCATTAAAAGAAAAATAAACGATATATTCGGTAATTCTTTAATGGAATGGGAGAAGAATTCTTTAGCCACTTTGGTATATTATCCAGAGGAAAAACTGGAATTAGTTAAAGCAGAAGAAAAACACCTGGATGAATGGTATAAGATCACTCTTTTCAGGTTAATTCAGCTTTGCAGAGTAGTTTCATCCAAGTATACCCGGTCAAAGGTAAGAAAGGCTCTTCCCCAGGACTTTTCATATATAATGGAGGAGCTGCTCCATGAAAATGGTGAAATATCAAATAAAGAAAATTATTATAATGAGATAATAAATACTCTTATAAAGATAGACATTGTTTCAGATTTTATTATTGAAATATGTAAGGTAATTCAAAGACTGACTGTTGACAGGCTTCATGTATTGGGAGATATATACGACAGAGGTCCCGGAGCTGAAATAATAATGGATGAGCTGATGAAGCACCATTCATTAGATATAGAATGGGGAAATCACGATATAGTCTGGATGGGTGCAGCTTCCGGCTGTCCTGCACTTATTGCAAATTCAGTTAGGATAGCATTAAGATACGGGAATTTCAAAACCTTAGAGGATGGATACGGCATAAACCTTCTTCCTCTGGCTTCCTTTGCATTGGAAATCTATAAGGATGATCCCTGCAGCTCATTCATTCCAATAGATATTGAAAAAGTTATTCCTGCCCATGATATAGGCCTTATTGCAAAAATGCACAAGGCAATTGCAATAATTCAGTTTAAGCTGGAGGGAAGCATTATAGATAACCATAAGGAATTTAATATGGAGGACAGAAAGCTGCTCCATAAGATGAATCTGGAAAGTAAAACCATAAATATTGAAGGAACTTCCTATTCCCTTAATGATACTTTCTTTCCCACAATAGATAAGCAAGATCCCTATAAATTGAGTAGAGAAGAAAAGAATGTGATGAACCGGCTTTCTCAATCTTTTAAAAACAGTGAAAAGCTGCAGTCACATATTAAATTCTTATTTAACAAGGGAAGTCTTTATAAAATATATAATTCAAATTTATTATTTCATGGCTGCATACCACTAAATCAGGATGGCAGCTTCAAAGAGGTAAACATATTAAATAAGAAGCTAAAAGGCAAGGCTCTGATGGATGAATTTGATTCAGCAGTAAGAAGTGCTTATTTCCTTAAGGATGGAAAAAGCAAAACCTATTATGGGGATATAATATGGTACCTGTGGTGCGGTGAGAATTCAACATTATTTGGGAAGAAAAAAATGGCTACCTTTGAAAGGTATTTTATTGATGATAAAAAGACCCATTACGAAGAAAAGCTGCCTTACTATAAATACAGAGACAATGAGGAAGTTGTCCTTAATATTCTGTTTGAGTTTGGACTAAATGAAAAATCTCATGTAATTAACGGCCATGTGCCTGTAAAGTTAAAGGATGGAGAGCTTCCAATAAAGGCAAATGGAAAATTATTAGCCATAGACGGAGGTTTTTGTAAGGCATATCAGCCTCAAACCGGAATTGCGGGATATACTCTTATTTATAATTCCTACGGGCTTCTTCTTGTTTCCCAGGAGCCTTTTGAAGGCTTGGCTAGTGCCCTGGAGCAGGATAAGGATATAATATTTTCTTCTAAAATTCTTGAAATGGTGGAAAAAAGAAAAACCGTTGGAGATACAGATATAGGAGCTGAGCTCAGAAGCCAGATTAAAGAACTGATAAAGCTGCTGTACTGCTATAGAAACGGCCTTATTAAAGAAAATTAAAGAGAAGTCTCAATTGAGACTTCTCTATATTTTGAATATATTTTGTATAAGGTAATTAGACATACTGCTTATTTCAATATCAAGCTCTTCATCCAGCAGAAGTGACAGAGCAAAAATATTGGCTTCATGCTCTAAGACACTTACATCTCCGCCATTATAGTACTCATCTATTATATGCTGGGCTACATCTGTATGAAGGAGGGCATGTCCAAGTTCATGAGCACATATTATTTTTTGTTCCTTTTTATTGTAATTATTGTTAATGACTATATAGACATCATCGAAAACCTTTCTATAATAGCCCTTAACTGCCCTGCTGTACTCTCTGTATTCAATTTTAATTCCAAGAAGTTTTGAAATGTAAAAGGGATCATTAGTATTAAATACTTTTCTAATGCATTTTGCCAATGAAACTATCTCTTTTTTATCCATAGCTACCTTTTTCCGCTTAAGCCCTTAGCTTCCCAGTAAAAATCAGATATATCCTTAAATATCTTTTCTTTATCCTCCCGGCTCAGCATTTCACTCATAAAAAGAGCTTTTGCCTGGAGAATAAAATTATCCTCATGAGACATGTCAAAGCCTTCCTTATGACTTGTTTGTGCCCCTTCTTTAAACAACATATACAGGGGTACATTAAGGCCTTCTGACAGCTTGCTCAAAGTATCCACAGAGGGAAGCTTTTTGCTGTTTTCTATGTCAGATAAGAAGGATGAGGTTATCCCTGTTCTTAAGGACATTTCCTTTAAGGTTAAGCATTTCAGCTTTCTTATGATTTTAATATTTTCACCTAAATTCATAATTATCCCTTTCCCTATTTCAATTAAGTATATTATACACCAGTATATAATTTGTGTAAAATTACAAATTTGTCAATATATTAAGATATTTTGAATAATATAGCGAAAAATAGAGAAAAAATTAACTTACAGCGAATTTTTATACAAATTTAACTATTGATATTAACTCTCGGCGAATTTATTATATAATTATATAAGTGTAGATTGGAGGGGAAAAGGTGGATATAGAAGTTAATAATTCTCATGCAAAAATCAAAGTA
This sequence comes from Bacillota bacterium, assembly GCA_032907345.1. Classification (GTDB taxonomy): domain Bacteria; phylum Bacillota; class Clostridia; order Clostridiales; family Clostridiaceae; genus JAJBWD01. Next base: position 6,399 of record JAJBWD010000411.1, on the reverse strand, counting down.
ATCGGAGTTGGCGGCGGCGGAAATAATGCCGTTAACAGAATGATAGAAGAAAACATGACAGGGGCTGAATTCATCGCAGTTAATACTGATTTAAAAAGCCTTCATGGTTCTTTAGCCGATAATAAGATTCAGATAGGTAAAAAGCTTACTAAGGGCTTAGGCGCCGGTGCCAGACCAACAGTTGGTGAAGAAGCTGCCTTAGAGGACGAAGTGGAAATAAAATCATCCCTTGAAGGAGCTGACATGGTATTTGTAACAGCCGGAATGGGCGGAGGAACAGGAACAGGAGCCGCTCCCGTTATTGCCAGAATAGCAAAGGATATGGGAATACTTACAGTTGGGATAGTGACTAAGCCATTTCCATTTGAAGGACGAATAAGGATGAAAAACGCTGTTTCCGGAATAGAAAATCTCAGGCCAAATGTAGATTCTCTGATTATTGTTCTTAATGAAAATCTTATTAAGGTATCTGAAAAAAGGTTATCCTTTCTCGATGCATTTAAGATAGCGGATAGTGTCCTTTTGTCAGGGGTTAAAAGTGTTACTGACGTGATCAATAACCCAGGCATAATTAACCTGGATTTTGCAGATGTTAAAACTGTTATGAAGGACGCAGGAATTGCGCATATGGGTATCGGACGCTTTAAGGGAGACGATAAAGCTATAGAAGCTGCCAAGCTTGCTGTGAATTCTCCTCTTCTTGAAACAGAATTAAACGGGGCCACCTCCCTTCTTATAAATATATCAGGAGGCAGTGATTTATCTCTTATGGAGATAAATGAAGCTGTTGAGTACATAAGAGATAAAGCTGATAAGGATGCTGAGATTATATTCGGAACAACTACAGATGATGATATGGATGATGAAATTATTGTAACGATCATTGCTACAGGTCTTGAAAAGGAAAAGGCTGCCGTTTCTCCCTCCTTCCTGGATAACTTTAAAAAAGAAAAGGAAAAGGAAGATGAGTTTAAAGACTTATCCATCCCATCAATATTCAGAAGGCAAAAGTAAAGCTCTCCACCGAGGGCTTTTTTTTATAAAACTGACCTGGCTATTAAATAGGAAATGATAAATGTAATTATACATAATCCGATAAAACCAAATATTAAATATTTCTTTTTCATAAACCACCATTAAAATTTTATGCTTTACTAATAATATATTTAATTATGGCTTATTTTATTATCTATTTTCTAATCTTTTATCTATCCAGTCATCTATAAATGATTTTATAACCGCAGCAGCAGGAACACCCATAAGCATTCCAAAAAATCCAAATAAACCTCCGCCTATAAATATGGCGAATATTATCCATAAAGGACTCAGCCCCAAAGAATCTCCAAGTATCTTAGGCTCCAGGTAGTTTCCATCAAACTGCTGGAGTATAAAAATAAGAAATGCAACTAAAATTGCTTTCCCCGGTGAATATAAAAGTGTCATTGCAATAGGAGGAACAGCTCCGGCTATTGGCCCAAAATATGGGATCATATTGGATATTCCTATAATAATACTTATAAGCAGAGAATATTTAATTTTAAACAGCAGCATTATCAGAAAGCAAATTACAGCTACAATAAATGAATCTATAAATTTTCCTATTATAAATTTGGAGAAAATTATATTCGTCTTAACTAAAACATTTTTTATTCTTTCAGAAGTTCTTTCTTTAAAGACAGCCCTTATTATCCTCTGTGTGCCTTCACTTATTTTTTCTTTGTCTATAATAATATAAATGGCAATGATAAATCCCAGCATAACTTTCATAAAACCCATAGTAAGCTTAAATACTTTCTCCATTATTCTCCCAAAATACATATTTATCCAATCATTATCTATACTTTCAGTGTATTTAGAAATTATTTCCAAAACTTTTTCATTTAATTTTAATGACTTAGAAGTCATAAATTTTGAAGGAATACTGTTAATGAATTTTTCAGTATTTGATAAAAAGGCTGGAATATTTTTGAACAAATCACCAATATTCAATTTTATTACCGGAATTATATAATTAATAATAAGAGCAAAAAACAAGATTATAATAAGATATAAAATCAATATGCTTAAACATCTTCTCTTCTTTTTATCTGCCAGATACTTTTCATTTCTTTTAAACAATCGTTCCTCAAAAAATTTCACAAAGGGATTTAGGAAATATGCAATAATAAAGGCATAAATAAATGGCTTTAAAAGGTTCAGCGTAAATGCTGTTATATTAATAATATGAGAAAATATTGCAGTTAAATTATCAATTGCTTTGTATACTATTATTAATATTAAAAGCAGAAAGAATATAAGCAGGCTGTTTTTAAAGAATTTATTATCATATTTTAATTTAATCATATCCGCTCCTAAAATTGATTAAAGTTCTACCAATTTCATTATTCCCTGAAGCTATAATATTATGATTAAAAAAATATTTGCCATTGTAAAATTAAATGAAATGAAATAAAATGGTTATAGAAATCCTTTTCTATAATTAATTTGGAGGAACTTATGAAAATAAATATATATAAAGAAATAGAAAGACTGCTGAGCTTTGGCTTAAACAAAAATCTAATGGCGAAAGAGGATGTTATCTATACAAGAAATAAGCTGCTGGAAATACTTAAGCTTAATGATTATGAAATTGCAGAAGTTCAGGATGAAAATTTAGAAACTCCAGCTCCTATCCTAGATAACATATTAAACTGGTGCTTTCAAAATGGAATTTTGGAAAGTAATACTCCTGTATATAGAGACTTATTAGACGCTAAAATTATGGACACCTTAGTGGATAAGCCTTCTGTTGTTATCAATAAATTCTACAGCTTATATGAAAAGTCACCTTCCCAGGCCACAGATTATTTTTATTCTCTTAGCAAGGCTTCAGATTACATAAGAGTTGACAGAATAAAAAAAAATCTGGAATGGAAGGCAAAAACTGATTATGGAGATTTAGATATTACTATAAATTTATCAAAGCCGGAAAAGGACCCAAAGGCTATAGCTGCTGCAAGAAACATTAAGGCAGCCTCCTATCCCAAATGTCTTTTATGTAAGGAAAATGAAGGCTATGCCGGAAGACTTAATCACCCGGCAAGAGAAAATCATAGAATAATTCCTGTTAAGTTAGGAGGAAAGGATTGGTTCTTTCAATATTCGCCCTATGTTTATTACAATGAACACTGCATTGTATTAAATGGAGAGCATGTACCTATGAAAATATCAAAGGAAACATTTGACAGGCTTTTAGAGTTTACTGAGAAATTTCCTCATTATTTTATAGGATCTAATGCTGATCTGCCGATAGTGGGAGGTTCAATTTTGTCCCACGATCATTTTCAGGGAGGAAACTACATCTTCCCTATGGCAAAAGCAGAAACAGAAAGAAGCATATCCTTTAAGGGCTTCCCTGACATTGAGGCAGGAATTGTGAAATGGCCCATGTCTGTATTAAGGATTAAGGGAAACAGCAAAGAAAGAATCTCAAAGCTGTCAGATATTATTCTTAGCAGCTGGAGGGAGTACAGTGATACTACCGCAGAAATCCACAGCCATACAGGGGACACTCCTCACAATACAATAACCCCTATTTGCAGAAGAAGGGAATCTTCCTATGAGATGGATCTTGTTCTTAGAAATAACAGAACCAGCAAGGAGCACCCCCTTGGCATTTTTCATCCTCACAGTGAAGTTCATAACATAAAAAAGGAAAACATAGGCTTAATTGAGGTAATGGGCCTTGCTGTACTTCCAGCCAGACTGAAAGACGAGCTGGAACTCCTTTCAAAATACTTAATAGATAAAAGTTTAGACATCACTAAAGAACCGGATTTAATAAAACATGAAGAATGGTATAAATATTTGATTAATAAATACGATAATGTTAATAGAGATAATGTTAATCAGATATTAAAACAGGAAGTAGGAAGTACATTTATGACTGTTTTAGAGCATGCAGGCGTATATAAAAGGAACTCTAAGGGTCAGGCTGCTTTTATAAGATTTATAAATAGTATTAATTCTTAATTAAATTGTTGAGTATAATTGCTAATTATGGTATATTTTAGTTAATATTCTGATTACTTAATCCGAATTTTTATTTACTTAAATGAATTTTTATGAAATATTAAAGGAGGAGTTATATGTTAAAGGAATTTAAAGATTTTGCCATGAAAGGTAATGTTGTTGATTTGGCAGTAGGTGTTATTATAGGAGGTGCCTTTGGGAAAATAGTCAGCTCTCTTGTAAATGACATTATTATGCCTGTTTTGGGTCTTGTTTTAGGAGGAATGAACCTTTCAGACCGAAAATTACCAATGCATGGTATAAATGGTAAAACTGTATCGTTAAATTATGGAATGTTCATTCAAACAACTATTGATTTTTTAATTATAGCCTTTTCTATATTTATCATTATTAAAGCTATAAATAGATTTAATAAAAAGAAAGAAGAAAAACCAGCAGAACCTCCAAAGCCTTCAAAAGAAGAAGAGCTTTTATCTGAAATCAGAGATATATTGAAGGATAAACAATAATGAAGGAAAAATATGCTTCAATTTTCAATTCAATATTATTTAAGGGATTAAACGAAGAAAAAATATCCGAAGAAATCAGAAGAATAAATTATACCGTCAGGGAATATTCAAAGGATGAGATAATTGCTCTAGAGGACTCACCCTGCAAAAGCGTGGCAATTGTTTTAGAGGGAGAAATCGAACTGCAGAAGATATACGCTTCCGGCAAGATATTTATTCTAAGAAAGCTTCAGGAAAGTGAAGTATTTGGAGAAGTGGTTGTTTTTTCAGACAGAAATACATACCCGGCAACAATAGTCTCATCAAGCAAATCAAAAATAATGTTCCTGAGTAAGGAAGGAATACTTAAACTTTGCAGAATAGATGAAGAATTCCTAAACAATTTCATGAAGCTGATGTCATCAAAGGTATTAACTTTAAACTCCAAGCTGAAAGAAATGTCATTTAAAAATATCAGAGAAAAGACGGCTAATTTTATTCTTGAAGAATACAAAAGCCAAAACAGCTTAAAAGTAAAGCTTAAAGATTCAAAGCAAAATATAGCTCTCAATTTAGGCATATTAAGGCCATCACTTTCAAGAGAACTTATCAAAATGAGAGAAGAAGGAATAATTAACTTTGACAGCAGATATATATATATACTAGATCTGGACAGAATATACAAGATATTAAATTAGAAGGGAAAATCCCTTCTTTTTATTTTAATCCAATTATTCCCGCCAGGCTGCCCCTTTTACCATTGCTTCCTCTGTGAGAAAATAAAAATTTGGAGTTACATTTTGTACATACATCAGTAACTGTTATGTTTTTTTCATTTATCCCGGAATTAATTAATATAGCTTTGTTTATTTCCCATAAATTTATTTTATATTTATCCCTTCCGTCATTTTTAATAAATGAATCTGTTATAAATGGCAGGCTTTTAAATTCCTCTGCCACTTCTGCTCCTACCTGGAAACAGCAGGGGCCTATTGAAGGGCCAATACCAACCAATATATCTTCCTTTGAAGAACCATATTCAATAAATTTATCAGCCATTTTCCTGCCAATTTGAAGAACTGTCCCTCTCCAGCCTGAGTGAGCAATTGCCGCTACTCTTTTTACAGGATCCAAAAAGTAAATAGGTACACAATCAGCAAAGAGCCCTACAAGAAAGATTCCGGGAACATTCGTAATAAGCCCGTCAACACTGTCATATTCCTTTTCCTTAGTTATACCCTTTCCTATGTCTGATGCTTTTACATCTCTTATTACGTCTCCATGAGTCTGGGAAGAAAATACAAGATTTTCATGGTTTATGCCTAAGGCTTCAGAAAATAATTTATAATTTTCTAAAACATTACCATAATCGTCTCCTCTGTTAAAGCCTAAATTCATAGATTCATATATACCGGAGCTTACTCCTCCCAGCCTTGTACTAAAGCCATGAACCTGAAAGCTGTATTTATTGAAACTGGGAAATGTTAAATAATAAACCTGTCCCTTATTATTTATATTTAAATTTCTTGTCTTTATATCAATCAATATATCACCTGCATTTTGTAAATCCCATTTTCATTATACTAAATAAGCTTCAGCTATTCCATCATTTCAGTCATATGCTTCCAATATCTTTCAGGCATATGGCTTTTCTGAAGCTTTTCATTTTTTCTTTCTTTAATTGCAATTGACTTAAAATAGTTTCTCCATAAATCTTCGTAAAATACCTGATCACTTTTATTTATAAGCTTCATTCCTTCTTCTCTGGTGAAAGGAATTATCATCCACTCTTTCTTATTATATATAGCTGCTTCATTTCTTTTTAAATCATGAATTATGAAATTCTGATCCGGAAGCCTGGTTTTAAAGTGATTTGTTATTATGGGGAGAACATAGTGGT
>JAJBWD010000410.1:0-7212 GCA_032907345.1 Bacillota bacterium | reverse complement strand
TTTACTTTACCTTCAGACAGTACCAGCACTTCCGTATTGTTTAGAGTTGGATTGGAAAATGAATCAGGAACCGCTTACTTTGACTGTATGCAGGCAGAGGATGGAACTATTGCAAACAGATACAATATACTGGAAAACTCTTTTGTGATACCCTTCATTTCAAGTATATAATCATCCATTTCTAAGTCTCCCTTACTTATGTTTTAAGAGATAAACAGGATAGTTAATGGTTTTCACTATCCTGTTTTTGTCTTATATTACTTCAAATTCTGAAATTCTGATGCACTATAATATCCAGAATCAATGATTGCACTCTTAACATTTTTACTGTCAACTGTTGTTATAGGAGTCTGTTTTGCTTTAACATCTACAACTTTATTATTGTATGTAGCTGTTGTTTCAGGAACCTTACCATCTAAAATTGTAAGACCCATATTGATGGCATCCTTTACAAGTATACGAACATCTTTAAATACTGTCATAGATTGTTTACCATCTATAACATACTGGATAGAAGCCTTTTCTGCATCCTGACCAGTAATTACATACTTCTTTACTGCTGTATCTGTTGCAAAAACATCGCCAATAGTACGTGCACCACCATCATTAGGGCAAAGAATATAAGAAGTAGCTTTATCTGAAGCAGATGCGGCTGTTAAATATGCTTCTGCTTTGCTCTTTGCATCATCATTTGACCAGTTGGTAGTGATTTGTGAAATTATCTTACTTTGTTCATCTCTTGTAAGAGTAGGTTTACTTTGTAGTGCAACGGCCTCACTGGAATTCTTAATTACGAATGTGCCATCTGCAATTTTAGGCTGTAAAACCTCCCAAGCTCCTTCGAAAAACAGGAAAGCATTATTATCAGATGCAGCTCCTGCAAACAAGAAAAGTGAATTTCCTTTTCCGGTTGCTTTATCAATTAAATACTGACCTTGTTGTTTTCCAACAGCAATACTATCAAAAGTAACATAGTAATCAACTGATTTTGTACCTGTAATCAGACGATCATAAGAAATTACTTTAATTCCTTCTTCTTTTGCTTCATCTACAGCTGCAGAAGCTGCTGTTGCATCCTGGGGGCAGATAATTAATACTTTAATACCCTTAGCTATTAAAGCTTCAACATTTTCTTTTTCTTTAGCTGAAGATCCTTGGCTAAATAGAATTTCAACAGAATAATTGGTATCTTTTAAAGCATCCTTAAATCTTGTCTCATCTTGAACCCAACGAGGTTCCTCTTTTGTTGGAAGAACAATACCAATATCAACTTTACTGCTTTTTTTAGCTCCTGTTGATGTTGTTTTTGCGTTACCACAAGCAGCTAGAGATAAAGTCATCACACCTGTTAATAACAACGATACAAATTTTTTCAAATTAAAAACCACCCTTCAAATAATTTATAAATTTTGATAGAACTTTAAAAAAGAAAACTCCCTCCTTCAATTTATTTAAAATAATTAGAAATTTAATTTATTTATTGTCAGACTTCTCTTTGGATGTGCGGTAAATTGCATATGCTGCAGCTCCAATTAAGGATGCTTCATACCCTAAAGCCGTATGTTTAATTTCAAGATTTGGATTTGCTGTCTTATAAACATACTTGTTTATTGTGTCTCGTAATTCACCGGCAAAAAGCTGAAAATCCATTGAAACACCTCCTCCAAGAACTACTAACGGGACATTTAATATATTAACTGCTGCTGCTATGGCTTTCCCCAGATAGCGGCCTGTTTCACCGTAAATTTCTATCGCTGGAGAATAGCCGTTTTTTGCTAAATCAGCAATTTCTTTAGCAGTTATATTTTCTGAAGCTGACAAAACTTTTTCCCTATATCTTCTTACAATTGCTGGCCCTGCAGCCTGAGCTTCCAAGCAGCCTTTATTCCCGCATGAGCATGTATATCCATTTTCCTCTACATTCACATGCCCTATTTCACCAGCATTACCTATATATCCATAAAATATATGGTTGTCCAAGAATACACCTGAACCTATACCATTACTAACTGTAACCCAAATAAAATTAGAAACATTTTTAGCATGTCCAAACATTTTTTCACCATAAGCACAAATATTGGCATCGTTTTCAATGAACACAGGACACATGAATCTTTCTGATAATATTTGTGCCAATGGAAAATTACTTATTTTTGAAAAGCATGCATAAAGCCATACACCAGTTATAGGATCTGCAAGACCGGGAATAGACACACCTATAAGGTTAAATTCATACCCTTCTTCTTTAAGTTTACTAGTTTGTGTAATAATTGCTTGCAGGACACTATTCTGGTTTGGATTATGAAACATTTGTTTTCTGGAAACTAATACTTTTCCCTGTTTATTAATAATTCCAACTAATAATTTAGAACCACCTATGTCTATCGCTAGTATATTTTTATCCATCATAGTCTTCTCACCTATCCAAAATAATTTTTATTGGTTATATAAAACAGACATCATAAGATGGTCAAATACCATATGCATATCTTCTACTATCTGCATATTATCAATTGGGACATGTAGTTTTACATCTGAAAGTTGTATAAGCTTACCACCATTAAAACCTGTAAGACCAATAACTGTATTTCCATTTTTATGAGCATATTCAACTGCATTTATAACGTTTTTAGAATTACCACTTCCTGAAATTGCTATAATTAGGTCATCCTTATCTAAAAAATTTTTCAACTGCTCTACAAAAATAGATTCATAATTAACATCATTTGCAAGACTTAAAACGGTGGGGGCATTATCATTTAAGCATATAAATCTAAATCTTTTTTCACGATTTAAACTAAGTCCCTTATTAAAATCTCCGGCATAATGCGATGCAGTTGCTGCACTGCCTCCATTTCCCATAATAAAAATATGTTTTTTTTCATCTCTTGTTTTAATTAACAAATCAATCGCATTTTGAATTTCTTCCTTATCAATTTTGTCAATAATACCTTTTAAATTTTCAAAATAATTTGTAATTTCTTGTATATTTTCCATATATACTCCCCCATTTTTATTCCTCCATATATTAAAATTACATTTCTTCAGGACATAAAATGAATTTCGTAGGCTTCATAATTGTTTCATTAATTACCAGTTCAGCAGCACCTATTACTGCAGTATCTAATGCGAATGTGCTTAATTTTATAATAGTACTATCAAAAATCGTAGGCGAGACTCTGTCCCTAACGCTACTAATTACTTGATTTAAATAGTTTTCTCCACATTTGGACATTTCATCACCAATAATAATCAATCCTGGATTTAGAACGTTGGTTAAACTTGCAAGAGCATAACCTAAATACCTTGCAGATTCATCTATTACTTCAGTAGCTAAAATGTCACCTAGATGATAAGCTTTCAGGATATCATTAAACTTTGATTTATTAGTAAGTACAGTTTCAGGATAATTATCAACAATCTCCCTAGCTTTTTTTACAACAGCAGAAGTCGATGCATAACCCTCAAGGCAGCCTTTATTTCCACATTCGCATTTTTCTCCGTTATAACAAACGCTCATGTGACCAATTTCACCAGCAACATCCATATGCCCGCGTAATACCATACCGTTACTCATAATGCCTGCACCAATTCCTTGACCTACCATAACACACAAAATAGTTTCATTGACCATTACTTGGTCAAGAGAAGAGCACTCCGCAAGCAGTGCAATGTTAGCATCTTCATCCAAATAAACAGGTAGATTTAATTCTTTTTCCATCATATCAGCAATATTAATGTCCTGCCATTTATAGAATCCTGTAAAATAAGCTACTTGCTTTTTACTTTTAACCCAGGGTCCCGGCATCGCAACCCCTACACCTAAAATTTTATTTGAATGAAAGCTTTCAATTATCTTTTTGATCTTTGTAATCATAAATTCTATTGTTTTTTGCAGTTCTTCCTTAGCATCGACGTCATATTGCTGAGAAAAATTGATATTTGATGCCATGTCAGAAACTGTTATGGTAATATAATTACGTGAAAGACGTACACTGATTATTTTGTATTTTTCTTTACATAGGCGAATACCGATCGAGCGCCTGCCCTTATTTCGGGATATCAGCCCTGTTTCTTCTACCAAACCCCAACTTATAAAATCATTTACTATATTGGTGATGGTAGCCTGCTTTAATTTGCTCATAGCTGCAAGTTCAGCCCGTGATGTAACATCAGAATTTTTAAGAAATCTTATAATTAAAGACCGATTCATCTCTTGGATATCTTCTAAATTTTTTCCCACAAAATCATTCATTTTCTTTCCTCCACTTAAACCAATAATATAGTTACGTTAATTAATTTTTATACCAATTTTATCATTCATTTAAGTAAAGTACAAATTAAAACTAGATTAATATGTAATCTGTTTTATTAATTAATTACTTTATATAATTAATCGGATTAAGTATATTATCATTATATATAGTTATATTTTCTTTGTCAATAGAAATCGATAACATCACTTATAGATTTCTAAAATCATTTTAATATGAAAGGGAACGGTTCTCATATAAACTCCAATTTCATTTTTTAAATCATCATCCTTAATGTGAAAAGTCCTGTACATAATATTAACTCATTAATTTTTTTACTCAGTTGTTAAGGTTATCTGCAGGACTAATTTGAACTATACATTAAGTTGTTTTATTGAGAACAGTCCCTATAAATAAGAAAAAACAGCAAATATTTAAAATACTCGCTGTTTTCTAATTATATTTAAATCTTTAGAACCGTCCCTAATTTTTCTTAATCATATCAAATAAAGTATTTACAATTTTCTTATCTATATATCCCCTGTCTGCTTCGTCCGTCATTATACTCTCCACCTTTTCTAATGGAAGCTTTTCCCTATAAGGCCTGTCTGAGTAAAGGGCATCAAAAATATCTGCTATAGTTAAAATCCTGGTTATTACACTAATTTCGCTTTCTTTAAGGCCGTCAGGGTAGCCGGAACCATCCAGCTTCTCATGATGATGGCGTATCGGGTCTAAATAATTTTTAAAAGCTCCCAGTGGCTTACATATTTTTTCTCCAAGTACCGGGTGAATCTTTACAACATCGAATTCTTCTTCTGTCAGTTTTCCAGGCTTATTTAAAATATCCTCTGGAATACCAACTTTTCCTACATCATGAATAATTCCTGCTACCTCTAAAATTTCCTGTTCCTCCTGGCTTAGTCCAAGCTCTTTTCCAATACTGAGTGATATGGAAGATACCCTTCTTGTATGCCCATCAGTGTATGTATCCTTTGCTTCTATAACATTTGCAAGGGCCACCATTAAGCTTTTAGATCCTTCTATTTCATTATTATATTCTTTGCTTATAAGTTCATATAATCTTCTGTTTTCCTGATCTGAAGTCTCTAAAGCTTCTATTTTTTCCTTCAGAGAATCTGACAGCCTCTTTTTTTCCAGTGCATTACTGATTATTTTAATCAGCTCTTCATTATTCCAAGGCTTTTCCAGATAATAATATACCCCTACTTCATTTATACTTCTTATGGCATTTTCTTTATCTGCATAACCTGTAAGAAGTATAGTTTCAGTCTCCGGAGATATCTTTTTTACATTCATTAAAAACTCTATGCCGTTCATATCCGGCATAATAAAGTCCGATACAATTACATCTACATTATTTGATGTAAGCATGTCTGATTCTAAAGCATCCTTTGGAGTGTTAAAGGTTATGACATTTTGTTTTAATTTCATTTTAAGCAATAAATTCAGTGTTTTAGTTATCATCAGTTCATCATCAACTACCATTATAGTCTGCATTTTTTACCTCTTATCATCATTTGCTTTTTCTCCGTTTATTGGTATCTTTATTGTAAATGTTGTTCCCTGTCCTTCTTTGGAATCAACTATAATTTCTCCATTATGTTTTTTAATGATGTTTTTGCTTAGAGCAAGTCCAATACCAGAACCAGACCCTGGCTGCTTTGTAGTAAATCCATATTCAAATATTCTATAAATATTTTTCTGACTTATTCCGCAGCCTGTATCTGTAAACTTTGCATAAGCAAAAGTCCTATCTGCGCTTGTCTCTATAGTTATAGTACCTTTCCCGTCAATAGCCTGAATAGCATTTATTATTATATTCATAAATACCTGGTTCATGAGTCCGATATAACAGGAAACCTCCGGAATATCCCCAAATTTCTCTATTATCTGAATCCTGTTTTTATGAAGATTTGTAGTTAATATAATAACGCTTCTTATACTGTCATTAATGTCAGCCATCATGAAGTCTGCCTGATCAATTCTGGAAAAAGACCTGAGACTTTTTATAATTACCTGAATCTTTTTGCAGGCTTCTTCTGATAAAGCAGCGGATTCTTTTATATTTTCATTTACAGATAGAAGCAGCTCCTTATCATCAGAAGATGCAGCTTCTTCCGATAATAGCTTAATCATGTTAACATTTGAATTTATAGCTCCAAGAGGTGTATTTATTTCATGAGTAATAGCTGCCGTCAGCTGGCCAACGGAAGCCATCTTTTCTGTTTGAGTAATTACTTCGTTATATTCCACCATTTTATTTAACAGCCTGTTTGTGACATTAGTTAAATCATAAACTTCTCTCACAGGCTTCTTATCTAATATTAATGTGGGTTTTATATTATCAACATTTTCATCTGCCAGTTCTTCCATTTTCTTTTGAAGACTGCTTAAAGGATTTAAAATAGGTTTTGTCATTACAGATGTTATTATCTTCATGATTATGAGGACAATTATTCCGCCTATTAAAAGAGTTACTATTATTCCGGCATAAATAATAAGCTGAATACCGCTTGAAATTCCAACTCTGGCCTCTCCTATTACATTATTGTTTTTATCCACCAGCTGTTTTGTAACTTTTATTCCTTTAAAGTTATCTGCTTTTATAGCTGGAAGCACATCCTGTACTTTTGGCAGGTTGTTTTCCTGAAAGTTATTATAAAAATCTTCAGCATTCCTATTAAATACAACCTGGTTATTAATAACAACTCTTATGCTGAATATAGGTACAACTCCGCCTATTTTCTCTGTTTCCTTTTGAAACATATCATCATCGCTTAGTTCTTTGCTTCTTGTATAATTATCTTGTATTCGGTCTGCGTAGAAACTGGATGTTGCTTTACCAGCTCCGGATATTATTCTGTTTACAATAATTAAAATCATTATGCTCATAATCAGCACTGTTAAAAATGTTGATATGTTAACAATAATTTTA
>JAJBWD010000409.1:0-7770 GCA_032907345.1 Bacillota bacterium | reverse complement strand
ATCTTTTTCCTTAAGCATTGAGTGGACGTATTCATTCCCCTTTTCCTCTGCCAGTTTATATAATTCATTTCTATATGCTTCATCCTTGAATACTGAAGTAAATGAGTAATCATTTATAAGAGAATCAATATAAAGTCCAGTTCCTCCGGTAATAATCGGAAGTTTTCCTCTTTCATTTATTTCCCTTATTAATTTTGATGCTTTATCTTTAAAGGATGCAGCAGTAAATGGTTCTGTGGGCTCTAAAAAATCAATAAGATGATGAGGAATTCCCTCCATTTCATCTTTCTTTATCTTGGCAGAACCTATATCCATTCTTTTATATATCTGCATAGAGTCGCAGGATATAATCTCACCCTTTAATTTTTGGGCAAGTTTAATGGAAATATTAGTTTTTCCAACAGCAGTTGGTCCTGATAATATTATAAATTTATCCATGCTTACTCTATCCTTTTAAATTTCTTCTCCATATCACTTAATGTAAATTTAATTATGGTAGGTCTTCCATGAGGGCAGTTAAATGGATCATCAATATATGAAAGGTCATCAACCAGCTTTTTTATCTCCTCAAGGCTTAGGTTGTTATTAGCTTTTACAGCTGCCTTGCAGGCCAGAGTTGCAATCTTTCTCCATTTAATCTCTTCCCTGTCCCCTCTTCCCATAGCCCTGATATTATCTAACATATCCTTAAAGAAACCTTCCAGCTGTACTTTTCCTATAAATATTGGAGCTTCTGATATTTTAATAGTATTTTCTCCAAAAACTTCAATTTTAAACCCGCTGTTTTCAAAAATATCTTTATTTTCCTGATATAATATGAAATCTTCATAGCTTAATTCTATTACTATACCGGACAGTAAAACCTGAACTGCCACATCTTCACTTTTTATTTCTTTCATATATTTTTCATACAAAATCTTTTCGTGGGCTGCATGCTGATCTATAAGATACAGGTTTTCATTATCTTCGCATATTATATAGGTTTTATGATACTGCCCTATGATTCTTAGCTGAGGCAGCTTTCTTTCCCTTATTTCATTATTTTCAATATAAGCCGGCTTTTTTTCCTGGGTAAAATCTATTGGGACATTAACATATATGGGAGTCTTTATTTCAGTACTGTTTTGTAATCTATTTATTTCAGAAGATGAATATCCTTTTTTCTCTTCGATTTTATCTTCAGTATTTTCTTTAATTTCATCCATGGGAATATCATTAAATTTATTTATCTTGCTGTTTCTTATTGCTTCATGAACAGAGTCAAATACCCCTCTGTAGATTTCTCTTTCATCCCAAAATTTTATTTCAGATTTTGTAGGATGAACATTTACATCTATAAGCTCCGGGTTTATTTTAATGAATATTATAAAAAAGGGGAATTTATTTATTGTTATAAAGGATTTAAATGCATTTTCAGCAGCTGCATCTATGGTCTTGTTTTTAATATACCTGTTATTTATAAAAATGCTCTGGTTATTTCTGCTGCCCCTGAAAAGCTCTTCACTTCCTAAATATCCAAATACTGAATAGTCTCCATAGTCCTGGTTAAAGCTGAAAAGATTTTCCCGTATACTCTTTCCATATATACTTAAAATTGCATCCTCTCTGTTTCCATTTCCATATGTTTCTATTACCTTTCTGGAATTGCTGATTAGTGTAAAGGAAATTTCCGGGTATGAAACAGAATACCTGCTTACAATATCAGAAATCAAAGCAGATTCCCTCTGAGAAGACTTCAAAAATTTAAGTCTGGCAGGTACATTATAAAACAAATCATCTACTTCTATCTTTGTTCCCTTATTTGCACCCTGGTCCTTAATATAATCAATATAGCCTCCATTAATCAGTATTTCCCTTCCGTAATCAAATTCAGCTGTTCTTGAAATAAGCTTGGTTTTGGATACTGCAGCAATGCTGGCTAAGGCCTCTCCCCTAAAGCCCATGGAGTTTATCTTATAAATGTCCTCCAAGGTTTCTATCTTTGAGGTTGCATGGGTCTTAAATGCCATTTCAATATCATCAGGATGAATCCCATTACCGTCATCTACGATAACTATACTTTTTTCTCCGCCCTCTGTTATATCTACTGATATATTTCTGCTTCCTGCATCTATACTGTTTTCTATTAGTTCCTTTACAACAGAGAAAGGTCTTTCAACAACTTCTCCTGCAGCTATTTTATTAGAAGTATTTCCATCTAAAAATTTTATTCTTTTCATAATAATTTTGCCTTTTTAATAATATCGTTCAGCCTGTTCATTGCTTCCATAGGTGTGATATTAAATATATCAATTGATTTTAAACTATTGATTATCTCATCTTTTTCAAAATCTCCGAATCCCAGCTGGAGAGCTTCTTCTTTCATTGGGTAAGCCCCGGTATTTGCCTTGTTTTCCTCCAGCTCACGCAGTATTTCCCTTGCTCTTTCTATTACATCCTTTGGCAGACCGGCTAGTTTTGCCACCTCAATTCCATAGGATTCATCTGCTCCTCCGGGTATTATCTTCCTTAAAAACACAATATCAGATCCTATTTTTCTTACTGCGATAGAATAATTTTTAACTCCCTTTATTTTACCCTCCAGTTTAACAAGTTCATGATAATGGGTAGCAAAAAGGGTTTTAGACCGCAGATTTCTGTTTTTGCAAATATACTCTATAACGGCCCAGGCGATGCTGAGACCATCATAGGTGCTTGTACCCCTACCTACCTCATCTAAAAGAATCAGGCTGTTTTTAGTAGCATTTTTGAGTATATTTGATACTTCCCACATCTCTACCATAAAAGTAGACTTTCCGGATGTAAGGTCGTCCGATGCTCCGATTCTTGTAAAGAGCTTATCACATACAGATATTGAAGCCTCCTCTGCGGGGACAAAGCTTCCCATCTGGGCTAAGATTACAATTAAAGCTATTTGCCTCATATATGTGGATTTTCCCGCCATATTAGGGCCCGTAATAATCAGAAGCTGGTCTTCTTTATTATTAATAAGCGCATCATTTGCTATGAAACTTCCCTTTGACAGCATTTTCTCCACTACCGGATGCCTTCCCTCTTTTATAAAAATCTCGCCCCTGTTATTAATTTCAGGCTTTACATAATCATTTAAAAGAGCAACCTGGGCCAGAGAATTTAGTGAGTCAATATCTCCGATAAGCCTGGCGGTATCTTTCATGGTATATACATTTTCTTCTATTTCATCCCTTATCTTAACAAATAAATCATATTCCAAACCCATCAGCTTATCTTCTGCTCCTAAGATCTTATCCTCCATATCTTTAAGCTCAGGTGTTATATATCTTTCTCCGTTTGAGAGGGTCTGCTTTCTTATATAATCATCAGGAACAAGAGAAAGATTAGATTTAGTAATTTCGATATAATATCCAAATACCTTATTGTAAGATACCTTAAGAGATCTTATATTTGTCCTTTCTCTTTCTTTTTCCTCTAAATCAGATATCCACTTTCTGCCGTTTCTCTTTGCTTCTCTCAGCCCATCTATCTCTTTATCATAGCCTTCCTTTATAACTCCCCCGTCTTTAACTGAAAGGGACGGGTTATCATCTATTCCCCTGTCTATGATGCTATAAACATCCTCTAAAAGGTCAAAATCTTTAAATATTGATTTGAAAAGCGGCGATGAAAACTCTCCTATTATTCTCTTTACCTTAGGAAGCTTGGATATAGATAATTTAAGTGAGATAAGTTCCTTGGCATTAACTGATTTTGATGAAAGCTTTCCTGTAATTCTTTCTATATCATATATCTCTTTCAGGTTTTCCTTAAGCTCCTCATGAAGAGATATATTATTTGTAATCTCCTCCACTGCACTTAATCTGTCTTCAATCTCTTTTTTCCTGATAAGAGGCTGCTCCAGCCACTTTCTTATCCTTCTTCCTCCCATGGCTGTTGAAGTTTTATCTATAACCCAAAGAAGGGATCCTTTTTTCGTTTTATCTCTCATTGATTCCGTAAGCTCTAAATTTCTTCTTGAATTACTGTCAATACTAAGATAGTTTTCCACGCTGTATAGTTCTATACTGCTAATATTGGATAATGAAGACCTTTGAGTCTCAAATACATAATTAAGAAGGCCGTTAACAGCGTAAAGCAAAGTTCCATCCATATTGTCTATAGCTGATTCCTTAAAACTTTTATGTACATTTTCCTCAGCAGCTTCTTTAAAGTACTCACCTTTTCTTTTTGTAACAGAAACTCCGAATCTTTCACCAATTCCCTTTAGGATATCATTATCTATAGATTCAGGAACTAATATTTCCTTAGGTTCATACTTTGATATTTCATCATATATGACTCCGTAATCAGAAGGAAAAACAGTTGCGTAAAATTCTCCGGTAGTTATGTCTGTAAATGCCAGGGATACCATTTCCTTATTTGAAAAAATACTCATGACATAATTATTTTTAGACTCTTCAAGAAAATCATTATCCGAAAATGTTCCAGGCGTTACTATCTTTATAATATCTCTTTTAACAATCCCCTTTGCCAGTTTGGGATCTTCCATCTGTTCGCATATAGCTACTTTATAACCTTTATTTACAAGTCTTGATACATAGTTTTTTGCAGCATGATGAGGTATGCCGCACATTGGAGCCTTTTTATCCAGGCCGCAGTCTCTGCCGGTTAAAACCAGCTCCAGCTCTTTTGAAGCCAGCTCTGCATCATCAAAAAACATCTCATAAAAGTCTCCCAGCCTGTAAAATAAAATACAGTCGCTGCAGCTTTCTTTAGTTAATAGATATTGCTTCATCATTGGAGTCAAGCTCATAGTAAACCCTCCTAAACTTCTTCTCCAAACAGGGAAAAGGATTTAGCCTCAGTTATTTTAACTTTAACCAGTTTTCCAATTGAGTCTTCACTCCCAATAAAATTTACCAGCTTTCCTCCTCTGGTTCTTCCGGTTAAAGTTTTTTCATCATTTTTACTTTTTCCCTCTGCAAGGACTTCATAAGTTTTACCCTGATATTCTTTATTTTTTCTTTCACTGATTGTATTTATTGTATCAACTAACCTGTTAAATCTGTCATGCATTGTCTTATCTGAAATCTGATTATCATATTCTGCGGCCTTTGTTCCTTCTCTTTTTGAATAAAGGAAGGTAAAGGCAGAATCAAACTCTGCTTCCCTGCACAGGCTTAATGTTTCTGAAAAGTCCTCTTCTGTTTCTCCGGGAAAGCCTATTATTATGTCAGTAGTTAATGTAACATCTTTTATATTTTCCCTGATCATTTTAATAGTACTTAGATAATGTTCTCTGTCATACTTTCTGTTCATCAGTTTAAGAATTCTTGAAGACCCGGACTGAACCGGAATATGAACCTGTTCACAGACCTTTGGGCATTCTTTTATAGCCTGAATTACATCTATTGTAAGGTCTTTGGGATGGCTTGTCATAAATCTGATTCTTTCCAAGCCTTCTACCTTATCTATCCTTCGGAGCAGATCTGAGAAGCTTATTGAAGGATTAAGCCCTTTTCCATAAGAGTTTACATTTTGTCCCAAAAGGGTTATTTCTTTATAGCCTTTTGTCACTAAAGTTTTAATTTCTGCTTCTATGTCCTCTGGCTTTCTGCTTCTTTCCCTTCCTCTTACATATGGAACTATGCAGTAGGTACAGAAGTTATCACAGCCATACATGATTGTTACAAATGCTTTAACAGAGCTTTTTCTGTCTATAGGAATTCCTTCTGTTATTTCTTCCTGCTTTTCCTGTATTTCAGTTATTTTCTTCCTGCTTTTCAAAACCTTATCTAAATATTCTATAAATTTATAAGAATTAAAAGTTCCTATTATTATATCAACATAAGGGAATTTCCTTCGAATTTTTTCCGCCATCCCCTCCTGCTGCATCATGCATCCGGTGACTGCTATAATAAGGTCCTTATTCTCCTTTTTATACTTTTTAAGTATTCCAATATTTCCATATACCTTCTGTTCTGCATTTTCTCTGACGCAGCAGGTATTATAAATCACCAGATCTGCTTCCTTTAATTCATCTGTTGCCTGGTAGCCTTTACCCTTAAGCATTCCTGAAAGCTTTTCTGAGTCCTCTTCATTCATCTGGCACCCCCAGGTCTCTATATAAAACTTTTTATTCAATATTATGCACTCCTCTACAATTAATTAACTTATAATATTATACCCTATAACTTATCTAAATAAAAGTTGTTATAATCCTTATAATTTTTTTATTAATTTGAAAATAAATAATTTTATTTATATTCAAAATTTTTTGAAATATTTCCATCAATTTTCGTATAAATATTGAATGAAAGCAAATTTAAATGTAAAATGAAATTAGATAAGGAAATTGCGCATATATCCTTAATTTTTTGCAGCAAATAGGTAAGGCAAGATACGAGTAAAGATTTTGGAGGTGTTTATATGAACATTCAATTTTCTGACAGAACCGGTGTGATAAAAGCTTCAGAAATCAGAGAGCTCCTTAAACTTACTGAAAGACCTGAAGTCATATCCTTTGCCGGAGGTCTGCCTGCGCCTGAACTTTTCCCAAAGCAGGAAATAGCAAGGATTTCTAAAAAAGTATTCCAGGATGAAGGTAATATTGCTCTTCAATACAGCTCAACAGATGGCTATGCGCCCCTTAGGAAAAAGATTGCCAGCGATATAATGAGCCAAGCTAATGTTAACGTAAATGAAGATAACATTATGATAACAAATGGCTCCCAGCAGGGTCTTGAATTTTCGGCAAAGCTTTTTGTTAATGAGGGGGATGTGATATTATGTGAAAGCCCCAGTTACCTTGGTGCCATAAATGCTTTTATGGTATACAGGCCTAAATTTGTTGAGATTCCTACTGATGATGATGGGATGATAATTGAAGAATTAGAAAAAGCACTTAAAACAAATGAAAAAGTAAAAATGATATATACTATTCCGGATTTTCAAAATCCTTCAGGTAAAACCATGCCGGTATCAAGAAGGAAAAGGATTGCAGAACTGGCTAAAGAGTATAACGTTCCGGTTATTGAGGACAGTCCCTATGGAGATCTTATATTTGAAGGCAAAAGGCTTCCTTCTATAATGAGCTTTGATAAGGATGGATATGTTATATATTTAGGAACATTTTCTAAAATATTCTGTCCTGGCTTTCGCTTAGGCTGGGTATGTGCCAGACCTGAAATAGTAAGAAAATATATTTTAATAAAACAGGGAGCAGATCTTCAGAGCAGCACAGTTTCGCAGCTTATAACCTACAGATTTTTGGAAGAAAACGATATTCAAAAACATATTGAAAAAATTGTTGCTGTTTATAGAAAAAGAAGAGATGTTATGTTACAATCAATGAAAAACTACTTCCCAAAGGAAGTAAAATATACCCATCCAAAAGGCGGATTATTTGCCTGGGTGGAACTTAAAGAAAATTTAAATGCAAGAGATATATTTAAGGAAGCTATTGAGCAAAATGTAGCTTTCGTTCCAGGAGGTTCTTTTTTCCCAAACGGCGGCCACGAAAATTATTTCAGGCTGAATTATTCTAATATGCCGGAAGACAAAATAGAAGAAGGAATTAAACGATTAGGGAATGTACTAAAAAAATACTATTAATATTGGAAATTAATAATATATAATTAGGGGGACTTAAGGATGAAAGTATCAGATAGAATAAAAAAAATGCAGTTTTCTCCAATCAGAAAACTGGCACCATTTAGCGAGGAAGCTGAGTCCAGAGGAGTTAAGGTATACCATTTAAACATTGGTCAGCCGGATATTCTGACTCCGGACACT
>JAJBWD010000408.1:0-4786 GCA_032907345.1 Bacillota bacterium | reverse complement strand
ATATTTGTTCCACAAGCTAAATAGTTAAATATGACAGATGGACCAAGCAATAAAAACATCAATATCCAGGCTGACCTTATAGATACAGCTCCGGAGGCTATAGGCCTTTTGCATTTTACAGCATGCATTCTGTCACCTTCAACATCATGAATATCATTAATAATATAAATTACGGAAGCAAACAAACTAAAGCCTAAAAATCCATAAACTGTTTTTATCAGCAAATCTATTCTAAATAACTGGCCACCAAATATTAACGGGAAAAATATAAGCCCATTTTTTAAATAATGGTGGATTCTCATAAGTTTTAAATATTTTTTCATACATTCTCCTATCGTCCAAGCTTTTTTCAATAATATAACTTGTACACTAATTTAATTAATAATTTTATAATTAAAATTTAATCCTCCGTAATTTATAGATTTAAAGCTTTTTTCATCTTTTTGAAAGGAATAATTTGTAATACCTATATCTTTTAAATTAAAAACAAGTCCCTGCATATCTTCATTGGGTAAATTAATTACAACCTGTCTGCAGTAAGCATCTGTTTTAGTTCAGTCATCTGTTTATGTATCTTAATTGATTTAATAAAGTCCTCCCCCCTGAATATCCCAAAGAATCCTGTATTTATAATCATCAGACTACATTGATTTGTCTATAACACCTTTTTTGCTGAATTTCATAACTAATTATGTACCCTTGTACAAAATTTAGCAATAATTTTCATAAAAATTCTGTTAACACATATTCCTTCTCAATAACCTGAGGGCAGCTCAAGCAGCCTTTGAATCCTATTTATCTTCCAAAAACAAGCAAAGATATTTGCATGCCTGCCTGCAGCTAAGTAATATAGTAAATTTGATTTTAAATGTTGAAGCTGTTATAATTGGCTTTATGATTATAATGTGTATATTATTACATATTAAGACAATATTGTTAAGTGTTACTAAATAGTAATATAAACGTTTAACATAAATTTAATTAAGCCGGGGGAATACAAATGAAAAAATGGACTAAAAATAATCTTTTTTTAATTATAACTATATTTATAATGATTTTAATCCAATTTTTATTGTTAAGATTTGTTGGCAGCAAGTCTTATGTAGGTGATGAACCATATTATATTAAATTTGCAGAGAATACCATAAAAAATGGTATAATGTATCCAACAAAATCTGACATTTATTCAAGTTATATTTTTTCACCGGGTTACATAAATTACCTGGTATTATTATTAAGATGTTTTAATAATAATTATAGTGTTGTTTTATACTTTAATATTATACTTAACACGATGCTAATGATTGAAATATATATAATAAGCAAAAATCTCTTTAATAAAAAGACTGCTAATATAGCAATTATAATATTCTGCTGTCTTTTATCTGATATTGGTATTGTAATGTTTACATTATCAGATTTACCTTTCTGTGTTTGTGCATATGGAGCTGTGGCAGTTTCACTCAGTAATAAGAAATGTGGTATGGCAGCAGCAGGAGTATTGCTGGTTCTGGCAAACTGGATCAGGCCTTTTCTAATTCCATTTTTAATTGCAATATTATTTATCATATTTCTTAAAAAATATTCATATAAGAAAATTATTTATTTTGCCGTTGGACTTACATTAACAATTGGTATTATTGGATTATCTGAATATTTATCTTTTGGTTATTTTAATTACTACTCAACAACCAGTGGTGCTAATTTGATAATGGGAGCCAATGATGATGCAAATGGTGCATTCAATCCGGTTGTTTTCAACAAAGGTAAGATCGGGCATATTCCAGGCAGTAATTGGACATTTATTCAAAAAAATGATTATTGGACGAAATCAGCGGTCAATTGGATAAAAGAGAATCCTGTAAAATATGTTAAGTTACTTCCTAAAAAGATTATTTATACTTACGCTACTGACACAACATTTGCTTATGGTTTAATAGGAAAATCAGAAGCAAATATTTCTATTAGTGAGATTAAAAATAATTTCAGGAACTTAATCAGCGGTAATTTTAGTGAAATTAAATCTGTTTCATTAATAAAGGATATGATAATTATATTTAATCAGTCATTTTATTTATTACTATTATTATTTGCAGTTTCAGGAGCTTTTTACATGGTTAAAATTAAGAAATATGAATGCCTGATTTTTCTCAGCATTATTGTATTGGGTTCCGGCATGACTGTGATAACTGTTGGCAACAACAGATATCACTATCCGTTTATAATGTCTTTTATTATAATAGCTTCTTTCTATATAAAAAGCCTGTTTGATATGAGGCTGCATAAAAAACCGCGGACAGTCAGTAACCTTTATAAAACTGAATCTGATTAGTGAACATGCTTTTCTAAAGCTGAACATGGAGACTTAGAGGAACCTGAGGTACAATAAAGCAGGAAACCTACGTCCCTACTAAGGCAAACGGCTTACCAACGTGATTTTAAACGAATACAACTTTAGCTTTTACTGTAGCTATTAACCGAAGTCGGTCAGGAGTATAATATTCCTGACCTTTTTCTTTTAATTTTTCTAAAATAAATTATTTTCCATTATGTGTATTCTCAGTTTGATGATCCTGCCCGGGGGTAACTGCTTCACAGTTGCCTATCTTACTGAATATAATATTTTGTACAGAAAAATTTTGGAGGATCAGATAAAAAATGAATGTCACCCGTAATAAAACACCAGAAACAGACTTTAAACCGATGGATCATTGTATTCCTCAGGAAACTGTGATTAAAGATGTAAAATTGGCTGCTGCTTATGTTCCCTTCCAAAAACTTTGCAGCTTATTTCATCCGCTGGATGCTCTTATGTATGGAACTATATTCCCGGAGCTGGTCAGTCCTTATGAAGGCAAGAGTAAGCACTATAAGATGACAAAGCAAGAGCAGAGGGGGGATAACTATGAAGAATAAAGTTGAAAAGTTCGAATTGTTAAAACAAATCACCGCCATGGATTTTTCCATTATTGATCTCCATTTATATCTTAATACCCATCCCATGGATAAATGTGCCCTTGAAAAATATAACTCCTTAGTTATGGAGAGCAAAATGCTGAGGGAAAGCTATGAGCGTTTTTATGGAATGCTGTGTATGGGTTCAATTAGTTATAAATACCCCTGGCAGTGGATTGAAGAGCCCTGGCCCTGGGAATATGAAGCCAATTTTAAGCTTTGATTATTTGAGAGGAGAATAAGTTTATGTGGTTATATGAGAAAAAATTAGAATGTCCGGTGAAAATAAAAACACCGGATCCAAAGATGGCAAAGGTGATTATTACTCAGTATGGCGGACCTGATGGAGAACTGGCTGCATCAATAAGATATTTAAGCCAGAAGTTTTCTATGATTACACCTCAGGCTATAGCAACCTGTAATGATATCGGCACAGAGGAATTAGGCCACCTGGAGATAGTGGGGGCAATAGTTCATCAATTACTGCAGGGTGCCAGCATTGAAGAAATAAAGGCTGCCGGACTGGATGCCTACTACGCAGATCATGATACTGCAATATATCCTGTAAGTGCTGCCGGTGTTCCCTTTTCAGCTGCATATGTACAATCTAAAGGAGATCCTATTACTGACCTTCATGAAGATATGGCAGCAGAGCAAAAGGCAAGGTCCACTTATGAATATCTTATCACTTTAGCTGATGATCCGGATGTAATAGCGCCGCTCAAGTTCTTAAGAGAAAGAGAAGTTGTACATTTCCAAAGGTTTGGGGAATGTTTAAGAATCGTTCAGGATTATTTGGATGAGCCTCATCTGTATGTAATGCCAAAGCCGGAATTTCTAAGTAAATAGGAAGGGTCAATCCGTTTTTAAATACAACGTCCATTAAAAAATATTTTATTGCATGAGTATTTTCAGCTTCTTGAGAAGGCACATTATGACAGACCATTCATGGATTTTATAGCAGAATGCAGAATGTATATTGAATCTCAGATGGAAATTATGCGGCTGCTTCATATCCCATTTACTGATATCATATAATGTTAAAAAAGAGAGTTTACAATTGAAACTCTCTTTTAGTATGTTTATTAAGCTTATTATTTATAGTTTTTAAATTTCTAAATTTCTTTTTTCATAAATTCATCGCCTTTGAATTTATGGCTGCAGTTTAACAGTAATATATGACATTTTCAAGCAGCAAATTATAACCTCATTTATCACTATTTTAATGAACAAGGGAGCAGACTCTTTTTTCTTCCATAAACTTCCCTAAGCCCGATTTGATGAATAAAGAACAACTAATATTGGCTGTCGTCCTATACAATATTGGCCTGTTTTTACACCCTTGGGTAATATATTAAGACCTATTTAACAATTTTAAGATAATCCTTTATATCGAAAACATCTTCCTCAGTTTTATGAAGCTTATGTTTAATGAATTTAACGTCTTTAGAAACATCTTCAATATTTTCTTTAGTCTCAGTTCTAAACTCAGTAAAATCAGCGGTTTGATCATGAACAAAATCAAGTTTAGCTTCAATACTTTCAAGCCGCGAGTTGATTTTTTTATCCATGGAATTTATTTTATCATCCATGGAACTTATTTTATCATCCATGGAACTTATTTTATCATCCATGGAATTTACTTTATTATTCATGGAATTTACTTTATCATTCATGGAATTTATTTTATTATCCATGGAACTTATTTTATTATCCATAGAATTTATTTTATTGTCCATAGAATTTAGCTTATCTATTACTTGTTTTAATGCTTCTTCCATAAATAACAACTCCTTTTGGTTTTGTAATAAAATTATAGCATAAAAAAACT
>JAJBWD010000407.1:0-3120 GCA_032907345.1 Bacillota bacterium | reverse complement strand
CCCTTAATGACAGCATTCTAAAATTCTTTAAAGAGGATATCCCCAAAGGGGTACCACTAAGTCACCTGGATAATCTTAATAAAATAACAATAAAACGGCTGCTTACTATGTCAGTTAAGGATTATACATTTGGCAGATTAACCTGTGACAATTGGTTACAGCATATTCTGTCAATACCTCTTCCTAATGTGGATAGGGTGGTTTTTGAATATTCTAATTTATCTTCTTATCTTGCAGGAGTCATTGTAGAAAAAACTACTAAATTGAATATGATGGATTATCTTCAGCCAAGATTATTATCCCAGCTGGGTATTAAAGATGTTGAATGTGAATATAGTCCTGAGGGTCATTTCTATGGAGCAACCGGCATGAAATTAACAATTAATGAGCTTAGCAGATTCGGACAGCTTTATTTACAAGAAGGCTGCTATGATGGAAAGCAATTATTGACAAAGGAATGGGTAACCAGTGCCTCTAAAAAACAAATTGAAACTAGAGAAGGTGGATATGGTTATTATTTTTGGAGGTATAAAGGGAATTCTTATCGAGCCAGTGGAATGAGAGGACAAGCTTGTATAGTGATTCCGGAAAAAAATGCAGTTATAGCAGTTATGTCCGATTTGGAAAAGGATTCAGAAGAAATGCGGCAATGTATTTGGGATACAATTTACCCAAAATTATAGATTTGATGCCAGCATATTTACCACTTATTTTTTTAAATGACGTTTTGGTATTTCCATAAATTTACGCCCCAGGGGTGCTGGGAGTGAGAGCCATCAGGCTCTTTTTTATTAATATTTTCAAAAAATATAAAAATTATTTAAATTGATCAACACTTTTTATGTTTCATTCGTTATATAGGTGAAGATTCAAATATGAAGGAGGAGAGGTAAGATGATAGATAAATTATATGAAAAATATTATAAACCTTTATTATGGTTTTGCATAAACCTCTCCGACAATAACCGTGCTCTTGCAGAAGACATAGTTCAGGATACCTTTATGCGCGCACTCACGAATGCACATGTTCTTGATGAACTGAATGAATTGCAGTGCCGCTCCTGGCTCTATAAGACAGCCAAAAATATATTTATTGATAAGTTCAGGCGTATTTCAAAGGAGCCCCAGCTGCAGGTCCAAATGATGGAGGAAGACGATTTAAGCGAAATTTTAGTAAGGCAGCTTTGCAGTCAGCTTCCAGGGGAGGAAAGGACATTATTTTTTATGAGATATATAGATGGCTACAATTCATCAGAGCTTGGCGAAATGTTTGATTTACCGCCTTCTACAGTGAGAGCCAGGTTATCATCTGCAAGAAAGAAAATGGCAGAAATATATTTTGAAAAGATAGATAAAGGAGAGTAAAAGAAATGGAAAAGAAGAAATTAATAATTAATTCAGCAGTGTGTGATGCCAGGTATGTTTCAGAGTCAACATTAGAATCATATGAGAGCATTGTAATAAATGCAGCATCTATATTAGTAACAAGGGAAACAAAAGAGCTGATGTCCCGTTATAACGTTAGTATGAATGCAGCAGATGTAGCTGAAGTACCGGCAGATGCAGAAATTATGGTTGAAAATGGTAAATATGAGATAACAGGAAGTACAGTGATTTCCAGACCTGCAGTTTTGATAGTCAACGGAAAACTTGATATTGGAAAAGGCTCACAGGAGGTACTTAAAAATTTTATTTCAATTACTGTAAATGGATCTGTCTCCTTTCCTTCGGATATGAAAGAGCAGCTTCCGGGACTAAAGGTAAATGGATCAACTGATTGTTATCCGGGAGATGCAATTAGACTAAAAAGTGATTTTGTAGTGGACAGAACTTTCATCATCAGGGCAAAGGAAGCCAAGTACTACGTGAAAAACAAAGTGGTTATAGCAGACGGTAACCTGGATATTTCTAGGCTTGTGGAGAAGGGAGCTGCTTTTATAACTAAGCAGGCAATTATAGCAGAAGATTTATTGGAAGGCGCTTTGACACTTTTTGGTGAAGAAGTGGATATTAAAACTATACCTAAAGAATTCAGTTATGTAAGTGATGCAGTATTAAATGATGCTTTAGTACAGAAGAATGGTAATAAGCTTTTTGTTGATGGTGATCTTACGGTTAATAACGAAAGTGAAAGTGCACTTGATAAGCTGACATCCATAAAAGTAAATGGAACTGTGCTTATCATTAAGAAATTAATGGATAAGTTCCAAAGCCTTGATGCAGAATACAATGAAATTAAAACGATTAATGGGAAATTTCTTTCAGATAAAGTAAATGTAGAGATTGATAAACGTATGGTTACAAAGCAGGAAGATGGAATTACAGTAACTGACTGCGGCATGGTACATCTTAATGAAGATATTACACCTGAGGATATAGAGAAAAAGCTGGAATTCACAGACTGCGGATGCATATTCTGCTATCCGGATCAGAGAAGTGCAGTGGAGCTTGTATCAAAAGATGTTGGACGCATTGACGATTCAGGAAAAATGGGACTTAGTGGTATAAAAGAAATGGCAGAAGGTTTGCATTTATTTGATAAGGATACAAAGGTAGTAAACACTATAAAATATAAAATATAGAATTTTGTTAGGAGATAATGATATGGTAAATCAGGATTGGTGGATCAATTCGGCATATGATCAAGACCAAATTAAGAACAAAAAATCATATAGAGATTTAATAAAGCAGGGATTAAGTAAAAGGGAATACCTTGAATATATGGAACTTATGAAAGGTGATAAAGAGCAGCCTGTAAAAGCAGCAAGATTTAAGTTTTCTATTAATCATTATACGATACTCATTGAAAGAAAAGCCTGATAATTATAAGAGATTTGCCCTTGGGGAATTTTACCTGGGGGCAAATTTTTGCATGCTGAATATATATGGGTAAATTTCCTAGTCATATAAGAAATATTAAAAGATATGTGATAAAATGAAGCTGAATAATAAATCTTTGGGGGTTCAAATGACGAAAGATAAATATAACTTAATCAGCCGTTCAAAAGAAGAATTGAATTCTAAATATGAAAAAGATATCTTACCATTTATAGAGGACTTTAATACTTTTATAAATTTTATTTTAGAAAAAGATCCGGATTTATCAAATAGAACTCAGGT
>JAJBWD010000406.1:0-6696 GCA_032907345.1 Bacillota bacterium | reverse complement strand
TATATCTCATGAAAGGCTTATTCATCTTATTGTTACTTTGTTTTTTTCACTGTTATTATTAGCATCAATTATAATTTCCTTTATCTATCCAAGCATATTACTATATTGGCTGACTATAACTTTACTCATTTTAGTTCTTTTTTATATAGTACATTATTACAGGCTGGAAAATCGCATTCAAAGCTGGTATCTGATATACAATGAAATTGAAGAAAAGCTGCATGAATAAGGTAAAATTTTGAATATTAAACTAAGCAGTAAATGAATTCTTGACTAAAAATTACCTATATGATATATTAATAAAAATAATTATATGTAATCAAAAAATAAACTAATAAAATTAAAACAGCGTGATCTTTTTATATGGACTTAATGAACTAGAAATACCTATAATTCATTAGGTCTATAGTTATGTTTAGATTAATATTCAATTCAATATAAAGGAGTGTAAAATCAAATTTAATTATATTAATTTAGCAGGAATTTATAAAAGAAGAGGTGTATAAATTGAAATGGTTTAATAATCTAAAAATATCAAAAAGACTGAATATAAGTTTTATTACAATATTAACAGTTGTTATATTGATTGGGTTTATCGGGTATAAGGCTTTAAATTATATGAGAGATACAGCAAATAATATGGCTGACAACAGACTGCCAAGTTTGCAGTATTTATTAACACTTCAAAAGCTGCAGCTGGCTGTAGATGGTGCTGAATGGACTTTATGTGTACCTGAAACCATTGATGAGCAAAGTGAAAGAGATACAGCTTATAAAACAATTGAAGATTCATTTGCCTCAGCGGAAAAGGTTATGAAGGAATATGAAAAAATTCCTCAAAACTCTGAAACTAAAAAAGTTTGGAATAACTTTAAAATAGCTTGGGATTCATGGGAAAAAGGTGACAGGGAATTTGTAAGCAAAATGAAACAATATGATTCTGATAAGAAAGATGAATCCCGTAATACTGCTTATAATGTTGAAGTGAATCCAGCTGAAAGCATAAAACTCCTTCAGCAAATTGTTGATATGGATAATGCTGCAACTAAATCAGTTATAACATCATCTAATAATGCTTTTATATCTACTATAGCTATGTTTATTGTTTTAATATTTTTTGGTGCATTGACAGCCGGAATATTAGGACTGGTTTTGAGCAGGGGAATCAGCGGACCTCTTAGGAAAATGACAGATGCGGCAAATAAAATAGCTGCAGGGGATTCTGATATAAATATTTTAGTTGATTCAAAAGATGAGATAGGAGTATTAAGTGAAGCCTTTAGAAAAATGATAGAAAATATTAATGAAAATACTGCTGCTGTTAAAAAAATCTCTGAAGGTGATTTAAATATTGAAATAAAACCAAAATCAGAACAAGATCTATTAGCAAACAGTATGATTACTGTTATAAATACACTAAAAAGTTTAGAAACAGAGATAAGCACAATTATCAGCCAGGCTATTGCAGGAAATTTAAGCTTCAGGGGAAATGATGAAAAATTTCAGGGAAGTTATAAAAATATTATAAATGGTTTGAATAAAACTTTAGATGCAGTTATTGAACCCTTGGATATTGCTTCAGATTATATAAGCAAATTAGCAAATGGTGAAAAATTAGAAGAGATTAATAATAATTTTAAAGGATATTATTATATATTTATCAATAATATTATAGAAGTTAAAAGTGCTCTTCAGGCTTTATTAAATGAAACTGCTAAATTATCTGAAGCAGGCACTAATGGGGACCTTTCTGTAAGAGGTGATTTAACTAAAGTAAAAGGTGAATATAAAGAAATAGTAAAAGGAATAAATAGTACTTTGGACGCTGTAATAAATCCAATTAATGAAGCTGAACGCGTTTTATCAAAAATGTCTGTAAATGATTTTTCTCCTAAGATGTCAGAGGATTATAAAGGGATGTATAAAGAAATATCTTATTCAGTAAATGGAGTACTTTCAAGACTTTTAGCAATTGAGAGTTTATTTTACAAGTTATCTAAAGGCGATATAACTTCTCTTCCTGAGTATGAAAAGATAGGAAAAAGATCTGAAAATGATAAAATCATACCAGCCAGCATAGAGATGATGAAATCAATAAAGAATTTAATTGATGAATCAAATATGATTTCAGGGTCAGCAGCAAATGGTAATTTAAGCGTAAGGGGAGACGAAGGCAAATTTGAGGGGGCGTACCTTCAGGTAATAACAGGTCTAAATGCTACTATGGAGGCAATTTCAATACCACTCCAAAATGCTAAAAAAACTATTGATGAAATGGCTGAAGGAAACCTGAACAAATATATGGATGGAAATTATAAGGGAGAGTATGCTGAAATTAAAGATTCTCTTAACAGAACTATTAATGCGTTTAATAGGATTATAAGAGATATAAATAATACTGCTGAGCAGGTAGCAAATGGCTCAAACCAAGTATCATATGGAAGTCAGGTTTTATCTGATGGATCTTTCAGACAGACCGGTTCTATTGAAGAACTTAATTTATCAATAACGAATATTGCCAAAGAGACAAAAGAAAATGCAGAAAGTGCAGGACAAGCTAGTAAATTATCTTTAATAGCTAAAGAAAAAGCAGATCAGGGTAATTTACAAATGAATGAAATGCTATCTTCTATGGAAGATATAAAAAGGTCCTCAGCTGATATTGCAAAAGTTATTAATGTAATAGATGATATAGCTTTTCAAATTAATATGCTTGCTATTAATGCATCTATAGAGGCAGCCAGGGCAGGTCAGTATGGAAATGGATTTGCAGTAGTTGCTGAGGAGGTTAAGAACTTAGCAGCAAGAAGTGCTGAGGCGGCAAAAGAAACTGCAGAACATATTGAAAGTTCCATAGTTAAAGTAAATACAGGAACTGAAATAGCATATGAAACATCTGAATTTTTAAAGCAAATAGTTGAAAAAGCAGCATCAGCATCTTGTCTTGTTGAACAAATATCAATGGCATCAAACAGACAGGCTGAAGCTATTATGGAAATAAATAAAGGTATAGAGGAGGTTTCAAGTGTAATTCAAACTAATTCAGCAACAGCGGAGCAAAGCGCCATTGCCAGCGAGGAGCTTTCCAGCCAGGCTCAATCATTAAAAAATATGGTGAAGAATTTTAAATTAAATTCTAAATAAATTCTAACAAGTATATATTAAATAATGTAAAAAATAAATAAATAATACTTGTATAGTTAAAATCTTTATGATATACTTATAGAGTATTGAGAGATTAATACAAA
Organism: Bacillota bacterium; assembly: GCA_032907345.1. Lineage (GTDB taxonomy): Bacteria > Bacillota > Clostridia > Clostridiales > Clostridiaceae > JAJBWD01. Next base: position 3,448 of record JAJBWD010000406.1, on the reverse strand, counting down.
GATTAAATTAGATAACAACATATCCTCTTTTTGCAGGTTATTCTTGTTAATCAATTTAAAAATCTTTAATCTTGTAAAAAGGAGGAATATAAAAATGGCAGATAAGACTTTAGTATGTAAAGATTGCGGAAAAGAATTCGTTTTCACAGAAGGCGAGCAGGCTTTCTACAAAGAAAAAGGATTTGAAAATGAACCTCAGAGATGTCCTGATTGCAGAAAAGCAAGAAAGCAACAGAACAACAGAGGATTCAGAAGATAGTAATTTGATTACTATAAGCTCTATAGGTTTTCCTATAGAGCTTTTAATTTTTTAAATAGTGCCCCTGCATCTTCTGCAGGGGTATTATTTTACTAAGCTAAAACTGACTCTGTTTGGTTTTCTCCTTCATCCAGCATCTTTTTATAATATCCATTTTTATTCACCAGCTCATTATGGCTGCCTGCTTCAATTATTCTTCCATTTCTAAGTACAGCTATGCTATCTGAATTTCTGATAGTTGAAAGTCTGTGAGCTATTACTATAGTTGTTCTGTCTTTTGTTACATTTTCTATTGCTTTTTGAATTAAAACCTCAGTATGTGTATCGATATTTGATGTAGCTTCATCCAAAATAAAAATAGAGGGGTCCTGGGCTATTGCTCGGGCAAAGGATAAAAGCTGTTTTTCTCCTGATGAAAAGGTATTTCCTCTTTCCATAACTTTATGGGATATATTTCCCGGAAGTGAATAAACAAAATCATAAGCATAGGATACCCTTAAGGCCTCATCTATTTTTTCTTTATTCAGTTTATGATTAAGAGATATATTTTTTTCTATATTTCCTGAAAATAAGAAAACATCCTGAAGTACAAGAGCAATATTATTTCTCAAATCTTTTTTTCTTATATTATTTATCTTTATGCCATCTATTAAAATTTCACCTCTTTGAATTTGGTAAAAACCACAGATTAAACTGATTATTGTAGTTTTTCCGGCACCGGTTTCACCTACAAAGGCCATGGTTTCACCTTTACTCAGTTTAAAGCTTACATCTTTCAATATCCAATTTTCATCATCATAAGAAAACCAGACATTTTTAAATTCTATGTTTCCATGAATATGTTTTAATTCTACACCTTTGTCTATGTCCTCTAAATTATTTTCCTGATCTAAAAGCTCAAATATCCTGTCTGCTGAAACAAGGGCAGATTGAATTGTAGTATAGTTATCTGCCAGGTCTGATATAGGAGCAAAAAATTGTTTTATATATGTAGTAAAAGCATAAAGCACTCCAATTTCCAAAGTGCCATTTTCTATCCTTCCCATCCCATACCAAATTAAAAGAGCAACTGCCAGGCTTTGAAATACATCAGCAGCCGGTTTTAATATACTGTTTAGCTTTACCTGAAAAAGAGTGGTTTGAAAATATGCATCATTTATTGACAAGAATTCCTTCCTTTTTTCTTTTTCTCCCTGAAATATCTGAATTATTTTCATTCCTGATATGTTTTCAGCCATAAATCCGTTTATTCTCCCAATGAGCATCTTCATATTTTTGAAATTATTCTTTATTTTTTTCTTAAGCATGAATACTATAAAAAACATAATTGGAACAACAGAAAAAGCAATTAAGGAAAGCCTTACATTTAAAGAAAGCATTGTATAAATTATACCTATCAGTAAGAAAACATCACTGAATAAGTTTATAATTACATCTGTATACATTTCACTTAAGGCTTCTACGTCATTTGTTGCCCTGGTAATCAATTTCCCGGAAGACATTTTATCTAAATAAGACAAAGGAAGGAGCTGAATTGTTCTAAATACCCTTCCCCTTAAATTATTCATTATTTTCTGGCCGGCTATATTAATTAAATTTGCCTGGCTTATTGAGAAAAAACCGCCTAAAATCACTACGGCAAAATATGATAATGCTAAGAAATTTATTGAATGTATTCCTTGCTGGGGCATTCTTTTTATAAGAAAATCATCTATAATTACCTTTAAAATATATGGGTTTATAAGCTGGGCACTATTAACCATAAGAACGCAGATTGCAGCTAGTATTATATCCTTTAAATAGGGTATGGCTAATTTTAATAGTCTTAAAAGAGTTCTTCGCTTATGAAGAGAGGAGTCCCTTTTTTCTTTCTTTATACTGCTCCATATATATTTCATAATACAATCCCCCTTTTGCCATCAGCTCGCTGTGGTTTCCAGCCTCTATTATATTTCCTTTTCTCATAACAATTATATTATCCAGATTTTCTACTGCTGATATCCTATGGGCTATTACTATTGAAGTTTTATTTTTCCTTGCTTTTTTAAGGTTATTTAATATTATATCTTCTGTTATGGTATCCACAGCAGAAAGTGAATCATCTAGTATAAGAATTGGAGGATCTTTTATTAATGCTCTGGCAATTGCAATTCTTTGCTTTTGACCCCCTGATAAGTTGACTCCTCTTTCACCTAGTAAGCTATCAAAACCATTTGGAAGATGGAGTATGCTGTCATATATGGAACTAAGTTTTGCTGCACCTTCTGCCTGATCATCAGTATAACAGGTTTTAAAAAATTTTATATTTTCATATACTGTTGCTGAAAACAATAAGCTGTCCTGGGGAACATACCCAAAGGTTCCCCGCAGCGAATATAATGAAAACTCATTAATATCATGTCCATCAATAAATATCATTCCGTCATTTACATTATACAGTTTCAGCAAAAGGCTTGTTAAAGTGCTTTTACCGGAACCTGTTTCACCTATTATGCCTAAGGTGCTTCCTGCCGGGATTTTTAGATTTATATTATTTAGAGCTGGATAGCCCTTAATATATGAAAATGAAAGATTTTTAAATTCAACAGAACCTTGGATTCTATTATCCAGTATTAAATTACCCTCAGATATATTATTTTTTTCACTAAATATTACATTCAATCTTTTAAGAGACGCTATACCTCTTTGAAATATGGTTAAAATTCTTCCTATTGATTTAATTGGGTTCATTATCATAACCAGATATCCGTTAAAAGCTATAAAAGAGCCTAGAGATATAACCCCATTCAGGACCATATTTCCCCCCAAAATAAGATTTATTACAAAACTGATGCTGAAACTTGCTTCAATTAAAGGAGAAAGGAAGGAGGATATTCTGACCATTTTAATATTTGCATCCATCATATCGTTATTTAGTTCCTGAAAATTTTCCATTTCACTGTATTCCTGAACATAGGCCTTAATTACTCTTATCCCATATATGTTTTCCTGAACTCTGTCAGATATTGCAGCAAAACATTCCTGCACTTTCCTGAACCTTTTTTGAATTAAGCTTCCAATTTTAAGCATGTAAAAAACTATTACCGGTATTGGAAGAAGAGCAATCAGAGTGATTTTTAAGTTTATTACCCTGGTCATGGAATAAATAGATATTAAGCATATAGCTGCGCCATTTATTGACATTGCTGT
>JAJBWD010000405.1:0-7402 GCA_032907345.1 Bacillota bacterium | reverse complement strand
TACAAGATATAGTGAACGTAATAGGTAAAGATGGGAGTAACAAGATAAATGTTTTTATTGATTAGTTAATTAATCATTAAATTTTTCTTTATACTTGTGAGTACTTTTTTATCTGCTAGCTTATCAGTCTTCCTGTTATGTCTGCTTTTATAGGAGGAACTAATTTTTTAAGCAGAGGATTTTCTTTAAACTCATTTATTTTGTTTGCTGGTATACTTAAATTGTTAGGTTATGCAGCATCAATAGTTTGTTTGATTAAATATAATTTTAATAAAAAATAAAAAGTTTAGATTCTCTTAAACTAAAGGGAGTGTCGCAAAATAACTTTTAAATAAGAAAGGAGCGGCGCTCCTTTCTTATATAGAAAAAGAAACCGATAAAAATGATTAGATTTTAACCATTTTATCGGTTTCCCATAATTTTTACCGCACTTTAATAAACCTAACGGTTTATCTATGTTTTTTATGCTGTTTTTAACTCATGTAACTTATGTCCAAGTCTTTCGTTTTGAATTTTACTGTGTAGTTTATTTATATCGTATCCGAAACAAAGTAAAATAAATTCAGTTTTTACATTATTTTTTCCACGTGTTAAAAATCTGTTGAATTGATAGTCATTTTTCAGAACGCCAAAAGTACCTTCAACCTGTATTGAGCGATTCGTTCTGAGAAGAATTCCATACTCAGATGTTATATTTTCATAAGACTTCTGGCGCTTTTCCACAAATATTTTTGATACCTGCATTTTTCTGTTACCTTGTGCCTTTGTGCATTTAGCTTTAAATGGACAGCCGCTGCAATCCTCACATTCGTATATAGTTATTTCTGAGCAATAACCGGTAGCTGAAGTTCTATTAGCGATGCCTGTCGGCTTAAGCTTTTTACCATAATGGCAGATGTATTCATCTTGCTCTTTATTGTAAGGCATGTTTTCGCGTTTACTGATATCATTCTTGAAACTTCTTTTTTTCCATTTTTCATATGTCTGAGGTTTTATATAGTAGTTTTGTTCCTTTTCTTCTAAATAAACGTAGTTTTCTTCACTTTCATAACCTGAATCTGCTATAACATTTTCATATCGAATTCCTAAATTGGATTTCATATTTTCTAAAAATGGGATTAAGGTAGCAGTATCAGACCTGTCCTGGAACACTTGAATTCCTGTAACATATTCGCTTTCTACACCAATTTGTACATTATAACCTGGTTTTAGCTGAGAATTACGCATATGGTCATCCTTCATATGCATAAATGTTGCATCAGGATCAGTTTTAGAATAACTGTTTCTTCCATCAAATAACTTATTCTGTGAATTATATTTTTCCTGGCGTTCATAGAATATTTCAATCTCTTCCATAAACTTCTGAAGTTTTGACTTCCTTTTTCCTATACCATGAATAAATTCTATCTGCTCTTCTTCCTTTTTTTCTTTAAGATAGTCAATTATTCTCTTTATGTCCTCCAATAAGGTTTCTCTTGAAACAGTAAAGTTTGTCATATATGTAAGATTTATTATATCTATGCATGATTGTATTTTTAAAAACATTTTTGCTTCATTCTTTTTAATTGCCTTTTTCCATACGAAAGTATAGCGGTTAGCATTTGCTTCGATTTTAGTTCCGTCTAGAAACAGATTTTCAAAATTTACCTCTCCAATATCGTTGAGATATTGGACAAGTTGGTTAAACAAATCTTCTACAGCTTCAGTAAGATATTCCTTACGGAACCTGGCTATAGTTGAATGATCAGGCGCTTTATTTCCTTCAAGCAGCCACATAAAGTTTATGTCTCTTTTACAAGCTGCTTCTATCTTTCTACTGGAATATATGTTATTTGAATATGCATAAGTTAATATCTTAAATAGAATTTTAGGTTCAACTGCAGGTTTTCTTCCACAGGAAGAGTATGCCCTGTATAACTTTTCGTAATTTAATCCCTCCAATATTTGGCTTAACAGTCGAACTGAATCATCCTCTGGTATTAACATTTCAAAATTTAAAGGTAATACTAGTTGATAGTATCCGTTAAATTGAGTATAATTTTTATGTTGTATATTTTGTTTTGTCATAACTTAATTTTACAACACTTGCGGGCTCTTTGGGACCCGCATTTTAAATTTTTATTATAAAAAATTAGGGCTATTGCACCCTAACTATTTTTTAGTTGTGCAACAGCCCCTTTTATTTTAATGGTGAAACAATCTCAAATTTGAGAAAGCCATAACCATATCATATTCATCACAGGCTTTAATAACTATATCATCTCTAATGGAGCCGCCGGGCTGAGCTATGAATTTAACTCCGCTTTTTGCCGCTCTGTCAATATTATCCCTGAAGGGGAAGAAAGCATCAGAACCAAGTGAAACGCCAGTCATTTTTAAAAGGAAAGATTCTTTATCTTCTTTTGTAAGTCTTTCCGGCATTTTCTTAAGTACATTTTCCCATTCCTTCATTTCCATAGGAGTTATATCATCCCTCAGGTACTGGTCGATTACATTATCTCTTTCCGGTCTTGAAATTCCTTCTTTAAATGGCAGAGCTGAAACAGCCGGATGCTGCCTTAAAAACCATATATCTGCCTTAGATGCTGCCAGTCTGGTACAGTGAATTCTGGACTGCTGACCTGCACCTACACCAATTATCTGACCACCATAAGCAAAGCAGACAGAATTTGACTGGGTATACTTTAAAGTAATCATGGAAATTAAAAGATCCCTCTTTGCATCAATCGGAATATTATTATTTTTTGTTACTATATTATTAAGATATTCATCTGTTATTAATACATTATTTCTTTTCTGCTCAAAGGTAATTCCAAATATTTCTCTTTTTTCAGTATCTTTGGCAGCATAATTCCAGTCCATTTTAATAATGCAGTAGTTTCCCTTTTTCTTTTTCTTTAAGATTTCTAAAGCTTCCTCGGTGTATCCCGGAGCTATGATTCCATCTGATACTGAACTCTTTAATATCTGTGCTGTAGGCAGATCCACTATGTCACTAATAGCTGCCCAGTCACCAAAGGAGGACATTCTGTCAGCGCCTCTTGCTCTTGCATAAGCAGCAGCTGTTGGTGATAAATCTATCTCTTCTACAAAATATGATTTTTTAAGTGCATCGCTTAAAGGAATACCGACTGCGGCGCCTGCAGGGCTTACATGCTTGAAAGAAGCTGCTGCAGGAAGATTTGTTGCCTGGCGAAGTTCCTTTACCAGCTGCCAGGAATTAATTGCATCCATGAAATTAATGTAGCCTGGATTGCCATTTAAAACTTCAAAGGGAAGCTTTCCCTCTGTACTGTAGATTTTAGCCGGCTTCTGATGAGGATTACAGCCATACTTAAGAATAATTTCTGAAATTTTCATTTTTTAACCTCCAATATAAATTAACGCAAAAAAGCCTGGATAAATATAATTTACCCAGGCGGTCGATACTTTATTAATCATGCTCCCTATGGTTAATTCCATTTCCGCCAGTTACATGATTATTTTATTTGCTTTTATAAAATTATAACATGGAAATATCATTATATCAAACCTTTTGAATTTCCTCATTTATAAAATACCTTTCTCAATAAATCCACATATTCTTCTAATTCCTTATAAGATTGATATCTTTTACCATATCCATTATCATCTAAAGCTTTATAGGATTTTATTTTTTTTTCTAAAATTCCATTAAGGGATAGCATGATTAACTCCAGGGCTTTTTGCTTATCTATATCATCCCTGAATTTAGTCCAGTCTATTCCTTCAACAGATAACTTGTATCCTGTTTCATATAACTTTTTATATCTTATTTCAATATCGTCTTTTAAGATTTCAGGTACATTAAAAAAAGCAGAAGCGAAAAAGTTGTAAACTTCAGGTTCTTCAGTGGATATGTCAATTTTCAGCTCTGCCCAGTCCAGAATTCGCTGAAAGAAATCCGGATCATTAACCTTCATTCTTTTTTGCATATAGTCAATGTAATACTCAATGGCATAATCCAAAACATAAAGATAAAGCTCTTGTTTATTTCTAAAATAAACAAACAAAGCACCCTTTGATATGCCGGCTTCTTTTACTATATTGTTAGTTGAAGCATTCATGTAGCCGCTTAAACTGAATTCTTTTATGCAGGCATCTATGATTCTTTTCCTTTTTTCTTCAGTCAGTTTTTCAAAATTAGTATGCAAATATTTCACCTCTGTCAGCAGCTTTTTACAGCATTATAATATTTTTGTTATTTATGTCTCTGTCATTTATCCATGAATCTATAAGTTCATTAAATGTATCCTGCATAACCCAGGGATAGTTATGAAGTCCATTTTTCATATATATGCCTTTGGAGTTTGGCAGCAGGTTTACCATATCCTTTACAGACTCCTTCATTGCTTTAGGCTCTCTTTCTCCTGCTATTATTAAACAGGGTACATTTGCATTATCTAATCCTTTTGGCAGTATGAGGTTTTGATATAATTCATCATAAGTTCTGTACAACATATCAGCTGTTAAGCTTTTAAAATCCTTTTTTAAATTATCAGAGCTTAGCTTATCTGGAAACTTAAACTGCTTAACCTGAAGATTAAGAAGACAGTCTGATTTAAGCATTGATACTGTAAGGTTATAAAAAAATGCTTTGTGTGTGAATTTCAAATAGGGGATTGGCCTAAATAACGCGCTTGCTGCTACTGCATGATCTATAATCTCCGGATTACTGCTTAATAATTCTACTATTATTTTAGCTCCTAAAGAGTGCCCTACTACGTGGGCTTTACCCGCCTCAGTATGTTTTTTAATAATATCGGCAATAATTTTGCTGCTTTCTTTAATGGATATTTGTCCTTCATTTATGCTTTTCCCATGCTCAGGCAGGTCTGGGACAATACAGTGATAATTTTTAAAGTAATCAAGCTCTCTATCCCACATCCAGCCGCTGATACCCCCGCCATGAATAAATACTATGGTTTTTGCTGATGGATTTCCTGTTTCCTTGAAATATATTGACATATTACATCCCCTCTGTTGACCATATGGTCATTGCTTAAACTTATTATATATTAAAATGACCATATGGTCAATATGAATCTTGGATTTACTGATGCTGCACATTAGGTTATAATAATAAAAATTAATTTTAATATTTAATGGAGGTGCTGCGGTATGAAAAAGGTATTATTACTTCTCGCTGATGGCTTTGAAGCAGTAGAGGCCAGTGTTTTTACAGATGTTATTGGTTGGAATAAATTAGAGGGGGATGGCAGTACTGATTTAATAACTGTGGGGATGCATAAAAATTTAAAAAGTACATGGAATTTTACGGTAATTCCTGAAATGGATATTAAAGAAGTTAATATAAATGAATTTGACGCACTGGCAATACCGGGGGGATTCGAAGAGGCAGGATTTTATGAAGATGCATACAGCGAAGATTTTTTAAATATAATTAAGGAATTTGATAAAGCCGAAAAAATAATAGCTTCTATTTGTGTTGCTGCTCTTCCTATAGGTAAAAGCGGAGTTTTAGCCGGAAGAAATGCCACAACATATAATTTAGGTAATGGCAGGAGGCAAAAACAGCTGTTTGAATTTGGTGCAAATGTAATAGGAAATCAGCCAATTGTTATAGATAAAAATATAATAACCTCTTACAATCCTTCCACAGCCTTTGGCGTTGCTTTTAAACTTCTGGAAATGCTTACATCTGAGGAAAACTGCAGCAATGTTAAAAAACTTATGGGATTCAATGGGTAAACTTCCTGAGTGGAATTTGTTTTTACAAAAACTTCTGTAGGGGTTCCGCGTCAGTGTATCCCTTATGATACATATTGTCAATACATTTTCTATCCTTAGTCAGCGTATTCATCCCACAGCAATCGTCTGGTGCAATAATAAGTACTTTGCCTTGTTTTGCGTATTCTTTAGCCAGAGCAACGCCCTCATTATACTTTTTATAACGAAGCAGTAAGTTGTCTGCGGCTTTTGCATATTTGTGCCTTAGAAGCTTTGCCAGAGGGACATCTTTCTTCTGCGCCCGAGATGCTTCCTGGGGCTTGGTCAGAATTACAACGACTTTATCACATCCGTCAGTAAAAGCTTTTTCCACAGGTACAGGATCAGCAATTCCGCCATCATAATAGGGGATGCCATCCACAAAATAAGGCTTGCAGACAACGGGAATACTGCAGGAAGCTTTGAGTATATGGTAGTCATCCTGGGTCATATCACTTTTATCGAAATAGGTAGTTTCTCCTGTCAGTGCATTCAGAGCAACTACCTTCATTATACTGCTGGATCTTTTAACCATTTCATAGTTTAATGGATTTTCACCATCCATATTGGAAAGTTCGCCGTATACGTAATCCAGATTTATATAGGAGCCTTTGTGGAGCAGGTTATGCAGACTCATATATTGTTTGCGGAATGTATATTCCATATAAAACTGATAATTTCTGCCTTTCTGTTTTCCAAGGTAAGACGCAATGTTAGCACTGCCGGCGGATACACCGATGCAATAGTCAAACTGTATTCCATTTTCAAGACAATAATCAAAAACACCGGCACCATAAATTCCTCTAAGTCCTCCGCCTACATCAACAATTCCCGTCATTTGATAACGCTCCTTTTCCGAATATAAACAAAATCTACCATGAATTTGTAATTATGTAAATATAATTTACACATTTTTCCGGGATTTTTGAGTCTGAAATCGTATTTTTACAAAAAAATCTGCCGCCCTAATTTCTTAGGGCAGCAGCCAGTATGTTAATCTTGTTTCGTAACAATATATATTTTTAGTGTTATTTCTTATGCATCAATTAAGTAAAAAATAAGAAGTACCACAATTGAGATACTTCTTATTCTATGATTATATTTCATTTAAATTTATTCATATCCTTTTTTCTTATCAGTTGCTTCATCTTTTATTTCTTCTCTCATGGAACTAAGAGCTTCTTCTCTTCTCTTGTTTTTTTCTATCATTGTTTTTTTAGTCTTTTCATCATCGGTTTTATCAATCAGCTCATCTGCCAGTTCATAATTCTGGATGGTTTTGTCGATATTATACTGGATTTTATCTACATTATCTTCTCTGTTATCTGGTTTACTTTTCATAAATCATACTCCTTTGCTAAATAATATTTTAAGAAAACAAAGTCTTCTTTTTTATTATGCCCGGAAGTATGATTAATATTTATATATTTCCTAATAAAACTTTATTCAGATATTTTTTGGCAGTATTTTCAGCTTTTTTCATAAAGCCTATATCGGTAGCAGGATGATCAAGCTTGTATCTTGGGAAATACCTGGTAAGGTGCAGCGGAATATCTTTATTTATAGAACTTAAAAATTTTGCAATTTCTTCTACTTCTTCTAAATTATCGTTTTCACCGCTGACCAGTAAGGTAGTGATTTCGATGTGGCAGGC
>JAJBWD010000404.1:0-7271 GCA_032907345.1 Bacillota bacterium | reverse complement strand
AGTATTCATAATACTTCCCACCAGAGAGTCATCATATTCTAAAAGATCCCTTACTTCGTCTGAAGCTTATTTTTCCATATTATTAAGCAGTTCTTCTGCTATATTTTCATCTAATCCATCCAGTACATTAGCGGCCTCATCTGCCGGCATTTCTTCCAGGATATCCGCTGCTTTATAAGCTGGCAGTGTTCTTATTAAGCTGGCCTGTACATCATCTTCTAATTCTTCCAAAACATCTGCAGCTTTGGCATTATCCAGACTGGAAAAAATAATTGCACCTGTTTTTACATCAAAATCTTCAATTATATCTGCCAGGTCTGAGGGATGCAGTGTATAAAGTTTATTATAAGTTTTTGAAAGCAAAATATCTTTTGAAGTAAAGGATGTCTGAACATCATGCCATAAAATCAATCTGCCGGGTACTTTAAATCTTAATCTCTTTAAAGATTTTGCAATTCCAACCCTTCTTAATAATCCTTCCATACCAATATCTACTGCTGCTATATACATGCCTGAGGACAAGATAACTAATCTTATATCATTAGCTCTCACAACTTTCCTGCCGTTTACATCAATAATTTGTTTATCTAAAACATACTTTTTAAGAAGCATGAAGCTTCCAATATTTTTATCTTGAATTTTATTGCATACTAACACATATTGTCCCTTCTCGGAATAAATATTGATGTTATCAAAATCTATATATTTTATTCCTTCTTTTGTTTTAATAACAGCAACCGTAACCTTAGGATTTTTAAAGTTTATATCAACAGCTAAATCTTTCAAAATTCCCACTGTTTCCTTATCAGCTGTATAGATTTTCTTACCTAATATTCTGCTTAAATAAACACTTACAAACTGCACTTAATACACTCCTTTTCTTATAGGGTGTACAATGCCATGTTTAGTACGCCCTTTTTATATTATCTGATAATAAAAATTTGTTTTGTTTATAATAGGGACCACTGTCCATTTAATATGTCACTTCCTTAGATTATAATTTAAAATCAAGTTTATACATGACTGATTAATAGAAATAAAAAAAGAGCTTCTAAAAAGCTCGTCAAAATAATACACTGTTATTTATTCATTGAGCTTTAGCACTATGTGGCTTTGAGTTTAACTCAGCTACATTAAATAAAACCTTAATTCGGTAATACTTGTTGACCCATTGGCATCTCTCGATGTTTTTGGGCAGTAGCGTATATCCTGTACATAGGAGCCTCACCTAATAATGTTATTAAATTTTACAAAGATAAGTCTTTTATTTTCAGTTAATAATAATCCAACATTTATTATATGTTTTAAATAATAAGTTGTAAACACATTTTATAAATTATGGCTATTTTACCCGATTATTTAATTATTTTTGTAATTTGTCATTCTCCTGATTTTTAGCTTAATAATTCATCCTATTTTGGGTTTTCATATGGAATGGCAGCTTTTGAATTTTTAATCAGAATAATATATTTGAAATAATCTGTGTCAGCCCTGTCACTTTTTTCTGTATCCACGAAACAAATTTTCCTGCTAAAAGGAGATCCAGCTCCATTTAGCTTAAATAATGTAATGTCTGAGTTACTTAAGTTATTAAAAATATCAATATTATTAAGTCCGGAATCAGCATATCCTTCTCCACCCCAGGTCATCCTTTTACAGTCCTTATAAGCATATGCTATAGACAGTACTTTTCCCTTTACAGGTGAATCACTGCCATTTAAATACATGGCAAATCTGGTTTTATCCCCTAAATATGAATAATATGTGTTCTGAGATACGTGCTCCAGGCCGAATTCTCCATAATACTTTCCTTTTGGCAGATAAGAATATATTCTTTTAAAATTACTGTAAATAGCCGGCTCTCTTATGCTGTCAATATTTACACTGTTTGAAGCATATGCATTTATGGAATTTATAATATTATCCAATACAATATTAAAATCAAAATACTTATTCCCTAAATATTTCTCATAATCTCCTGAATTAGCTTTTATATTTTCCTTTAAATTCTCAGCAGCCTTAATAATTGCATTGGTATTTCTTTCTTTATATCCATCTTTGAATGCTGTTATATAGGGTTTTATTTTCAGGTACGGTTCACTTTCCGGCAAAATAGAATTTAAATAAATAAGCGCAGTTCCTATCTGATGCTCAATGTCAATTCCAATGACAATTATCCTTTCATTTTCCGGAAGCGTCAGATTATATTCTCTTAGTTTAACAAAAAAATCATAGTTCTCCCTATTAAATTTTTGTAATTCTAGTTGCAGGATCTTTGGTTACTTATATTTTCTGTAAACTGACTTTAAATTTCCTCTAAAACTAAGTTCTTTAAAATATGAGAATGAGTATTTAAAGACTTATCCATTACATTACCATTGATAAATATACCCTTATGCATACAGTCAAATGCATCATAAATACAAATCAAAGATGCCTTAGTGTTTTTCATGGCCTCACTTAAGTTTATTTCCCAATCTAAAAAATCCTTTTCAGAAGTAGTTTTAATAGCATAAGAGGGTTGTCCAATCCATCTTATGCCGCTGTATTTTTTCGTGTCATCCTCTGACAAAACATTATTTACTTTTTCTTTAAGCTTAGTTAGTCCGCCTTCTTTATTGCTCAGAATAAGCTCCTTTACCGGCCTGAATTTTATATTCTCAGTTAAAATACCGTAAGACTCCAGAAAAGACATCAGCTTTTCATACAGGCTTTCCTGCATTGAGATATAAACGATTTCATTATTTTTGATACCTTCAGTTATATAAAAATACATATTAACAAAAAGGTGCTGTTTCCCATAATAATATAAAGTTGAATGGGTTCCGAATATATTCTTTAAGTTTATCTTATTTAAATCAACCAGGTTTTTATCGCATAAAACACATTTGTATACCAGATTATCAAGAGTCTGGCTTAAGGTAACAATTTCCTTATCTAATAGATTACACCCCTTTTTAGAAATTAAATTATTCAGCATAAGCCTTTGATTTTCAATTTCAGAGTTTAAATTACATTTATTACAAAAAGATTTCATAATATTCCTCCTTTGTAGCTTCCGAATTATTTTCAGGCAGCTATACCCTATAAATAATGGAAATAATAAATATCATATCATATTATGCCAGTATTTCCTATATTTAAAATTAAAAAAGGATAGATAATTTAAAAATTATCTACCCTTGCAGCTCTCAACTATAATACTTTTTCAAAGCAGCAGAATTCACCTTTTCTGAAGTTTACTGTGCCTCTTAACTGATAATCATTTTTCTCATAAAGCTTCAAAGCATGCTGATTTTTAGTAAATGCATCCAGCCTTATAGACTGGTAGTTATTACTTCTTCCGAATTTTTCAGCAAATTTCACTAATTTTGTGGCAAGTCCCTGACCTTTAAACGATGGATCTATGCATAATCTGTGGATAATTAAATTTCTTCCCTGTTCCTGCTGCCATTTTACTGATTTATATTCCTCATCCTGAAATTCATTAAGCACCATAATACCCTTTATTATACCTTCATCAAGGTATACGTAAAGATTTCCTTCATCAATGTCTTTTTTTATTACATCAATATTTGGATAAATACTGTCCCACTCATGTATGCCTTCTGCTTCCATGTCAATAACTGCATTAGTTATTACTGCCATTATTGTATCTGCTTCACTCTTTTGTGCCTTTTTTATTTTCATATCCATTATATTCATTCTGTAGTAATCAAACTGGGTCCTGATTTTAAAACCACTGCTTATATATAAGTTATAGGCTCTGTTATTCTGGCTGTTAACTTCCAAAGTTATGCTTTTATTCTCTTCTGTCATCAGCTGATTAATTAAGCTTTCAAGCATTGCTCTTCCTAAACCTTTTCCCTGATATTTCGGGGCAATTCCCAGTCCAAAGATTGAAATATCTTCACTTTCAAAATTCACATTGCATACCCCGATTATTTCGCCATTCTGCATAACCATATAAGGAGTTATTTTATTAGAATTTACAGCTTCTCTTACCATGGACTCAGAAACAGACAGGCTGTCATTAAAAATATCCACGTTCAGCTTTATTACTTCAGCCATACTTTCCTCTGTAACTGTTTTAAGCTCCATACTTTTAGCAGGCATGTTTCCTTCATAATAAAGCAGGTACTCTGTAAATTCATGTTTTGCTCTCAGCTTGTCAAGAACAATTTTTGCTTCCCGGCTTCCCGGCTCCTGGACAAACAATATTTCGTGAACATTATACTTTATAAGTTCATCTACAGCTTTCTCAAGAAGTATTTTAAAATATCCCTTGTGCCGATGTTCCGGCAGGGTACAGGCTGATATTTCAGCTTCCACAGGGGATGGCATAAACATATAAATAAAACTTACAAGGATTTCTCCTTCATATAATAAGAAGTAACATTTTATATCCTTATTAAAATTAAGTTCATTTGATAAAAATGCATCTCCATTAAGGCCCTCATATTCCTTGCATATTTTTTCTAGTTTCTTAATATCTTCAATATATTTCTCATTTAAGTTCTGAAGTCCTAAAATTTCCATAATAACTCCTTACTTTTCTAAATCTTCAATAAGCTCCTGACTTAATGTTCCCTCAGCTATCTGCCTTACTTCTCCTGTCATTTTTACATTCCAGTCATTATCTATTGCAATTTGAAGTTCTCCGCCCAGCATTTTAATTATTATTTTGTCGTCAACTAAATTTCTCTTTTTTAAAACACAGGCAACTGCGCAGGAAGAGCTGCCGGATGCTAAAGTAAAGCCTGCTCCTCTTTCCCATATAAGTACCTCAGCTTCGCATCTATTTATTACTTTTACAAACTGCACATTAGTTTTGTTTGGGAACATACTGTGATTTTCTATAAACCTTCCATACCTTTTTATTTCATCAATATCAAGTTTATCTTTAATAACAACACAGTGAGGATTGCCCATTGAAACACAGTTTATTTCAAATTCCCTGTCATCAGCCTGTATTTTTTCGCCTATTACCTGATTTGTTTCAAAATTTGTAGGTATCTCTCTTGAATTAAAATTAGCTTTCCCCATTTCTACTGAAATAAGTTTAGCTTTATCTTTAGAAGTTTCAATAATTTTAGCTTTTACTATTCCGCCCTTTGTCTCTACGGAAAATTCTCTGCAGGGAGCATAACCATAATCAAATACGTATTTGCAGAATATTCTAAGGCCATTTCCGCTTTTCTCAGCTTCGGAGCCGTCCGGATTGAATATTCTAAGGCCGAAATCAGCTTTCTCTGATTTTGTTTTAAGTAAAATTCCGTCTGAACCAATACCAAAATTTACGTTGCATATTCTTTTGATTGCATTTTCTGTTAATTTAAAATTTATTTCTTCTTCATCTAAAACAATATATTCATTTCCTAAACCATGAGTCTTAACAAATTTGTTCAAATTAATGTCCTCCTCTTACCAGTTCTCATCAAATATGAGTTTCTTTATATAAAAATATAGTATAGATAATAAAAATATCTATACTATATATATTATATCTAAATTACGTGATTTTGTCTTTCTTTTCCAAAGAAGAATATGCCCATAGCCCCTGGACCCCCGTGTGTTCCAACTACCGGCCCTATTTCATTAATCAAAACTTCCTTAATCCCAAGCTCCATTAAATCACTTTTAAGCTTTTCCGCCTCGTCTAAACACTGTGCATGGCATATGGCAATTATATCTTTGCTTTCTATTCTCTCTGCTACTATTTCCTTTAGCTTGCTCATTACTTTTTTTCTTCCCTTAATCTTAAGACAGGGTATTATTCTTCCTTCATTATTTAAAGTCATAACAGGCTTAATGTGAAGAACAATTCCTATAGCTGCTGCTGTATTTGATATTCTTCCTCCATTTTTCAGGTGCTTTAAATCATCTACTGTAATATATGTATTTAGCTTAAATCTTTCATTAAGCAAATATTCATATACTTCATCGATTGATTTTCCTTCCTTCTGCATATTAACTGCTTTCATCAAAAGGATTCCCTGACCCAGGGATGCTGTAAGCGTATCTACTATATATACTTTGTGTTCTCCGTCCTCTTCTATCATTTTTTTTGCTAAGGTTGCACTGTTTACGGTTCCGGATAAGCCAGAGGATACACCAATGTATAAAACCTTTTCACTTTCCTTTAAAGCTTCGCTGAACATATTATAAAAATCGTTTACGTTAGCCTGGGAAGTAGCAGGCATAATTCCATCTTTAAGATATTTATAAAATGTATCTGCATCCATGGATATTTTAAAATCATCCTTATATTCCTTATCTTTAAATCTCATTGTCAAAGAAGCGAAGGGTATATTGTTTTCTTTTATATATGAATAAGGCATGTCACAGCAGGAATCTGTTACAATAGCGTATTTTTCCATAAAATACTCCTTTTTTATTTTCATTATATCATTATAATTCTCTATTCGATATATTTTATTAAATTTTTTAATTAAATTATGTTAAATGTTATTTTTATGGATATAATTTTTAATAGTATTGTCGAATTATGTTTTGCGCCAGTAACATATGTTCAGAATCTAAAAAAAGAAAAGCACAGAAATCTTCTGTGCTTAAATAAACCCGCCATCAACTTTTATTATCTGGCCTGTTATATATTTTGATTTTTCTGAAGCAAGAAATACTGCTAAATCCGATACATCTGAAGTTTCACCGAACCTGCCCATAGGTATTTCCTCAATTAGCACCTGCTTTTCATCTTCATTTAAGAAGCTGTTCATATTTGTATTAATGACTCCCGGAGCTATAGCATTTACTCTGATTCCCATACCTGCAATTTCCTTAGCCAGGGATTTAGTAAAGGAATTAACTCCCCCTTTTGAGGCTGAGTATAAAACCTCACAGGAAGCCCCTGTTTCTCCCCAGATTGAGGATATATTTATAATGCTTCCGCTTTTTCTCTCTATCATATATTTTAATGCATTGTGACAGATGTTGTACATTCCTTTTAAATTAGTATTTAATATATTGTCAAAATCCTCTTCCGTAGTATCTATAAAAAGACCTACCTTAGAAACTCCTGCATTATTCACCAGAATATCTATCCTGCCAAATTTATTTATTATGCTGCTGATGAGAGATTTAGCCTCACTGTAGTGAGATACATCTGCCTTTATGCTTTTGCAGTAGCCTCCGCCTTCAATTATTTTTCTTTCAGTAATAAGAGAGTTTTCCATATCTTTTGAATAATTTATTATTACGCTGGCTCCCTCTTTTGCAATGCTTTGGGCTATGCTTCTTCCTATTCCTCT
>JAJBWD010000403.1:0-6096 GCA_032907345.1 Bacillota bacterium | reverse complement strand
CATGCTAACATTCATTCCTTTCGCTGTGCGCAAGGCACAAAATTCGATGAAAGTGATTAGCTTTCAAAATACTGTCAATAATATAGACAAGTATACAGGTGTACTACAGAGCACGGCGGGGAGAGTGTGATTACACTTTATTGTAATCCGCATGCTAACATGTGCCGAATGCTTTTTTAAGTACAAATAACTGTGCCAATGAGCACGTAAGTTAATCTTTGTTTAAACAAAGACCGTTTAAGAGTATGAGTATTCAGTCAACACCTGTGTACTCTATTTTTTATTTGTAGGTGATATTTATGTTAAAAATTGTTTATCCAGTTTGTTGTGGTATTGACGTTCACAAAAAATTTGTAATTGCAACCATTGCATCTACTAATGAAATCAATGTCACTACCTATCAGACTAAACAATTCAATACTTACTCAAAAGACCTTTACCAATTAAAAGAGTGGTTGTCTAAATGCAACTGTAAAGAAGTCTGTATGGAAAGTACTGGTAAGTATTGGATACCTATTTACAATATTCTAGAAGATTCCTGCACAGTTACCTTAGCTAATCCAAAATACGTTAAAAACATTCCCGGCAAAAAAACTGATAAGCGAGACGCCCTTTGGCTGGCAGACTTGCACAAGCACGGTCTCATTTCAGGAAGCTTTATTCCTCCCAAAAATATTAGAGAACTTCGTGATCTTATGCGTTATCGCTTTAAACTTACCAATTTTCGTTCAAGTGAGAAAAATAGGTTCCAAAATTCCCTCACTGTATCAAACATAATGATTTCAAGCATAGTTTCAGATACCTTCGGTAAATCTTCATCAGCAATAATTAAATATGCAATGGAGCATCCTGATAATTTAGATATCGATTATTCTCAATTCTTACACAAAAGTATGATATCTAAAGCTGATGAAATTAAAATTGCTATGCAAGGTAAAATTTCTAAAGAACAAAACTCCAAAATGTCTGTATGTTTAAATCATTATGATTATATTAATAATTGTATTTCTCAGCTTGATATGGCTATCTCACTAATTTCAAGTGAATTTAAGCCACAAATTGAAATCACTTCATCTGCACCAGGAATAACTGAACAATCTGCTTCAACAATTATCTCTGAGATTGGTGTGAATATGTTAGTTTTTAAAGATGCAAAACATTTATGTTCTTGGGCTGGTGTTGTTCCTCAAAACAACGAAAGTGCTGGTAAGAAGAAAAGTGTTCACATAAGCCGTGCTGGGCTTTACTTAAAACCAGTTCTTATCCAATGTGCTAATGCTGCAATAAAAGACAAGTCGTGTCCATACTTTAAACATCGCTATGAAAGTATCAAGAAAAGACGTGGACATAAACGTGCTATTATTGCTATTGCAAGAATGCTTTTAACTTGTATTTATAATATGCTTTTAAAAAACGAAGCATTTGATAATTCTATTTATGAAGAATATTTAAAGAGAGAAAATTCAAACAGTCACATAAATCCTAATATAGATAGAATTATTTTATTTCTTCAATCTCAAGGATTTGAAGTAACAAAAACTGATAAGGAAATATCACCTAACGCAAGTTAATATTAAATTGAGATAAAATAGATATTAAAACCTCTTTTTATAAAAATTCATGAGGTCTTTTTGTTATGTTCAAAAAAAACCATAAATTTATATTTTTCTTTCAAGTTATTCCTCCATAATTTATTCCTATATCATTATAGATTAAATATCAAAAAAATAAAAGTCCTGATAAGACTTTTACTTCCTTGTTAAATCTATTAGCTATCCGGTATTGCATATTTAGCAATCTATATACTCTATGTCTACGTTTTTCCCAAGCTCTTCTAAAACTTTACCAATTTCTTGAATAAGCTTTAATTTTATGCTTAAATCTATAGGAAAATTAGGGTTCTGATGTGCCGGATTAATAGCTCTGCCTACAATCATTTTCAAATTATTGCAGTCCTTTACTAAAATCTCTGACAACCGGCTTGCACCATCATTTTTAGAAAACAGTTCCTCTATGTCTTCATCAATACTGCTTTCTTTAAATTTCCTCAGCTTCTCTAAAGTTTTAGAAAGAGTAATAACTCCCTCTGTAACCAGATCAATACCATCTAAGTATCCCATAGGCGGAATTTCTCTGGTCATGGTATCCAGAAGAACATGAATTTCTTCATGAAGCTGTCTTTCAACTATTTTCCCGGTAGTTCCTCCACAAACTATCTTCTTACCATCAAAACACATTAATTTTGTAACTGCCAGGCTGTCAAACCTCTTATCTCTTGGCGGTCCTGTAAATATACATACATTTTTAGGATTATCTATTATTATTGAAACTACTGTAGTATCATCCCCAGGGCAGTTTTGGTACAAATCCCTGCATTTTTCAATAAGCCTGCTGTTTAATATTTTAGAGTTATTGGAGCTTTTTACTTCTCTTTCAAGAAAATCTTTTATATTTTCCCATCTCCAGCCCAAATTTAAAAGCCCACCCACTCCGGCATGGACTACACCATCTGATACTATAAATAACTTGTCTCCTTCTTTTAACTTAAAATTGCTTTCAAGAACCTTCTTACCATTTATCTCGCTTTCCTTTTTATCCACTATGAGGAAATTATTTCTTCTAAAAAAATAAATAGGCGGATTATCATACTCAGCTACGTAGCACTCTCCATCATTATTAATAACAACTATAGTAAATGTAGAATAAGCCAGCTTTCTTACACTGCATACTGGGAGAGTATGAACAATTGTATCTACAGTCTCGCTTAAGGCAGCACCGCCGCTCAGCATTGTGGCTGCAATCTTTGAGGTCATTGTAGATAAAATATTAGCCTTGACGCCGCTTCCCAGACCATCTGCCATTACTACTATTACCTTATCTTTTGCATTAATTATTTCTACATTATCTCCGCACAACTCTTCACCATGTTTATTTAAAGAGGAAAAAGAGGCCTCTATAAAATACTTCATTATATATCACCTGAATCCTCTAGAGCAATTTTCTTTAGCTTTGTTAATATCAGCTTAGTTTCAGCGGTTGTCTCGCCAAGAAGTGATGCTATTTCCTGGGCAACTCTCATCTGATTTTCAATAACCTCAGTAGCTGCGTTCACTGTATTTTCCCTTACCTTTAAAAGTTCTTCCCTATTTTTTTCATCTTTTGTTATATTTATCATTATAACTATGAAGATATCCTGCTTGGGAACATATACTATACTTAAAAGTACTGTTATACCGTATTTTTTAATGTATAGCTTATGTCTGATCAAATCCTTTTTTATATCTTTTACTTTCATAAAATAGTCATCATCAAAAATTTTATTAATTAAATTTCCCTTTACCTGATCTTCTCTCAGCTTAAGGACTTCTAATGCTGTCGGATTTAATTCTTTAATATATAAATCTTTATCCAGGATGAAAAGTAAATTGGGAGTATTTTCGAATATTACATTTGAAAAACTTTCTGCCTTACTTCTTAAATTAGGAAGGCAAAGCTCAGCCTCGCTCATACCTTCATAAACTGCCTGAGCATGTTCCCTGCATGAATTATAACCGCAGCCTCCGCAATTAAGCTCATCACTCTTTTCAAATTTACCCATCTTTTCTAAAATCTCTTTAATTTCAACATCTGAGGCTATTTTTATTTTTATTCCCTTATCTTCAAAATTTCTTTTAAAATTAATTCCTTCCGGTATTTTAATTTCCTCTGGGTTTACTGTTTTTTCTTTATAGTCCACATATTCTTTGACCTTCAGCATCCTGTTATAAAAGCCTGTTTTATCCTTTGCTGCATAAGGACCTCCAATGCATCCACCCTTACACACATTTGCTTCGATACATACACCTGAAATATCATTTTTTTCTATGCTTTTAAATATCTCAATGCATTCATCTGTGCCGTCAACTTCTATCATCTTAAGTTTTCTTTCATTAATGTTTATTGTATTTAAAACTCCCCCCATAATAGGATAACCACTGGATTTGGAACTGCTTACTCTATCGAAAGCAGCAGGTTTTATATTAAATACATCTATTTTTTCTTCATAAATCCATTCCACCAGCTCTTCAAAGGTTAATACTGCATCAACTTCCTTGGCATCTTCCCTTGCAGCCTCCGTTAATTTGGATATGCATGGTCCAATAAATACAAAATAAGTATCTTCACCTAATTCTTTCTTAACTATCTTGGCATGAGCTGCCATAGGAGAAACCACTGGTGCTAAATACTTTACTAAAGAGGGAAAATACTTTTCAACTAATAAATTAGCTGAGGGACATGAAGTAGTTATTAGATTTTCAAATTTATTATCATTAATGTATTCGCTGTAATATTTACTTACAATGCCGGCCCCAATTGATGTCTCCTCAACTCTTGAAAACCCTAACTTTTTAAGTGCTGCCACTAAATTTTCCGGAGGGCAGTGCTGAAAAAATCCGGCAAAAGATGGTGCTATACTTGCTACTACATTTCTGCCGGATAGTATGGCATTTTTAACATTTTCATTATAGCTTATTATACTTCTGGCATTTTGTGGGCAGACAACAAGGCAATGACCGCAGGAAATACACCTGTCATCTACTATCTCAGCCTGATTTTCAAACATTTTAATAGCTTTCACACTGCAGGAATTTACGCATTTATAGCAATTCTTACAGTTTGCTTTTGAAAAGTTCATGGAACTCATGCTTATAACCTCCCAAAAACATATTTTTCAAAAAATTCCTGTACATTATCCTCACTGCAGGATAAAACATCTTCTTCATCAATTCTGACTGAAACACCATTAGTACAATTTCCAAGGCAAAAGGCTGCTTTTATCGTTATTTTATCTTCCAACTCTTTTTCCTTTATTATGCTCATAAATTCATTAATAACGTTATATGCTCCCTTTAAATGACATGCACTTCCAACACAAACTTCAATTATCATATCAAACTACCTCCCACACTCTCGTTAATATGTTAACATTTACAAACAGTAAAGTCAATATACTGGTACAGTCTTGTTATTTTTATAATACAGTTTATATTTTTCAACCATATCATCATGTTTATAGTATATTATTATTATTTTGTTTTAATTTATTATCCAATCTGTTTACTGTTTAAATCAATAATTTTAGTAAATAATTATAATGGTGATATTTATGAAATGGTTTAAATTAGTAATAATCTCAATTATTATATTAATATTTTCAAGCTGCTTTAAACCTAATAAAGGTATTAAAATAAGCTGTATTAATGTTGGGGAAGGAGATTCAATTTTAATTCAGTATAATAATAAAAACTTCTTAATAGATGGAGGTCCGTTAGATGGGAGTGACAAACTATTAAAATATATTAAATCTAATAGAATAAAAAATTTCAGCTGTATTTTTATTACTCATCCTCATGAAGATCACATTGGAGGATTGCCTAAAATATTATCAAAATATAAAGTCCATGATATTTTTTCTTCAGGATCAGCTTCGAATTCTCCAGCTTATGTAAAACTTACTAATTTAATTAAGCAAAAGGGAGTAAAAGCTGGTGTTTTAAAAAATGATGATAAAATCATAATAGATAAGAATTTTTTCTTTCAGATTCTCTCATCAGAAAATTCTAACAAGGATAATTTAAATAATAATTCACTGGTAATTAAATTGACTTATTGTAATAACACATTTTTATTTATGGGAGATGCAGAAAAGGAAATAGAAGATAACCTATTAGAATCAAAATTTAATTTAAGATCAGATGTGATTAAAATAGCACATCACGGCAGTTCTACTTCTACCTCAGATGATTTTTTAGATGCTGTTTCGCCCAAAATAGCACTGATTAGCTGCGGACTTAATAATTCCTTTAATCATCCAAGTAAGATAATAATAAATAGATTGAAAAGCAGAAATGTAATATTTTTCAGAACTGATATAGATGGGACTATAGAATTATATTCTGATGGAAATAAAATAAAGCACTGACAAGCAGTGCTTACATTCATTATGGCTCCACGAAGAGGGCTCGAACCTCCAACCTATCGGTTAACAGCCGAGTGCTCCACCATTGAGCTATCGTGGAACATAACCTGGCGATGACCCGCTCTCCCACAGAGCCT
>JAJBWD010000402.1:0-4009 GCA_032907345.1 Bacillota bacterium | reverse complement strand
TGAAGTGGAGCTATTGCGTGAATTCGGTGATAAGTGGAGCTGTTAGCCGTACAGGTGGAGCTATAAAGCGTATCGGTGGCGCCGCTGGCGCGAAATATTCAGTATGTTTCTATCTTTCTTACCCTTACCACATTTAACAAAGATAACATCGTTTTGAAGATCAACATCGTCCAATTCAAGGTGAATACATTCACTGATTCTTAAACCTGTATAATATAAAGTGGATATTAAAGTTTTAAGAAGCGGAGATTTTACGCAATTAAGTAATTGAATTATTTCGTCTTCTGATAAAAATATTCTTTCCTTTTGCCATAATTTTATATGATCGATTTCATCGGTGATATTATAGGAACATAATTTTCTTTTTATACAATAATTGTAGAAGCTTTTAATTGAGTTTAAAGATCTACGTCTACTATTAGGTGCATAATGCTTTTCAGTTAAGATATAGTAAAGGAAATCTTGGACGTCATCTGAAGTTATTGAATTCAGATCAATACTTATAGATTTATACTTGTCCAATAAATATTGATTAAAATATTTTAAATCTTTTAGATAACATTTAATAGTCTCGTTAGATCTCTCGAGTAATAGCAAGTATTTTTTGAATTTTTCTATGGAATCTGTAAATAACATATGGTCATCTCCTGATTTTTATTAAAGATGAATTTTGGTTCATCCTTAATATGAATTCTTTTAGGAGTAAGCTACTTAAATGATTATATAAGAACTAATTAAAGAAATTACATTTAACAAATAGTAATTAGGATTGCATTAACGAATCTTCATGTAATAATTTGTTCCGATAAAGGCAAGAATAATAAATATATAAACATAATTAATTTGTAATCTTGCCGATAGTGTTATATAATTAATACTAGGATTGGAGGAATATTAATGAAATATATATCTGTTGTCACTGCTGCAAAAAGATGGAATTTATCTGAAAGGACAGTACGTAATTATTGTGCAAAAGGAAAGATACCAGATGCTTTTTTAACGGGTAAGACATGGAATATTCCAGAACAAGCGAAAATACCTGATAGAATTAATAAACATATTGATAAGCCAAGGACGCTTTTACAAGTATTACAGGATGAAATGAAATCAAAAACTACTGGAGGAATTTATCATAAACTTCAAATTGAATTAACCTATAATTCTAATCATATAGAGGGTAGTAGATTGACCCATGATCAAACCAGGTATATTTATGAGACGAATACTATTGGTATGGGAAAAGAAATCATTAATGTAGATGATATTGTGGAAACTGCAAATCATTTTCGTTGTATAGATTTGGTAATAGAGCAGGCAAACTATGTAATCAGCGAGAAAATGATAAAACAGTTTCATCTTATTCTAAAAAACGGAACCAGTGATTCCAGAAAAGAGTGGTTCACAGTTGGTGATTATAAACGTTTGCCTAATGAAGTAGGAGGATTCGAAACAACGAGTCCGGAAAATGTTGTAAAGGATATGAGGAAACTATTAAACAGATATAATGCAAGTAGTTACAAGACATTAGAAGAAATTGTTGAATTTCATCATCAGTTTGAATTAATCCATCCTTTTCAAGATGGAAATGGCCGTGTAGGCCGGTTAATTATGTTTAAAGAGTGTTTGAAAAATAATATAGTTCCTTTTATTATTGATGAAGAACTTAAACTATATTACTATCGTGGTCTTCATGAATGGAAATCTGAGAGAGGGTTTCTTATGGATACATGCCTATGTGCACAAGATAAGTTTAAAAAGTATTTGGATTATTTTCAGATTCCATATAGCACCCCAGGGGATGTGACATAAACTGGAAGTTGCTGTTTGTTACTAATAATACATGTTGGTTTTTTTTTATATCTCTTTTTATGTAAATTAATGGTGAAATTAAATAAGAAAATAACTATTAGTCTGGGTATAGGTATGATACCAAGACTGGATTGTATTATTTACAAAGCAGGTATTACAATCCTGAATGGGGCAGGTTTATTAATGCTGATGGGTTGGTAGGAAGTACCGGAGAGCTTTTATCACATAATTGTAGAAACAAAGCTTATATGACAATTGTTTTTGAAAGTCCTAAGTTCATATAGAAAGTCTGTAAAAGTGATTGTATCAAATTTCAGTAAAGAAAGCAGCTAGGAATTACTGTATGTTATTTAAACCAATAATACCGTTGTTTTTCCCATATTTGTGGACAAAAACAACGGTATTATTAATTTTTTGTGGATAATAATGAGAATATAGAAAATATGCAGCTTGTCTAGCTTTAAGAAATTCTATAAGTATTCTCTTATCCTTTTATTCTTTTCAAGTCCCCATATAAGAGGCAGTCCCACAAAGTAGCAGACTATAAATTCTCCAAGACCTACCATGAACATAGTAGATAAAAGAGCTTCTTTATTTAAAGAAATTGAGGTAATTCCTCCGCTGGGCCCTTTAAGCAGAGTCAAATTGATTAATACTCCAACCACAACTGCATTTACAATTACAGGAGGAAGAGGTGCCAGAAGCCTTTTAAACTTCAAATTGCTTTTCCCGATATAATATGTAAGCAGGGCAGCTATAAATGTGGCTGAAGTTCCAAAGATCATATCTATTATTCCGTAAGGACTTAAAAGATTTGATATCAGGCAGCCAACCGTTACACCTGCAACAGCATAGGGTGAAAAAAATGGAAGAAGAGTTAAAGCTTCTGATATCCTGAAATTAACAGGACCGAAGCTGATTGGCATAAATGCTAAAGTTAAAGCAGCATAAATACCTGCAATAGTAGCGGAAATAAGAATTTTCCTAAGTTTATTATTCATTTTTTGCCTCCGTAGTTTTATTTTAGGACAGGATATTGCGAACTGTCCGTAGAATATTTTAATACATTTGCCTGATATTATCAATATTTTTAATTTATTAAGTTAACTTTTGAATTATGCCGTATTCTCGGGTATAATAATATTCAGTTAATAAAATTGAAAGCGAGAACTTATATGGAACTGGATGTTAAAGAAGATATATTAAGCAATGGTATAAAATTAATATCAGTTAAAAAGAATACAAGCCTTTTTTCTGTACAGATTGGAGTTAAGGTAGGTTCCCTTCATGAAAAGAAAAGTGAAAAGGGATATGCTCATTTTGTGGAGCATATGCTTTTTAAAGGGACTAAAGTTAGATCCAACCAGGATATAAATGATAGTCTGGAATCCATCGGAGGAGACAGCAACGCCTTCACTGACTATACTTATACAGTATACAGCATTACAGCACTGAAGGAAGATCTAAAGGCTTCACTGGAGCTTTTAGCTGACATGCTTATAAATTCAGTATTTCCTGAAGATGAAATTGAAAAGGAAAAAGGTGTGGTTTTATCAGAAATAAAGGCAGCAAAAGATGATATTGAGGATCTAAGCTTTTCTCTTGTAAATAAAACTGCATTTTCAAAATCAGGGCTTAAGTGTGATATTTTAGGTATGGAAAGCGTTATTAATAAAATTGAAAGAAATAAAATATATAATTTTTACAGTAAGTATTATATTCCTGAAAATACTGTGATTTCAATAGTGTCTCCTTATGAACATCAGAGAATAAAAGAAATTGCAGAGAATCTTTTTAGCTGCTGGGTAAATAAAAGCTTAATAAAGCAGGATATTTTAGTTGAAAAAAACCTGGAAAAGAGAAAGGTAATAAGAAGAAATGACATTGAGCAGTGCAGTATAGTATATTTATATACATTTAACGGTTTTTCTAAAGATGAAGAAAGGGCTCTTAAAATATTAAACTATAAGTTAAGCGACAGTACAAATTCAATTCTCTTTAAAAGGTTAAGAGAGGATACCGGGTTGGTGTATGATGTATATACCCATATGGATACACTTACAAACGTAAAGACATTTTATATATATACTCAGGTAAGCAGTGAAGGAAGAAATCAGGCTGAAAATATCCTGAACATGGCAATATCAGATATATTAGAAAGAAAGATAAGATATGACAATAAAACCATAGAAGCCTATAT
>JAJBWD010000401.1:0-3698 GCA_032907345.1 Bacillota bacterium | reverse complement strand
TTTAGCTGCCAGGACTCCATTATTAGAATCTTCAAAAACTATACATTCCTCAGGCAGAACTTCAAGATATAAGTTCTGCTGATATTATTATAAAATCATTTAAAAATTTAGATTTAAAAAAAATATTTTAATTTGGTTTATATTATGGACTATTGGTTAAAATAATATTGTGGAGGTGAACATGTTGCTTAATAATGTGATTAAAACAATTGTTCATGGAAGCAATACTATTTACCTGGATGTAGGAAAAGACCAGTATTTTAAGCAGTGCAGAAATCTTAATATTAAAGAGGCAGAGAATTTTACCAGAGACTTTTTAAAAAGGGAAGGCAGAGATATAAAATTCAATATAAAAAATATTAATGAAAATTTTGATACTGACAATATTGAGATAACAGTAGAAATATTAAATGACAGAAAACATTTTTTGTTTAGTTTAGTATGATAAAAAGACCACTTGTAAGTTTCTGCCTTTCACTATATTTTGGTATGTTGTTTGTAACATGTTGTTTAAGTCATTACTTATTATTTGCAGCCTTGGCTGCAATATTTTTTATCTCAAATATTATATTATGTAAAAAGACATACATTATTCCTGCAATAATTTTTTTCCTTATAGGGATAATCTCGATGACTATATATTATAATTACCAAATAGATGGTAATGAAACCATAAGGATAAATTACAGTTCAGCACAGTATATTATGGGAGAGACAGGAAGAAGGAAAATATATATCAGAGGAAATACAGAAGGGCTTAAATCCGGGGATAAGATTATAGCTTCAGGTTCCTATTATAAAAATATAAATTATATAAAGGGTAATTTTGGGTATTTTTATATAGACAGCTTTGAAAAGGAAAATGATTTAATAAGCAAAATATATAGTTATAAGGAGTATATATTTAAAAAATTAAAGCCGGAAATTGGAGAAGGTAATTCCTCTCTTATTATGGCTCTTGTATTCGGTGATAAAGAAAATTTAGATGATTATAAAAATGAAGAGTATAGAGAGTTTGGCATATCTCATGTACTCTGTGTTTCAGGGTTTCATATGTCTCTTACCTTTTTTCTTCTCCAAATGATGTTTGGGAATGTTATTGCTGTATCAGGTTCTTTTTTTTATCTTATATTGGTAGGGGCAAAGCCTCAGGCAGCCAGGGCCCTTATTATGATAGTCACAGCATGTTTTGGAAAGTATATTAATAAAAGCTATGACAGTCTATCCTCCTTATCTCTTGCTTTTATTATAATTACATTGATATCCCCTTATCTTATTTTAGATTTGGGAACGCTTATTTCATTTTTGGCAGTATTGGGAATAATATTATTTAATAGTAAAATAAATAAAAGACTTGTATTTCTCCCAGCTAAAATGGCAGATATGGTATCTCTTAGTCTGTCTGCCCAGGTATTTGTTCTTCCTGTTATTGGTTATGTTTTTAATCAGGTGAATTTATTTTTTTTATTTGGAAATTTGATTTTAGTTCCTATACTAACCATAATAATTTACTTGTCTTTACCGCTGCTTATAACTGTAAATTCTAAAATTTTATTTTATTTAAACTGCAGGATATTGCAGATAGTTTTTTATATTCTGCTGGGAGCAGAGAGTATAACGGAAAAGATTATATGGCCTGCAGCGGATGTATCCGGGTATTTTATCATTTCAATTTTGCTTATGATGATGTTTATAATATTCAGCAGGAAGTATAATGTGCTTAAAAAATTTTATATCCCGGCTGTAATATTATTTTATCTTGGCAGATACTCATTATTTCCATCTCTTATATCTGCCGGCAATGTTTATATAATAAAAAACGGCTTTAATACATATCTTATATCAGACTATTATATTAATGATGACAAGGATATAATAGAAGCCAAGATGAAGTATTCTCCTAATATTATTTATACCAGTATAGGAAACAGCAAAAATATAAAATTAAGCAGATATAAATTTAATTTCTTTAAGCTTAAGGACAAATTAAAGCTGGAAGTGTATTATAATAATATTAAAATAGCAGAATTTATCAGCGGCGAAAATGAAAGCTGCTGTTTTATAAATAATAAAATAATAAGGTGAAATTATGATCGAACTTAAAACTGTTAAAGACAAAAGTGAAAAAGGAGAATTCTATTCCTTTTATATATTCATGTCAACGGATCAGGGGCTTATAAAAGAAGAAATAGATACTGTGATTAATAAAAATATTGATAAGGATTCCATTGGATTCAATTTAGAAAAGCTGGATGGAGGCAAGGTTTCCTTTGAAGATATAAAAAATTCCTGCGAAACCTTTCCCATGTTTTCAGGAAAGAAAGTTGTACTGATATATAATGCTGATTTCCTTAAAAATAAAGATAAAAAATCTGAAAAAACAATAAAGGAATTAGGGGATTACATAAATAATCTGCCAGATAATCTGATACTAATTATGTACTTTTTAGTTGACAGTGACAGAGAAAAAGTAAACCCAAGGCTTCTTAAATTATCAGATAAGGGAGCATTTATTAAGGTAAGCAAGGTAACAGGATTATCCTTAAATAAAAAAGCAGAGGAACTGTTTAAAAGCAAAAATAAAAAAATAGGCAAAGCAGAACTATCATATTTCTGCCAAAGAATTCAAAATGATATTTCCAGCATAAAAAATGAGATAAATAAGCTGACTGCTTATACCGAAGGCAGGGACATAACAAAGGATGATATAGAAAAGCTTATTCCCGGCAGAATAGAGGATGATATATTTTCTCTTACAAATGCTGTTTTGTATAAAAAAACCGGTTTGGCACTCAGCATATTATCTGATTTGACTGAAAAAGGAGAGAAGCCATCAGTTATTCTTTATATGATAGAAAAGCAGTATAAAAATCTTTTGGATGTAATTATCCTTTTAAAGGATGGAAAGGATTCAAATTATATAACAAATTATTTAAATCTAAACAGATATGTTTGTGAAAAAATAATAGCTTCATCCAGAAGTTATAATAAAGAGCAGCTTTTAAGCATTATAAACCTTTGCTTAAAAACAGAAAAAGATATAAAAAGCAAGGGAGTCGATGCTAAATCAGAACTGGAGTTTATGATAATAAATTTAGCATATATAAAATAAAAAACCGGCATTTGCCGGTTTGTTATTAAGCTTCTAAAGCATTTAATTTTATAGCTAATCTTGATTTCTTTTTAGCAGCTTTATTCTTATGAATTACTCCCTTGGAAGCAGCCATATCTAATGCTTTAGCTACATCCTTAAAGGAAACTAAAGCCTCTTCTTTTTTTCCTTCTGCAACTACAGCTTCAAACTTTTTAACGTATGTCTTTAAAGCTGATTTTATCATCTTATTTCTAAGAGTCTTTGTCTCTGTAACTTTTATTCTTTTTTTTGCTGACTTTATATTTGCCATCTATTTCACCCCCTTATATTTTGTTGGGTTCGCAGTATGGGGAATCTGCTATTTCCAAATTCAACTACTGTATTATAACATTTCTTTTTACCATATTCAAGCATAAATATTTGTGTAAGTAAAATTCTTCTTAAATTTCACCTGCATATAGAAATTCAATGATATAAATTTAGCATAATTAACTTTTATATGGAAATCATATAAAAAGAGGTGATACTATGAACAGAATAAGAACAGATTTAGCCATTGAGACTAAAGAGATACTGGAAGGCAAAGAAAAAAAAAGTATAAATG
>JAJBWD010000400.1:0-4653 GCA_032907345.1 Bacillota bacterium | reverse complement strand
ATTCATTATTAATAATATTTTGAATTTCATTAACATATTGTAATGTATTCAATATAAATTTATCATATTCAAAAGGTCCCTTATAAGGGAAGTTATATGGAATTATCATAAATAATCACCTCTATTTAATTTGGTATTTCTCTTATCATAATTGATTTCAAGTCATAAGTATTATCATTATTTGATAATATTACATATGGATATAAAGTTATAGGATTTTTTTGACTAATTTTTACTACAGTAAAATCATATAGATTGCAAGGATTATTAGTATATATAGAATCATTTTTTATTATTGCATCTGTATTACATGCAAATATATTTCCTTTATTATTCTTTATATTTATAACACTATTAGATGGCATATAAATTTGAAAGAATTGTATATCATCTAATCCTGTTACTTGAAAATTAGAATCCATTTTAAAATTAGTTTTTATTGGTTGTTTAGAAAAATTAAATGAAACAGTATCTCCATTTAATATATAAAATTCTATAATTGATTCTGTTTTTAATTCTTTATTCGGTAAATCTATAGTATTTATAGTATATAAATCATTCGTATCATTAATAGATTTTATAGATACTAAATTTTTACCACCGAATATTTTATATTTACTCTCATTATTTATTGTATCTTTTATTGGCAATATTACAAGAGAATTTATTGTATTATCAGTAGATGTATATATAGTATCATAAACTATATCATCTATTTTTGTTAATATAGATATATTAATAAAATCTTGATTATAATTATATATATTACTTCTTTTACAAAAACCATTAATATTTGATGGATTAGTATAATCTATTTGACTTTCTCGTAATTCAAAATATATTTTATTAGGATCTATATTGGCTATATCTACTAAACAATAAATATTAGATCCTTCATGTATATTAATTTTATCTAATGATATTATACTTAAATCATTATTTTGTATTATATTAAAATTAGAGTTTTGAAATAATATGCTATTACCTAATGCTGTAGATATCATTTCCATATCCGCTCTATATTTATATTTATCAACATAATCTTCTAATTGATTTATATGAGTATTAGCAAAGTTTTGTAAATCTTGAAATTGATTATTTGTTATATCATATAGAGTTTTATACAGTATAGTTAAATCATTATATATATTCTTTATATATATATTATAATTATCAGTATTAAATGTATTTCCTTTATTTATTTTTGTATATTTAAATAATGCTAAATTAGTATCTATATTTTCTAATTCTTTTGCAATAATATTGTTATTTGGATATATACCTTGTTGTATATATTTTTGTATTATTTGATCTTTGTAAAATTTTATTTTTTCTTCTATTGTATCAATCATAATTTTATTGCTCCTATTCTGTATAATTAATATTATTTAAAATAATATTACTATCATTATTTGTAGTGATATTTTTATTATCTCCATTCAATAAAAATTCTTCATATGATTGTATATAATTATTATTATCTATTATATTTTTTATTTGTATGAAATTTATATCTGATCCAGGAGTTAATATACTTAAATAATTTTTTATACTATTATTTAATTCTTGTATTGCTAATGTAATATTATTAGATACTATTTTATTAATTACAATATTCACTAAAATACTATCTATATTGTTTATAATAGAATTAGATGTAGACAATTGTAAATTTGTATTTTGATCTAAAGAAGATTTAATTAATAATTTCATATTGCTAATAAAAGGTGATTGTTGTTCATTTGACAATGTCATATTTATTATTAAATATAAAGATTTTATATCTTCATTTATATATTTAACATAATCACTGTCACTTGTTATATCAGTATTCCTTATTATTTTAATACCATTTTTATTAGAGTTTATAGGTACTATAGGATATTCCTTTCCATTTATAACAACCTTATATGTAATAATATTATCTGCATTATCATAATAAGATGGAATATTTTCATTATCATAAAAAGCAAAAGCATATATTGATATAGGTATAGATATATTATTTGTTAATTTATTTTGAATGTATTCTATTATGTTTATAGATTGTAATGTTGATGTTTTATTGTACTCAATATATTTAGGCAATAAGTTTTCTATTCTAATACAATGTCTTTTTGCAGTTGACATAATAACTTGTTTATTTGTAACGTCATAATTTTTAATTGAAGAATCATTTATATCTGTTATAGATTGAGTTAATATTATTTTTGTTACTATGCCTTTATAATTTTGTCTCCATAATGCAGTATATGTACTTTTATATTTATATATTGCTCTATATACATATTTCCTAGTATCAACTATTTCTTTACTTGCTACCCTGGAATAAGTTAATTCCCATTTATTATTTACATCATTGAATTCTGGTTGTTTTTGATCTTTTAATGTAGAATATACTGTTAATGATGTATCTGGTTCATATTGATAAGAACTTAATGTTGGATTATTTAACATAAATATTCTAGCATCATATTCAGTATCAAATTGTTTTATGATATCTGACAATGTTATTGATAGTCCATTTGTTATAGAGCCTGAATCAAGTTTTACTTCTATTCCATCATAATCTAATTGATAATCTTCTCCATTAATATTTTTAATAAGTGGATCATTTGTTATTGTACTAATATCATCAACCCAATCTCCATAATCTTCTCCATTAATATCAAATTTATTTGAAGCATATATATCATAAGCAGAACCAGATTTAGTTAACCATCCTTCATATCCATTTTTGTTATAATATAATTTATCCCAATATGGATCATCAAATATATTACTAGACATTTCTACATAATCAGATACTTCCATTGAGTTTAAAGAATCTTGATCTAAATATCCTATATATTCTTGTTGCCAAGTTCTTGTATCTACTTCTCCTGTTGTTAGTATTCCATTATAATATGCTATTCCATGATATGTACCATTCTTTATAGAATTTATTACTATAGTTCCTGCATAATTTAATTTTAATATATATTGAGTATTGACATTCTTTTTATATGTTATATTGTATTGTCTTTTATAAGTTAAATCTTTATTATTAGATATTTGTTCTATTGGTCCATTCCAAGAAATACTTTCTACATCATTTATAGTATATTCATTATCGTTTCCTATATAATGATCTGGTAATGCAGGTAATTCATCTGTTAATTTATTTTCTCCATAATTGTATAATGAATCTGCATAATAATAATCCTGTAATATTACACTTTCTGTTAGTAATTTTGATGATACAATAGAGTAATTATTTAAAAATAATTTAGTATCAATGGTGTTATTATTATCTGTATAAGTATAATCTGTTGAATTATAATCTTTATCTATAATATTTTTTAAATCATTTTCTGATAATGCTATAATAGTTTCACTTTTAGATATTTCTTTTTTTATACTATTAGATATAATAGTATCTTCTAACCAATCTACATGATCTAATGATAATTCTCCTGTAAATTTATCATTAGTATATGTAGTTGTTTTTGGGAACAATTCATCATTTTTGTTTTGTTCTAATACATTGAATAACTCTTTAGTAGTATTAAATGCTTGAGATGTTCCAGGTATATAATTACCACTTACTACAGTAGGAGATCCATTTTTAGATAATTGTATACTAGTTATTCCATTATTATATATTTTCGTATCAGGGAAATTTTGATTGCTAGATAATACTTCTTGTATAATAGTATTATTAGTACTACTAGCATCTATTTTAGAATTTAAAGAACTATATCTTACTAAACTTATAATTATACTATATATAACTCTATCTAATGTATTTGTATCAAAATTAGCAGATATATAAGGTTTACCATTCCATTGCATAATAAATCCTTTATTATAATATTCATATGCCAATATAGGATTGTTATTATCATACATGAATATATATTGTTTAGCATTTTTATTTATATATAAGTTATAATCAATACCTATATTTTCATAGTTAGAAACTTCTGTATCTTCTATTGAATTTTTAAATGGTATTGGTAAATTAATCAAACTTGATTCATTTGTTATATTTCCTAAAAATAAAATTTTATTGTTTAAATTATTTTTTATATAATCAATATCTGAATCTGATAAAACATTATACATATTATTCATTAAAATAATATCACTAGACATAATATCTTCTATATCTAAAGTATCTCCATTAGGATCATATTCAAATATTTTATATATTTTTAATGTATTATCATTTATTGTCATATGATTATCTATATTCAATCCTAAGTTGTTTTCTATATCATATCTTTGTGTATTTTTAGGTATACATATAGATACTGTTCTAGGTTGTATTGTATTAGTATCTTTTATATATAAAGTACTTTTATCATAAATAATAGCTTTTATTTTATTTACAATTGCTATTATTTGTGTTGTTTTTGTTGCAGCACTATTATTAGTATTATTTATTATTTCATCATATTGATCCATAATATTAGACATATCAGGATCATTCCATAATGCTTCTATATTAATAGTAGACCAATCTATATCTTTTATAATTGATTCAATATCTTCTCTAGTTGCCATAAAATATTTCACCTCTATTTTATTATAGTAATAGGATAATAATATGTAGTTTCAATATAATTATCTTTTATATCCTTTGAATTTTTATTTATTACTACTATATAT
>JAJBWD010000399.1:0-3358 GCA_032907345.1 Bacillota bacterium | reverse complement strand
CTATTCCTCCTGCAGCTTCCACATCAGTTCTTACAACTGAAGAAAGCTTGCTGTCTAAAACCTTCTCTATTTCCTTAATCATTATAGGTGATGTATTGCTCATGCTGGCAATTCTATATGCTACATCTATCTGAAGTTCAGTGGGAAGTTCAGATAAAATCTGCCCCGCTTTTTCCTTTTGCAGGTAGCATAAAATAACTGCTATAGTCTGAGGATGTTCGTTTGTTATTATATTAAGAAGCTGCCTGCCATCTGCTTTCCTTGCCAGGCCAAAAGGCCTGAACTGCTGGGTTGCCTCAGATACCTTTTCTATAATATCTTTAGCCTGGGCAGCCCCTAAGGCCTTACTTAAAAGGTTTCTTGCATATTCCATGCCGCCTTCCAATATATAGTCTCTGGCCTGATTCATTACTATAAATTCATCCATTATTTCTTTTCTCTGCTCAGAGCTTACTTTAGTCATATTGGCTATTTCATATGTGATTTTCTGTATCTCAGCTTCCGGTAATTTTTTTATTATTCCTGCTGATATCTCAGGGCCCAAAGTTATAAACAGCATTGCTGCCTTTTGAACACCCAGTAATTTATTATTTTTCACCATATTTTACCTCTCATCTTCAGACAGCCAGGATTTAACTATGTCGATAACCTGATCCGGCTTTTTAGAGGCATATGATTTAATTTCATTCTCCAGCTGTTCACTGTCATTAGTAATTTCTAAATCTATTGGTTTTGGCACTATTGTCTCAGCTTCCGGCATGGTATCATTAAATACCTGATCTATTTTTTCCATTGCTTTATTCCTTTTTTTCTTAAATTTCTTTAATAAAAATACAATAAATATGATAAGTAAAAATCCTGCTGCAGCCGATAATCCATAGGTTTTATATAATTTAGACTTAGCCTGGGCTGCTTTTTCATTGTTTATTTCCTGCAAATCTTTTGCTGCCGCATCTGCAGCTGCAGTATTAAACTTAACTCCCTCAACAAAAATAGTATCTCCCCTGGAAGCATCAAAGCCAATAGCTCCCTGAACCAGATTATTTATCACGTTTTTTGTATTTGTATCTATATTTCCATCAATTACAACAGAGGTACTCAGCTTATTAATTGATCCTGGTGCTTTTATGATCTTTTCTTCTGTTTTTGAAATTTCATAATTGGTTATTTCCTCGGAAGATCCGTTACTGCTTGTGCCAGTAGATGTTCCTGTTGTATTATTCATATTATTATCCACAGGAGATGAGGAAGTATTTCCTGTACCTGATGAGTCTCCGTTTATTGTCTTTTGCTGGCTTTTTATAACTCCCTGAGGGTCAAATTTTATTATGTCCTTTTCTGAAGAATCAAAGTTCAGATCCGCAAATACCTTAACCTTTACTTTATCTTTGCCATACACTGCCTCCAGCATAGACTTTATGCTTTCTTCCAGTTTATTCTCAAAGGTTGTCTTAACATCCTGCTGCTTTTGGCTTGTACCGGTATCTGATGTATCAGATGAGCTGTCTGTAAGCAGATTCATCTTATTGTCAATTACCTCTACGTCTTCTTTTTTAAGGTTCTTAACACTTCCTGATAAAAGTGCAACTATTGCTTTAACCTGATCCTCTGAAAGCTGGGTTCCGGACTTAAGACTAAGGGTGACAGATGCTTTAGCTGATTCAGTATCCTTGACAAAAGCACTGTCATCGGGCAAAACCAGGTGAACCCTTGCTCCATCCACCTGAGCGAAACTTTTTATGGTTCTCTCCAGTTCTCCCTCCAAAGCTCTCTGGTAATTTATCTTCATCTCTGCATCTGTAATCCCAAACTTAGTTGAATCAAATAATTCAAACCCATTTGTGCCTCCATTAAAGGTAACAGATGAAAGCATCTCCATTCTAAGCTCATCCACCTGATTTTCAGGTACGTATATACTGGTGCCGGATACCTTTGTAGGTATTTTTTCTTCCTTCAACTTTTGAACAATGTTATTTGCATCCTTTGAATCCATATTGGAAAAGAGAAGTCCGTATTTGGTAGTTGTCATATTAACAAATAAATAGGATAACCCAATTATTGCTCCGACAAAAAGCAGAAGCAGAGCTATCCTCCTGCTTTTGGTATAGCTCTTCCATTTATCTTTTGCATTCTTAAAAAAATAAGCAAAATTCAAGGTCAATTCCCCCTATTATAACTGCATTCTGTTAATCTCTTGATATGCTTCAACTATCTTATTTCTTACCTGTACTGCCATTTCAATAGACATTTTAGCTTCCTCAGCTGACAGCATAACCTGATGAATATCTATATCCTTTCCGTTAATAAAATCCTCTGTTGCATTTTCTGAATCTACCTGCTGCTGATTTACTTCATTTAGCTTATCATTTAAAAGAGCTTTAAAACTTTCTATCCCATTATCATTACTTTTTTCATCGCTAAGCCCTGGTAAGTCCATAAACTTAGAATTAATTCTGCTTATTTCCATATAAATTACCTTCCAATCTCCAAAGCTTTTAAAAACATGCTTTTTTCAGAGTTCATTGCAGTTACATTTGCCTCATAGGCTCTGGTTGCAGTAATAAGATCCGCCATTTCATTTAGTATATTTACATTAGGCATGGTGACATACCCATCTTTATCTGCATCCGGATTAGTTGGATCATATTCCCTTTGAAAAGGAGAATCATCTTCCTCTATACCAACGGCTTTAACTCCAAGAAGCTTATTGGAATTATTTGATGCCTGATCTAAGTTTTCCTGAAAAACAGCCACTTTTCTTCTGTAAGGCTCTCCGTTTTCTCCTCTTGTTGTATTTGCATTTGCTATGTTTGAGGATATTGTATCCATTCTCAGTCTTTCAGCAGACAATCCGCTGCTGCTTATTCTTAAAGATTTAAATGCACTAAACATAACTATTATTTACCTCCGTTTATAACGTAGCTCTGAATAGAAAGCCTGGTGCTTATATCAGTTACAAGAGCATTATACATTAAAGTATTTGCTGACTCATCTACCATTTCGCTGTCAATATCCACATTATTACCATCTTCATTCATGCTGGTAGACCTATCCTGCTTTACCTGAATTTTATTAGTTTCATTTTCAAGATTATCCTTAAAATTAACATAATACCTTTTATATCCTTTTGTGTTAACATTTGCTATATTATTTGCTATTACTTTTCCTCTTAAGGAAGATATGTCCAGGGCTTTTTTGGTAAGGTTGTAAACGTCCATATTTACCTCCTGATTAAGCAATTTTATTTTTTAATATTTTTTAATATTCTGTAACATTTATTACTAATTTTTATGATATTATAAATTGTATTTAAATTCAAGTTAAATATTTATTTATAATAATATTATTTTAATTTATT
>JAJBWD010000398.1:0-4534 GCA_032907345.1 Bacillota bacterium | reverse complement strand
GTAAGTATTCTAATATATTTTGCATATTTTCACTAATTTTATACTTTACCTTAATAATTTTTTATATATAAACTTTAGAGAATAAAAAAAACGGCAGAAGCCGTTTTTTTCTTATCCATATTCTAATTTTTCATAAGGCAGCTATTGATTTTCGTTTCCATTAACAACCACATCCAGCTTGCCTGTTTTTGGATCTATGATAAGACCATGTATTTTAATTCCTTCAGGAATCAGAGGATGATTTTTAATAATTTCAACACTTTCTCTTACTGAACCTTCAACTGAATCAAATCCATGGAGCCACTTTTTAATATCTATACCAGAGTACAGAAGCGTCTCTATTATGTCCGGTGAAATCCCTCTTTCTTTAAATTCATCTAATAGCTTATCTACGTTTAAGTTACTCATTCCGCATCCATAATGTCCAATAACTAACACTTCATCTGTCTGAAACTCATATATGGAAACTATAATACTTCTCATAATGCTTCCAAAGGGATGCATTATAGCAGCTCCGGCATTTTTTATTATTTTAGCATCACCATTTTTCAAATTTAATGCTTTTGGAAGGAGCTCTGTTAATCTGGTATCCATACATGATAGAATTACTATTTTCTTCCTTGGTTCTTTTGAAGATATATACTTTTCATATTCTTTGTTTTTAACGAAATTCCTGTTAAATTCTAATATTTCATCCAGTTTATTCATAGTGCATCCTCCAGGCTCAGTTTTTAAAATTCAGTTTATTTTAACATAAAAAGCTTTGGATTTCTATACATAGCAGCCTGCAATTTTTTATGAAACAGTAATATACTATTCACAAAAAAATCCTGTACACAATATCATGTACAGGACTTCTAGTTTTATTTAACAAATTTCTTAAGCAGTCTCTTTTTCTTTATTCTCATACTTTTCCAGAATCTTTGTAAAGAAGGAGAATATAACCATAACTACAGCAATAACAATCCAGGCATTATTTATTGATATTATGGATAAAACCATCCCCATCAGGGCTGGTCCTATTGTATAGCCTAAGCCTGATATTATCGGAAGTATTGAGTTTATTCTTCCTCTGTGGGAAGCTGGTGTATGGTTTGCTATAAAAGGTGAAGAGCTTATTGTTACTATAATTTCTCCCACAGTTATTAAAAATGCTGACAAAATAAATGAATAAATGGTTTTTCCAAAAAATAGGGAACCAAACCCAAAGGTATACATTATACCTCCATAAAATAATTTCTTTATGCTGCTCTTTGATAATAACAGTAATGTTATTAACGGAGTCAGAGTCAGTACTATCACAGCGTTAAAGCTGACCAGTCCTCCAAATATTCTGCTTCCATTTCCTGCAAAAACTTTGGCCACATGCATTGGGAACATAAAGCTCCACTGAGAATATACAAAGCTATAGCCAAACATTGTTAAAGCAAAGAATAAAAGTATAGGTCTTTCTAAAAGTACCTCAATAGTTGAACCTTCTACCTGCTTTTCCATCTCTCTGTCTTCTCCGAATTCCTGACTTGCATTTCCTATAGTCTCCGGAATGAAAAACAGTATAAGAAGCATAGCAATAACAGCAGTTGCTCCATCAATCAGGAATAACAGGTTTAAGTGATTTTTCAGAAGCAGCCCTCCTATTGTAGGAGAAAATGCAAAGCCTATGTTTATTCCTATATAGAACAGTGAGTATGCTCCATCTCTTGTCTTTGGCTCAGTTATATCAGCTACCAAGGCAGAACTGGCTGGGTCTGACATAGACATAAAAAAGCCCGCTGCCATAATCATTGGAATCATAGCAATAGATACATTCATAAAACCTGCTGCTATATAAAAGCCAGCTCCAATCAGATTCAAAGTAACTATTATTGTTTTTCTTCCAAATAAATCTGTCAGCTTACCACCAATAACGCCGCTGAACATATAAACAATTCCGGAACCGGATATTAAAAATCCGGCCGTTTTACTATCTAATCCAAGTTTAGTTGTAAGTATCAGTGTTAATAATGGGAAAATAAATGCTCCCATGCAGTTTATTACTCTTGCAAAAAAGAGTACCCAGATTTCTTTTGATAAGCCTTTATAAGGCTTAAATAATGATTTCATTTTGTTACCTCTCAATAAAATAAATTTAATTTCTAAAATTCCTCTTTAATAATAAATTCAGTCTGATAATTATCATTTAAATCACATCCTTAAAATAATTAAAGCCACGCTTTCCAGCATGGCTTATTCTTGTTTCACTAAATTTTTAAACTTTATAAATAAAACTTGTTCTCAGGGAGCAGCCTTAATTTACATAATTATAAATGCAGCGACACAAATAAAAAAGCCATAGGTAAACCACCTATGGCTAAAATATTCTGCAAATATTATTATAATATCCCAAGGTCGTTTACAAATATTGAATTATTAAGTTTTCTTTCTGATCTTAATTGGGTTAATGCTATATTAATCATAAAACGACCTCCTTATTTTTATTTACAAAATCTATTATATAGGAAATTTTTCATCATTTCAATAGTTTTTCCAAAATAATGTAGAAACTTACAGGCGTATATTACTTGTTAATTTTATAAATGAAGGAATATACATTTATTTGTGGAATATATTAATATATTAATAAAGTGGGGTGATAGATTATGCAAATAGCCGAAGCTACCAAAAAAGCTCTCAGCATCCTTAGAAGCGGACAAAATTTTCAATGGTATGTTATACCACTTATTGCATTTGCAATTTATATTTACCATGTGGAAATATCAAAAAAGAATTGGAATGCTGTTGCGGCCGGACTTTCTCTCTATATGGTTCACTGGTTTGTGGAAATAGTAAATGCACTTATACAACATTTTTCCGGAAATGCGCTGTGGACCGTACCGAAAGGAACTTCATTTTTGATATTAATAGGTGTTGGAATTGAACTTAGCATAATGTTTTCCGTAACAGGCGTTATCGTAAGCAAAATTCTTCTGCCTGATCCTAAGACCAAAATAATGGGCATTAATAATCGTCTTTTTATAGCCCTTTCCTTTGCTGCACTTTATTCTTTTCTGGAAATATTTCTTGCCAAAACCCCTGCATTTGTTTGGGTATACAGCTGGTGGGGAGCAATTCCTGTATTCATAACCGTGTATGTTCCATTTTTCCTTGCTGCAGCATATTCTTATGATTGGAAAAGAAGAACTCAAAAGTTATTTATCGGGACACTTGGAACTGTCAATTTAATTTCATTAATATTATTTGCAGGAATTCTGAAATGGATATAATTTATTAGAAAAAAAATAATGAAAGACAGCAGTTAACTGTAAGTTACTTAAAGT
This sequence comes from Bacillota bacterium, assembly GCA_032907345.1. Lineage (GTDB taxonomy): Bacteria > Bacillota > Clostridia > Clostridiales > Clostridiaceae > JAJBWD01. The sequence continues at coordinate 1,217 of JAJBWD010000398.1, read as the reverse complement.
GAGCTGCTGTTTCTCTTTTTATAATTCCTCTGATATGATTTTCTAACCAATCATTTCTTTCATATTAAAATTTTCAGTTGAATCATTAATTATTTATATTATATATTTTAATAATTTTGGAATAATAAGCTTAAAAGAACACAATAAACGAATGCCGTTTAAAAAAGGAGTGATAATATTGGATAAAAACACAAATAGAAAAAATTTTAAAAAGCAGCCAATCGAAAAACATAACACTGCTGCCTGGGCTGATGCAGATAGTATGCTGCCAGTTTCAAATGTTGCCATTCCCTCTGAAGCTCAGGTAATAAATGCAAAAGAATGGGTAGATACCAACGAAAAATAATGATAAGGGACACACCTGAAACTTAAGTGTGTCCCTTTAATTTTAATACTGCTGCTCTGCCATCCTTTTATAATTCTCATATCTTTCTTTGGCATTTTTTTCCGCCTCAGCAAAAAGATAAGATGCATTTTCAGGGAAAGTATTAAGTAATGAAGCATACCTGACTTCACCTTTTATATAATCCTGGAATGAAGAAGTTGGTGCCTTAGAATCTAAAATAAATGGGTTAATACCTTGCTCCCTAAGCATAGGATTATATCTGTAAAGATGCCAATAACCTGATTCTACAGCTTTTTTCTCCTCTGCAATAGTTGTTCCCATTCCGGATTTTATACCATGATTTATACATGGAGCATAGGCAATAATGAGAGAAGGTCCTTTGTAAGCTTCAGCTTCCAATATGGTCTTGATAGTATGGTTCATATTAGCTCCCATCGCTATCTGAGCTACATATACATATCCATAGCTCATTGCCATCATTCCCAAATCTTTCTTTCTTATTTTTTTGCCGCTGGCTGCAAATTTAGCAACAGCTGCAGCAGGTGTGGCTTTAGATGACTGACCTCCTGTATTTGAATAAACCTCAGTGTCCAATACAAATATATTAACATCCTCACCAGATGCAAGGACATGATCCAATCCACCATATCCGATGTCATAAGCCCAGCCGTCTCCTCCTATTATCCATTGAGATTTCTTAATTAAAAAATCCTTTTTTTCTATTATTTCTTTCATGATATTTTTATTTGAATAATTATGCTGATTTAAAAGGTATATGATTTTTTCTGAGGCAGCTTTAGATTTTTCACCATCCTCCATCACTTTAAGCCAGTTACTGAAAGCCTGCTGAAAGTCATCACTGATATGTTCG
>JAJBWD010000397.1:0-7472 GCA_032907345.1 Bacillota bacterium | reverse complement strand
TTAACTTGTATCTAATTAAATGTTTATATGATTAACAATATTCTACAGAGATGTCTTATAAGAAAAAGGTTAAATATACATGCTTTGATGAATATCAGACTATTAAATCTAGATTTTTTATAGTTTCTATCCTGATAATTTTAGTTTTTATAGTACTGTTGATATCTTTAAATCTTATCTTAATCCATTCATCATCTGCATCTATAACATCACATTCTATACTTTTAAATCCTGAGAATAAAGCATCCTCACATTCGATATAACATCTTTGCCCTATTAGATTGTTAATTAATTTAGACATTGTATTTTCTCCTTTCATATTTTTCTTTAACATTCTTAATTCCCTTTCAATTTTTTTTATTTTTGAGTGATAACTACTATAAAAAAGTATTAATATAAGCGCAATAATACTGAAATATTCCATACGTAGACCCTCTTTCACTCTTAATAAATTTTTTTATTAACTTGCCGCACAACAATATCCTACAATTGTTTACTGATCAAAAAATAAAATGAACTAATAAATCTATACCCAGCTACTGTTTTTCCCTTTTAAATAGAATTAAGTTACATTCTACTCTTGGCTGAACTCCCCAGGATGAATTATTTACATTATATCCCATTATATCATTAATTTATATTTATCTGTTACATAATTTGTAATATACTATTAATTAGGGAAACAAAAAATATCATAGATTCAGTATTGTAAAATTTTTTAGGGGGTAAGTAATGAAAAGAAAAGTAATCATTGGTGTCCTATCTATTTTTATAATTGCTGTTTTAGTTATTTTTACTATATATCAGCGCAGTGAAAATGCTCCAAAAAAAGTTATAAAATTATTTCTAAATAAATTCTATACAGTTGAAGACTATAATAAATATGCAGGGACTGAATTAACAGATAAATCATTTTCGGATAATTATCTAAAAGAAAAAGAATACAAGAATATTATGATGTCAGAAGTATATAAGGATTTTGCACAGAATCAAGTTTTTCTGTCATATTTACTTACAGCAGATTTAGGGAAGTTTAATGCTTCGCCAAAAAAAATCAATATAGAAAAATATACTATCCTGGAAGATAAATCAGTCATTTATAATTATAATATAAAAATTGAAACTTCTTTCGCTGATTCAAATCAGAAAGAAGAACAAAATGATATAGGGCAAATTACAATGATTAAAGTAAACAATAAATGGCTGATTTCTAAAATAAATAAATTTAAACCTTTCACAGATAACAGCAGATTCAGTAAATTTCGCTCATTACAGTAATAAATCCGGGTATCATTAACCATAAAATTAATTTCTATGGTTAGGGATACCTTTTTTACTTTATAAAACAAAAAAACTTAACACCGGCTAAATATTATTGGTATAATATTATAATATGAAAAAACTAACGGAGGTAATTATGGAAAACATAGGACTAGTCCTTGAGGGCGGCGGCATGAGAGGAATATATACCTGCGGAGCATTGGAATTCTTTATGGATAAGGATATATATTTCAACTATATTATTGGAGTATCCGCCGGTGCTTGTAATGCCGTTTCATACATATCAGGGCAAAAAGGCAGGAACAGAGATGTTATTGTTAATTACTGCAGTAACTGGAGATATATGAGTATCAGAAATCTAATATTAAAAAAATCCTTCATTGGTATGGATTTTATATTTGATGAAATTCCTAATAAACATGTCAAATTTGATTTTGATACATTTTATAAAGCAAAGTGTAAATTCTTAGTAGGAGTTACTGACTGTGATACCGGGAAACCTTTATATATAAATAAGGAGGATGTAAAAGACGGCTTTGAAGCACTTAGAGCCACATCCTCACTGCCTCTTATTACTCCCATGGTGGATTTTAAAGGGCATAAACTTTTAGACGGAGGAATTTCCGATTCAATTCCCATTGCTAAGTCAATAAAAGACGGGAATGAAAAAAACATAATAATTTTAACAAGGGATAAATCCTATAGAAAAAGTCCAATAAAGTACGCTGATATAATAAAATATAAATACAAAAAATACCCACGGCTTGTAAATACACTGCTAAGCAGATACAAAAATTATAATGAAACTTTAGATTATATAGACAAGCTGGAAGCTGAAGGAAAGGCCCTTGTAATAAGACATGAAAAACCTTTGAATGTAGGCAGGCTTGAGAGAAATCCAAAGAAATTAGACCAGTTGTTTCAAATTGGATATGAAGATACAAAAAATTCATATGAAAAAATCATAAAATTTATGAAAGGCTGAGTATATTTCGGAGGTATCTAATGGAAGTTATCGATGATTTCAATAAAATAATTTCATTTTTAGCTAAAAGAGATATTAATACTTTATCCGCAAATGAGCTTTTAAGTAAATTTAGAATAAATCAGGCTGATTTATTAATTATTTTAGGTTCTGCCATCCCATACATTGCAGAAGTTGGAGCCAGAGCTTATAAAAAAAAGATTGCAAAGGAAATAATGATTGTGGGAGGCATAGGCCATTCCACTAAATACCTGGCTGATAATATAACTAATAATTCTAAGTATAAAGGAATAGACGTATCCTTAAGGCCTGAAGCTGATATTTTAAAGGACCTGCTTATAAAATTCGAAGGCATCAGTCAGGCAGCAATCATAACTGAAAACAAGTCCAAAAACTGCGGTTCAAATGCCTATGAAGCATTAAAAGTAATAAAAGCTCTTAATAAAATACCCCAAACTGTTATCCTGCTGCAGGATCCAACTATGCAGCTGAGAACAGATTTATGTTTCAAAAAAGAATGGCAGAGCGAAAATACGATTTTTATTAACTATGCTCCATTTATCCCAAATTTAAAACAGCAGGGAAAACTATCCTTTGTAAATGATGAAATATACGGGCTATGGGATATGGACAGATTTATCTCTTTAATTTTAAGGGAAATTCCCAGACTCAGAGATGATATAAACGGATATGGTCCAAAGGGTAAAGGCTATATAAACCATATAGATATTCCTGAAGACATTTTATCCTCCTATGAAAAATTAAAAAATATATACTATAAGCAAAACTTAAGGAGCTGATTTAAATAGATAAAGTGCAATTAAAAAGCGGGAAACAAATAATCATCAGAGAAGCCGAAAGAGACGATGCAGAGCAGATGATAAACTTTTATAATTTTGTTGGAGGAGAAACAGATTTCCTGTCCTTTGGGAAGGGTGACTTCAAAAAAAATCTTCTGGAATATCAAAATTACATAGAGGATATCAAAAAGGAACTTAATTCAATAATTCTGCTGGCGGTAACAGAAAATGAAATAATCGGAATTGCCACAATTAATTCAAATCAAAAGGCAAGAACCAGACATGTTGGAGTACTTGGAATAGTTATTGAAAAAAGATACTGGGGATTAGGTTTAGGGAGAAATTTGATGAACCTTCTTATCCATTGGGCAAAATCTAATAATATTACTAAAAAAATAACACTGCTGACTAATGAAAATAATAAAACAGCACGGGACTTATATAAAAAGGTTGGTTTTATGGAAGAAGGCTTATTGACTAAGGATAATTATATAAATGGTGTCTATTATAATACTGTAATTATGGGCTTAATTCTGTGAATACTTACAAAGCACTTATCATTAACAGATGGGTGCTTTTTCTTATGCAGGCAATATTAATAACTACTCAGTAAATAATTAACGATTGAACTAATATTTTAGTAAAAGATACGAAGAATATGAAATGAGTGCTTTGATAAAGCATTTAGAAAAATTGAAAAATACTAAAATACATAAGAGGATATATGCGAAAGGATGAACTGTATTGAATAATATAGAAAGTAAAACAAATAAAAAAAGATGGATGATTCTGTTTACTGTAGTTTCAGCTACCTTTATGGCTACCCTGGACGGCAGCATTGTAAATGTAGCACTGCCTAATATGTCAGATAAACTAAATGTAAGCATGGCCGGCATAGAGTGGGTGGTCACAAGTTTTCTTATAACCATATCAGCTGCAATTTTAATATTCGGCAGGCTTGGTGACATAAAGGGAAAAACTAAAATTTTTAAATTTGGAGTAGCAGGTTTTACCTTAGGCTCACTTCTATGCGGGCTTACAAATTCTCTTTCCATGCTGGTATTAGCCAGAGTTATACAGGGAATCGGTGCTGCAGCCACCATGGGTACAAATCAGGGAATTGTGACTCAAGCTTTCCCGGCAAATGAAAGAGGAAGAGCCCTGGGTGTTTTAGGAACCTTTGTAGCACTGGGAGCTATGGCAGGTCCTCCTCTTGGCGGCATTATAGTATCTGTTTTTGGCTGGGAATACATATTTTTAGTAAATGTACCTATAGGAATATTTGTTTTTGTATCTTCCCTTAAAATATTTCCAAAATCAACTGTTTCCTCAGGAGAGAAGTTTGATGGTTTAGGTGCTGTTTTATTTGCTTCAGCCACAATACTTTCATTTGGTGCATTAGTTGAAGGTCAAAGTATTGGATATGATAATCCATACATGATAGCAGCTTTTGCTGTTTCAATTATTACCTTTGCTTTATTTATCTGGACTGAAGCAAAAATAGAGCAGCCACTCCTTAACTTAAAGATATTCTCAAACAGTTTATTTACTATAAGTATCCTGTGCGCTTTTATTTCATTCATTGTTATCAGTGCATCAAATATAATACTGCCCTTTTATTTTCAGTATACTTTAAAACTTACACCTGCTGCTGCAGGATTTTTCATGATGGTATCACCTATTGTTTTATCTGTCGTAGCACCATACAGCGGTTATCTTTCAGATAAAACAGGGTCTGAAATCCTAACCCTTATAGGTCTTACACTTACAGGTTTAGGCTTACTTCTTATTTCCTCTTTAAATGATACCTCAGGAGTTTTTTTAATAATAGCATTTATTGCTGTTATGTCTGCAGGAAACGGAATGTTTCAGTCTCCCAATAATTCACTTGTCATGTCTACAGTTACAAAGGATAAACTTGGCATTGCAGGCAGTGTAAATGCACTTATAAGAAATTTGGGTATGGTTATAGGAACTTCTCTGGCTACCATGCTGCTTTATAATAAAATGAGCGAGAAAGCAGGATACAGGGTAATAGATTATGTGAAAGGCCGGGATGATATCTTTATTTATGGAATGAAATTTGTTTATATATCTGCAGCAGGTTTATGCTTCTTTGGAGTGTTAATTACAGCTGTACGATATTACTCCAGCAGGAAAGGCAAAATCCAGTAGCTTATGAAGAACCCCGGATTCATTTTTTAAGTTTTCCAAAATATGAATTAATGATATTTATAACTTTCATATTATCTTAACGTTTACATGAAAAATATCGATTACATTTGGTGTTGACAAAGATTATAGTTTAAGATATGATGTTGGGAAATCACAAAAAATTCATAAAGGGGGTTTTAAAATGAGTGGGTTACTAATTATAGGAATTGCAATTGCAGTTCTTGGGGGAGCTTACCTTATTTATGGCAGATGGCTTGCCAATAAATGGGGTATAGATTCAAAAGCAAAAACACCTGCTTATTCCAGGGAGGATGGAGAAGATTATATTCCTACTCCAAAAGCTGTAGTATTTTCACATCAGTTCTCATCAATCGCCGGAGCAGGTCCGGTAACAGGACCAATTATCGCTGCTATGTTCGGCTGGCTGCCGGTACTTCTATGGATTCTTGTCGGCGGTATTTTCTTTGGTGCTGTTCATGATTTCGGTGCACTTTATGCATCCGTTAAAAATGAAGGAAAGTCCATTGGATTCATTATTGAACAGTACATAGGCAAAACAGGCAGAAAATTATTTTTATTATTTGCATGGATATTCACATTGCTTGTTATTGCTGCCTTTGCAGATATTGTTGCTACTACTTTTAATGGTTACACACCAAAAGGTGCCCTTAGTTCACCAAATGCAGCAGCAGCTTCCATATCAATGCTTTACATCGTAGTGGCAATTTTATTTGGTTTATTTATAAAATATAAAAAACCCAGCCAAAAACTGGAAGCCATTATCGGAATTATTCTTTTATTATTAATGCTGGTGGTGGGAATTAGTTTTCCTCTTTATTTCAGCAAACCAACCTGGATTATAATAGTTTTTATTTATTTATTTTTAGCTTCCATTACGCCAATGTGGCTTTTAATGCAGCCAAGGGATTATTTAAGCTCTTTCCTGCTATTAGGAATGATTGTCGGAGCTGTTTTAGGAGTTATAGTTGCCAGACCTACAATGAACCTGGCTGCCTTTAATGGTTTCAATGTAGGAGGAAAAGCCCTTTTCCCAACACTATTTGTAACAATAGCCTGCGGAGCTGTGTCTGGTTTCCACAGCCTTGTTTCTTCCGGTACCTCCTCAAAGCAGGTGCAAAACGAGAAAGATATGCTGGGAATAGGTTTTGGAGCTATGCTTATTGAGTCACTTCTTGCAGTAGTTGCTTTAGTTGCTGTAGGCTCACTGGCTGTAGGGGGAAAAATACCAACAGGTACACCTTTCTCACTGTTTGCCTCTGCAGTAGCTGGATTCTTATCTCTGCTTGGAATTCCTAAATATATTGCAGTCTGTATCATGACCATGTGCGTTTCAGCTCTGGCTCTAACATCACTGGACTCTGTTGCACGTATCGGCCGTATGTCCTTTGAGGAATTTTTCCTTGACGGATCATTAGACAGGAGTAAGCTTTCTCCTTTTAAAAAGCTGATGACAAATAAATATTTTTCAACTGTTTTAACTCTTTTTATAGGATATCTTCTTTCAAAAGGAGGCTATAATAATGTATGGCCGCTGTTTGGTTCAGCAAACCAGCTGCTTTCAGCATTAGTACTTATTGCACTATCGGTTTTCCTTAAAACCACAGGAAGATCAGGCTTCATGCTTTGGGTACCTATGTGCATAATGCTGACAGTTACTTTTACTGCACTGACTCAGGCTCTAATGAAAATTGGAGCAAAGCTGTTTGTAACTCATAATTTTGTTATGATGACAGATGGCCTGCAGCTGATATTTGCAATTCTTCTTGTAACACTTGGTATACTTGTTACAATATCCTGTTTCAAGGAACTGTTATCAAAAGAAGAGGATTCAGAAGAGCTTTCAGCCTAAAATATAAATCCGGGATCTGCCATATTTTATGACAGGTCCTTTTTTTATTGCATTTTCTATAAAAAGCTAATATACTTATATCAGATACTTTTAAAAGTTTCCGTTATAAGTTTTAGAGGGTGAGTATATGGATAATCTATCAGGGAAGCCTCAGGTAATGAAAAAAGTAAACAGCGGACTGATAAAACAGATATTAAAGGATAAAGGTTCAGCTACAAAAGCCGAAATATCTGAAAGTACCGGCATCAGCGCTACCACCGTCAGGGCTCTTCTAAACCAGTTAATCAGAAGCTCTGAAATAGTAAGCCTGGGCTTTGATGAGTCCAGCGGCGGCAGAAGAGCTGAAAGATATGCCCTTAAT
>JAJBWD010000396.1:0-6526 GCA_032907345.1 Bacillota bacterium | reverse complement strand
GATCACAATATTTATCCTTAGCTCTTAAAATAAATAAATTTTCCATAATGCTCCTTATTTTAGAAAATTAAATATTTTTGGGATTTCCTATTTTGAAAAACTTTTTAGATATTTATGGGTTTCTTCTATTTTATCAAATATTGAGCTGTTATAATTTATCTTCTCGGTCTGAACTCCGGACTTAGTAATTTTATTTTTTATGCCGAAGAAAGCATTATCTAAAAAAACATTGCTGTAATTATATTTACCCCGGAGGGTGTCAATTATAGAAATAGCTCCTGAGGACAGCGCCGGTGCTATATATGGCTTATATCCGAACTCCCTTACCTCCAGGTTGCAGTTTGTGGTTTTATCTGTAAGATAATCAGATAATTTTTCATTATAATTATCTATGGAATTCACGACTATAAGTCCCTTTCCATGAGGCCCAAATACTCTTCCTTCCTTCAGGTAGTCTTTTCCTCCATAAAAGGCTGCTCTGCCGTTCATAACTCCCAGACCATAACCTTTAATATTCTCAGCAGGGATCCCTAAATAGTCAAATTTCCCATCACAGTCCTGGTTAAACGCTTCAAATGCGCTGTAACAGAGCAGATCTACGGGGTCAGAAACCACAGCAAATAAACCATTAAAGCCTTTCTTTCGGCCTTTCCTGCAGTAGCTTTTAATTATCTTTGAGTTTTTTTCAAACTGTGCCATTCTTACATCTTTTATACTTGAATCTAAGCCTGGAATTCCAACTGTTACGCAGAATATAAATGCGTCACAGTTAAATATCTCATCTTCCTTCAGCTTGATTATTTCAGGATATGCTGCATCATTTAATGATATAATCTGATTTCCTTCATAAAACCATCTGTTTATTTTATTATCATCCAAATCATATATACCTATTCTGTCTATTACATCTCCGCCAAGAAGCCTGAGCCCGGTAAGAAGGGTGCCGCCCACATCTCCAAGCCCGATTAGATTAACTTTCCATTTCCCGGTTTTAATATCAGTTAAAGCTCTTTCCCAATTTGGGTAATTAGTATTTACAACAGAAATATTTCCTTTTAAGATATTTTCATTTATAAATTCATCTTTTGATTTTCTGTTATCTGTTATAATATTTTTAATTTCCTCTTTATCTATAAGCAAATCATTGAAGGATATGGCACTGAATTTCAATTTTGATGGAAGGGGTAGTTTTGCCAGATAATATATAATCCCCTTATAATCTTTGTAGTTAATAAATTTATCATAGGGAAATTCATGCTCAGATATAAGTAAATTCTCCTTTAGTTTAAAATAATTCACCTTTCTACAATGTCCTCCATTCTTAAAAGATTTTCCAAGTCATTTTTCAAATACAGGGAAGGGCTTTGAGATAAGTCGTATTCAATATTTCTTCCTCTGTCCACACATCTTGGAACTTTAAAAACCTGGCCTAGTGATGATAAATTTAAGTTTCTCTGATGGATAATATGAAATTCCTCTTCTAAGGCTTCTAAAATTTCAATAGAATTTTCTATGCAGATTTTAGAAAGGTTAAATATAACATTAGCAGGTACATTCCTAATATATACCGGTGAAGCATATGGCAATATAAGATTTATGGAAGGAATAAGGTTTCTCTCAGGATAAATACCTCTAAACATTGCATCTCCACCTATAAAAGGATATAAGCTGTCTTCATTTATCCAAAACTTTAATCTGGGGATAAAGTAAACGCAGTCCACATCTCTTTTTTGTACATCCATCAAATCCTTTCCGCGGCCTGACATTATTCCAACTATTATTTTCTTAACTTGAATATCGGCTTCCTTTAAAAGCGGGTCCAGTGCCTGAAGCCTATAGCCCTTATGAATAAGAGTATCTGCCAGAATAACCGGTCTGTTAAAGGATTCAATCATTTTTATCTGGGTTTTTAAATCCAGGTAGTGAGGGAACTGCCCTATTTTAAAGGATTTAATATCCTCAGCATAAATTTTTTCAGTATGGAGCACCTTTGTTACAGTATTCGGAATAACGTACCTGTCAAGTATATCTCCATAGGGAACACACATAGCAGCACCTAGCTTTTTAGATGCAGATTCCTCAGTAGACACATTATTTTCGCTGCAGAGTTTTCTTATCATTTGCTGGTGCAGCATATCAATATCCATGGAAAGCATAAGCTGTCCTGGATAAAGCTTAACCAGAGCATCCTGCAGTTTCCTTCTTGTAGTATATATAACATCCTTTATCTGAGGGCTGCTTCTAAATGGTTCCTTTAAGGTCTGTTCTATGTCAAGATTAATAACACAGGGTGAGCACATATTAACGCATAGTATAGGAAGCTCAGAAGTTTCAGATTTAAGTTTCGTGAATCCCTGCTTTTCCAAAAGCTCTAAAATTCCTATGGTATAAAATTCTTTAAGAGTTGGGCTGAATATGGCGTACTCATAATCCTTACCTATGGCAAAGGCAAGAACCTCGGTTATCAGAATCTGTTCTAAAGTTTTATACTTAGAGTTATCAGATACATATAAAGATTCAAGAAGTATTATCCTTCCCACACTTTTTTCTCTTATTAAGGAAGCTATGTTATAATCTCTTAAATCATTGCAGAGTTCACTGGATCTTACCCAATAAAAGCAGGAAAAGCCAATTATCTTATCATCGCTGTTTCTAAGGAGCATTATTCTGCCTGAAGGCTTATTAAATACTTCTGCTAAGGCTTCCTTTATTTTTTTTCTGTTAGTCCTGAAAATAGAAACTATTTCATTTATTATATCCTGATCGGCCCTGTCTATTATCTGAATCTGCAGATTTAATTTTGTAAGTACCGATTTTTCCTGAGGCTGTCTCTGATAAAAGCCGTTTTCATAAACATACTGCTCTGCCAATGGATCAACCAAAGATGAAATGTCACGGCTTTCATCAATATAAGTTCTTATCTTTGAGGAGCTTATTTCAGAAAACTTTGAGGACAGCTTCAGGTATCTTATATCTCCTTTAATTATAGAAGATATTTTATCTATTTTCTTATTGCTTCTTTCAAATATTATATGATTAAAATTGTGTATAGATTTATCAGTAATTCCTTTTTTATAGCTGGAAGCATTTAAAACCACATCACTGCCAACTGCAATATAAAGACTGGACTTTTTAAAATTATTTCGCAGTCTCTGAAGATCCTGCTCATTTCCCAAGTTGGTTGGCATTGAGTCAGGATATATGTAAACATCAAGTTCATCTGCTATAGACATATTCAGTATATTTCGCCGAAGCAGAGTGGGTAGAGTCTGCTTTGACCAGGAAAATTCATCCAATGCCAGGTATACCTGAAATCCATCTTCCTTGATTTTTTTTACTATTTCCTTATGGCTTAAGGAAAATGGGTCAAAGGTTCCGGGAAAGAAGGCTACTTTTTCCGGAATTTTAATCTTTATTTTTCCAATGAAAAATGAATAATCGGATATAAATCTATAAATATGGTTAAGACCGGCAGATATATTCAAAAATAAAAGCTCCTGATTTTTATTATCTGTAATTAAAGTTAAAAGCTTTTTACCGATTATCTGGAAAAAATTCTGTTTGGTTTCTAATGTAAGATTTCTGTTTCCAAAAATATATTTTCCTATTATAGTAAAAGAAGCTTGTTTAACCTGGTAATTAAAATCAGCTAATCCGTTTAAAACTATACTCAGAAGCTTATTTAACCTGTCACTATAATTTTCATCCTTTTCTTTAAATAAGCTTCTGTAATTGCTGTAATCTTCTATAGCAAAGCCTATGCTTTTAATAAGGAGAGACTTAATATTCGGAGTAGAGCTTTTGATCTTCATTGCTAAATCATCAATAATCTCATCCAGTTCCTTTGGCTGAAGAAAAAGAATAACCTTTCCCAGATACTTAGGTATATATTCAGTAAATCTCTGACCTTCAATTTCCAAAGCACGGAGAAGCTCAACTGCCACTTCATTTCTTTCAGGAAGGGAAAGATAAGGCATAATACTTACAATAGAGTCTCCAGCCTGATTTCTTACTCCCTCCATGTCGCTTACTTTAAGCAGATTGCAGAAATGTATGGCAGTGTGAAGAAGTGAACCGCTGCCAAAGGTTATTGAATAATATGTTAATAGATCTATCTGAATCTTTTTTACAATCCAGCTGGTATCTGATTTTAAATTTGACAGGAATATATCTGAAAGTTCCTTGTCATCACCTTCAATAAACTCGTTAAGCTGGCTTCCTCCATAAATATTAAGTATGGTCCCTGTTTTGTAGTTTAAGTATCTTTCTGACAGTGTTTTATCTTTCCAGGCAGCAGATAACAGGAAATCCTTAATATATTTACAGAAGAAATGATCATTAGGCAGCTTATTTATAATAATGTAGCTTACATTCATAGCAGCCAGCCTTATAGAAATATTTCTTTTACTCAGCATGGATATGATAAAATCGTAAAGGACTCTTATTTCATTATTGTCAGAGGTGAGAGGTATAGATTTAGCAATCTGCAGCAGGCAGATCATCCTTTCTGTTCCTTCAGCTCCATTAAAATAATCTAATATAACTTTTCTATAGCCTGAAATCATAGATTCTTTAGCATTTCTAAAAAGAGAAGATACCATAATTGGAGCAGAATATAAAATCCAGCTTTTTTGTGAGGGTATTATTTTATGAGAAGGATATATCAAAAGATCCATAAACTCTTTAAGAACTGAAAGAGAATTTGTATCTTTAATATTTACAGCTACCCTGCTTGGAAGTTCTTTTCTATAATCCTCATCGAAAGAAGAAATAAGGGTACCTAAAATTTCTGCAGAGTGCCTTCTTATATCATCCTCCGGGTGTATTAGATTGTCATAAAGAAAGGACATGGTCATCCTTTTCTGATTCTGGGTAAGATAAGTAGAGTATTCTTCAAATACCCTGATATATTCTCTTAAATTCTTCCAGCTTTTTTCGCTTCTTGCCTCTTCTAAAATTTCACCTAAGGAGTATTCATCTCTCAGCTGATACATCAGGCTTATGTTATGATTTATTGAAAGATATTTAAACTCATCTACAATCTGATCTCCCTGAAGCAATGAAAAATTAACTTCTTTTTTGAAGGAAGCTGGTATTTTACCATCTAATTCAGTGTTTATTCCAAGGCTTAACAGAAAGCTTTGAAAATCCTTCAGCTTTTCAAAAACTCTTTTATATCTTTTTTCTTTTTCAGCATTTACATTGTCTAATTTATTTAAAATTATATTGAATGAATCCTCAAGAGAAAAAATGTTCATGCCTCCGCTGTTTTCTTTATTTTTAACTCGAAAATCACTATATATTAAAATAAGAGATTCCAGCGGCAGATTTTCCAGCTCTAAATCCCAGGTGGAATGATTTAAAGCAATGTTTCCTATATATTTAATTCCATACCTGTTAAACCACTGCTCTGTATAGTAATAGTGCAGGTAGGGAACCCTTTTAAGCTCAGCTCCTTTACAGCCGTATTTTCCGATATCATGTCCGGCAGCTGCACCGGATACCCTGCCTAAGTCAACTTCTATTCCCTTAGCTTTAAGCTGCCTGGCTAAAAACATAGACAGATAGTGGACACCGCATATATGCTCCAGGGTATTATAATTTAATACCTGCTGGCTTAATCTCATCATTTCATAAGTATAATTTTTCTTAAATGCTTTCACAAACTTTCTATATTCATCGCTGTTTTCAAGACTGTCTTCCTCTTCCTGGGATAGAAAATATAGTGGATATTTTGATAAAAAGCTTTTGCTGCCATACTCTTTTTCATAATCAAGTATTATTGAAAGAACTCTCAGGTATACTTCGCAAGAGGGTGCCAGTGAGTCAATAAAAACTATAGAGGAGGCTTCTTCAAAAGACTTATTTAAAGTATACTGATAAATATAGTCAAGCCAATCGTTAATTTTAGCTGGATAAGATAATTTATCCATAACAGACTGGCATAGAGTAAGCACTGCCTTTGGAGAAAAATCCTGATTTTCTAATATTTCATTTAGTTTTAATTTAATATCATTATCTGAAAGAAAATCATCTATATAAATGCTCTTAATATTCCACTTATCCTGCCACCTTATACTTCCCAGCTTTCTCAGTAGTTTAGTATATATATTTTTATAGTTTTCCTTTAACATAATATTCCTGCCTCCTTAAAGTACTTGCTATTAAAATTATATACCTACCATTTCTCTAATTAAAGAGATTCTTACATAAATAATAAAGGTTGTAACATTTGTATTTACTGTTCATTTTAAGTACATCCTGCTGAAAATCTCCATCATATGGAAAGATACATATATCTTCATTATTAAATATATCGATTATATATGTTTCATCATTAAAAATGATATAGAGCCTGTAAACAGGTTTTTCTTTAAATTCTCTGCTTTCTTTAAAATCACCTTCACTTGCAGACTTTAAATATTTTATAACTATTCCTTCCTCTTCAGCATTTAAAACTTTTGTTTTATAATATTCCATATAAAGTGCCTTAATTTCAAAGTCTTTTTCTTCATTTACTTTATTT
>JAJBWD010000395.1:0-2731 GCA_032907345.1 Bacillota bacterium | reverse complement strand
AGACTCCAAGGGAGATTATAGATAAAGGAATAAGCATGAGTTTTATACCAGAGGACAGACTTGGAATGGGACTTGTTGCTTCCATGGATATAGTAGACAATATTATTTTAAAGGATTATAAAAATAATAAGGGGCTTTTAATAGACAGAAAGCCAGCTGAGATAAAAGCTGAAAAAATAGTTGAAAAGCTCGATATTCAAACGCCTGGAATTCATTTTGCCGTAAAGAAACTATCAGGAGGAAATATTCAAAAGGTTCTTCTTGGAAGAGAACTGGAATCTGAGCCTAAGCTTCTCATAACAGCTTATCCGGTGAGAGGACTTGATGTAGGAGCTACATATACTATATATAATCTTATTAATGAAGAAAAGAAAAAAGGCACAGCAGTTTTATATATAGGAGAGGACCTGGATGTTTTAATTGAGCTTTGTGACAGGATTATGGTTTTAAGTTCCGGACAGGTTACAGGAATAGTAGACAGCAGCTCAGCTACAAGAGAAAAGTTAGGGCTTATGATGACAGGAGAAAAGGAGGCGCAGAATTGATTAAATTTATTAAAAGAGGAAGTATATCCGAAGGAAAGAAAATAGCAATTCACCTATTATCAATAATAATGGCGCTTCTGGTATCAGGACTTATCATATTGATTTTTACAGGGAAAAATCCAATAAGTGTTTATATGGCAATGCTGGATGGTTCTTTTGGATCAAGATATAGATTTAATCAGGTTATAGTTAAGACAATTCCGCTTATAATAACATCCCTTGGAATTGCAGCAGCATTTAAAATGAAGTTTTGGAATATTGGTGCTGAAGGACAAATTTTTATGGGAGCCTTTGGAGCCAGCTTCTTTGCTCTTAATTTTTCTTACCTTCCAAGACCTATACTTCTTATAATTATGGCAATAGCCGGCATAATTTCTGGCGGAATATTTGCACTTATTCCAGCATTTTTTAAGGCAGAGTGGAAGACAAATGAGACAATAATAACTCTTATGCTGAATTACGTTGCTTTAAAATTTGTAACATACCTTCAATACGGACCATGGAAGGATCCCAGCGCTTCAGGATTTCCTAAAATTCCTAATTTTAAAACGTCTGCTGTTTTACCTAAATTATTTGGCATACATATCGGATGGGTTATTGCTATTATACTGATTATTGTTATGTTTATATTTATGAACAAGAGCAAACTTGGTTATGAAATATCGGTAATTGGAGAAAGTGAAAATACTGCCAGATATGCAGGAATTAATATTAAAAGAACCATAATTACTGCAATGCTTATAAGCGGAGGTCTTTGCGGCTTGGCGGGAATGATAGAAGCCTCGGCTGTAAGCAATACATTATCAGTAGAAGTCACCGGGGGTGCGGGATATACTGCAATTATAACTGCCTGGCTGGCAGGACTTAGTGCACCAATGATTGGACTTGTTTCATTTTTATTTGCGCTTCTTATACAGGGAGCGGCATATATTCAGACAGCTTATAATATTCCTTCCTCAATGGCTCAGATGCTTCAGGGCATAATATTATTTTTTGTACTTGGAAGTGAATTTTTTGTTCAGTACAAATTAATTACTAAGAAAAACTTAGAAATTTTAATAAATAAAGAGCTGAACAAGGAGGGCGAATGATGGATCAGGTAGTTTTATTTTTATCTGCAGCGGTTGTTTCCGGAACTCCTCTTTTATTTGCTACCTTAGGTGAAATAATAACAGAAAAATCCGGGAACCTTAACCTGGGTGTTGAAGGAATGATGCTGATGGGAGCTGTGTTTGGATTTAAAGCAGGATTGGTTTATGATAATCCATACATAGCAGTTTTAGCAGGAGCATTAGGAGGCTTCCTGGGAGCTTTAATTTATGCTTTCCTTACAATAGAGCTTAGAGCAAATCAGGTAGTTTGTGGATTATCACTTACAATATTTGGTACAGGAATTTCTTCATTTATAGGTAAAAGTATGTCAGGGAAGGTAACACCTGCAGGAATTAAAGCGTTCTTTACTACAATAAAGATTCCTCTGCTGGGAGATATACCCTATGTTGGAAAAGTATTTTTCTGTCATGATTTATATGTATATTTTGGTTATCTGACAGCTGTAATTTTAGGCTTATATTTATATAAAACCAGACCTGGCCTTAGCTTAAGATCAGTGGGGGAGAGTCCTCAGTCTGCTGACAGTGCCGGAATTAATGTTTCCTTTTATAAATATTTTAATACACTATTAGGAGGAGCTTTATGCGGCCTGGGAGGGGCATATCTGTCGCTGGTTTATGTTCCTTCCTGGCAGGATGGAATAACAGGGGGCAGGGGCTGGATTGCAGTTGCTCTTGTTATATTTGCCACGTGGAATCCTTATAAAGCCTTACTTGGAGCCTACCTCTTCGGAGGGCTGGATATTATAGGCTTTAGACTTCAGGGAACTAGATTTGCTGTTTCTCAATATTTAATTGATATGCTTCCATATTTGGTTACCATTGCAGTACTTGTATTTGTCTCTTCAAAAAAGTCAAAAGACAGTGCTCCTCCAAAAAGCTTAGGAGAACCTTATTTCAGGGAAGAACGTTAGAAAATAATTATAAAATTAATCTATTTGTAAAAGCCGCTTACTGAATGATTTAAGCGGCTTTCTGCATATATTATCCATATCAATAAGAAAAATGAGACAGCTGATTCAGGCTATCTCAATATCATGTCTTCTATATGAATTCATAAGTTTAAATTCATTT
>JAJBWD010000394.1:0-5058 GCA_032907345.1 Bacillota bacterium | reverse complement strand
ATGGCAGTAATATAAAACCATGACATTTCTTTTTAGTTAGGCTATTACATAAATAAGAAGATAAAGAGGTGAAATATATGAACAGAATATTATTGGTGGAAGATGATGAAGCTTTGGCCATGGGCATAGAATTTACTTTAAAAGATGAAGGCTATCAGGTTTATAGAGCATCTAAGGTAGAAGAAGCAAAAGAGTTATTCGAATCAGAAAAGCCGGATTTGATTTTACTTGATGTTAATTTACCGGATGGATCAGGCTATGAACTGTGTAAATATATAAGATTAAAAAGTGATGTTCCTGTAATATTTTTAACGGCACTGGATGAGGAAGTAAATGTAGTTTTAGGACTTGAAATAGGCGGAGATGATTATATAACAAAACCTTTCAGGGTAAGGGAATTATTATCCAGAATAAAAGCATTAATACGAAGGAGCAGCAAAAGTACTACAGGTAATATTTTAAAAAGCGGGAATATAGTTGTGGATAGTTCCAAAGCCGCCATATGGAAAAATGGGGAGGAAGTTATTCTTACAGCACAGGAATACAGGCTTTTACTGATTTTTATGAATAAGCCTCAGGTACTAATGAAAAGAGATGAAATATTAAGTGAATTAATGGAGGGAGAAGCTTTTTTTGATACTAATACTTTATCTGTTTATATTAAAAGGATAAGAGAAAAAATAGAAGATGACCCTAAAACCCCGGAATATATTGTTAACCAAAGAGGTCTGGGGTATAAATGGAATCAGCCTGTTAATAAGGAGCAGAGCATATGAAAAAATATTTTATTAATTATGAATTAAAGGTAAGTTCTCTTATGCTTTTATTAATAATGACTATATCACTTTTATTTGCTTGTTTTACTTTAAGGCTGTATAATCAAAATTTAAAAGCTGATTATATAAAAAGTCTGGGGGCGATTACAGAGAGAGTAACAGAAAAGGATCCTGAGCTTAAAGATGAAATAGTCCCCCTTATTACAAAGGAAATATCAGATGAAGAGGCATTAAAAGGGAAAGCAGTTTTAAACGAATATGGATTAAATGAAGAATTGGAAAATGAACTTTTCCCTTATATAAATACCACGGCTAAAAAAAATAACTTATCAGTTTCTTTAATATTTATATTAATGACAGCTATACTTTTCAGCCTTAATTATACTCAATATGCATTTTTCTATAATAAAATAAGAAGAGTATCTTTTGCTGCAAGAAGAGTGATTGAAGGAGAGTATGATATATACATCAATGAGAATAAAGAAGGAGACTTTTCTAAACTGGCGGTGTCATTTAATTCAATGAGAGATACTATAAGAAATAACTTAAATGAGATGAGAAAAGAAAAGCAATTTTTAGTGGAATTGATGACGGATATATCCCATCAGTTAAAGACACCTATATCATCTATGACAGTATATAATGACATAATGCTGGAAAAAGAAATATCTAAAGAGCAGCGGGAAATGTTCTTACTTAAAAATCAGAACCAGCTGAGCCGTATGACCTGGCTTATTAAGAGCCTTTTAAAACTGGCTAAACTGGATGCAAAAGCAATTGAATTTAATAAAGAAAATCAAAGCTTAAATGAAACCGTTCAGGATTCCATATATGCTTTAGAAAGTAAAGCTATGGAGAAGAATATAGAAATAACTTTTAATGAAAGAGAGCAGGCAGTATTTCCTCATGATGCATTGTGGCTTCAGGAAGCATTCATAAACATCATAAAAAACTGCATTGAGCATACTGCCTCAGGAGGAAAAATAAATATAACCCTTGTTGAAAATCCTGTTTACAGGAAAGTTACAATAGAGGATACAGGAGAAGGAATCAGCGAAGAGGATCTCCCTCAAATATTTAAAAGATTTTATAAATCTAAAAACTCCAGCAGTGATTCCGTTGGTATCGGATTAGCACTATCAAAATCCATAGTGGAATCCCATGGTGGTATTATTGAAGCTGAAAGCCAAAAGGGAAAAGGTGCAAAATTTACTATAACCTTTCTTAAATGTTGTCTCTGATAAAATTGTAAAGAATGGTGATGTAAAATGAATGAAGTAGATATACTTACAAAAGCAGATGCAATATCTGTAGTGAAAGAAAATAAAACCATGGTAAATTATTTTCTGTTTGACGAATTTGAAATTCACCAAAATAAAATTCCTCCCCATTCAAAACAGGAATGGCATAGTCATAATTTAATTGAAGAGGTAATAGTGGTGACTGGGGGAGAAATTTGTGTCAGGTGGAAGGAAGACAGCAAGCTAAATTGCAGTACAGTATCAAAAGGTGCTGTAATTAGAGTTAAAAAATCAATACATACAATTGAAAATAGAACTGATGACTTTGCAGAATTTATTGTCTTCAGAATGGTTCCTGATGGAAAAGATAAAAGAGATATTATTAAAAATGATAAAGTTGTTATTAATATTGATTCAGAATAATATTCCAGACTGCATATTAAACAAAAAATGTGCAGTTTTTTACATTAGAATAGTTGCAATATACAACTGTTGTGAGTTACAATAATATTGAGGTGATATTATGAAAAATAATGAAAGTCACTGCTTAAGAGAATTAATTAGAATACTTGTAAGAAACTTAGGCATTCTGGAAAAAAGTGATTCATCCTGCTGCGGAACCTCAATTGCACAGTGCCATGCCATAGTTGAAATTGGAAGGGCAAAAGAAATTTCTCTTATTGAAATATCAGAGCTATTATCATTAGATAAAAGTACCATGAGCAGAACTATAAATAATCTGACACAATCTGGGTTAGCTGTAAGGGAGGTACATCAGGAGGACAGGAGATACATAAAAATAAAACTTACTGATAAGGGAGAACAGGTATACAAAAATATTGAAGACAGCATGGAAAAGTATTACAAGGATATATTATCTTCTATTCCTGAAGAAAAGCGGGAGCAGGTACTTGAGAGCCTGAAACTTTTAACGGAAGCAGTTAAAAATAATAAGAGCTGCTGAGCATATTATTATTTAATAAAAATCAACTTTAACAGCGCCTATGAACACTCAAATGTTAAAGCTTAAAGGGGGATACAATGGAATATACAATTGAAGAAATGAAAGAATCAGATTGGGAACAGGTATCAAATATTTATTTAGACGGAATAAAAACCGGTATAGCAACCTTTCAGACAGAGGCACCATCCTGGGAAGACTGGGATAAAGGACATATAAGAAGCTGCAGATTTGTTGCTAAAAGCAGAAATAAGGTTCTTGGATGGGCAGCACTTAGCCCCACCTCCAGCAGATGTGTTTACAAGGGAGTAGCAGAAGTAAGCATTTATATCGGGAAGGAATGTAAAGGCCAGGGCATTGGTACAGCACTTCTTGCACATTTAATAAAAGAATCGGAGAAAAACGGGTTCTGGACACTGCAGTCAGGAATAATTGCAAAAAATGCTGCCAGCATAGCCCTTCATAAGAAATGCGGCTTCAGGGAAGTGGGCATAAGGGAAAAGGTAGCAAGGATGAATAATACAGAATGGATGGATGTAATGTTTATGGAGAGAAGAAGTAAAATTGCAGGAATTGATTGAAAAGTATTGACTCTGCCCATGGGGCAGGGTTTATTCTTTTACTGAGGTGATAATAGTGAATACAAAAAATGTCTGTAAAGTAATTAATACTTCTCCAAAGGCTCTTAGGATATATGAAGATTTAGGAATTATAGCACCGGCAAGAGATGAAAATAATTACAGAAATTATAAGGATGATGATATCCTGAAGCTAAAACAGGTAATTGTTTTAAAGGAAATGGGAATTCCTTTAAAAAATATAAAAGATATTTTAGAAAAAGAAATCAGGGATGACAACAAGGTTATAAGAGCACTGAATGTTCAGTTAAAGGCAGTTAATAACAGGATAAATGAGCTTCAGAATATTAAGCTTACTTTGGAACAAAACATTAATGAAGCTTTAATGTTAAAAGAAGAAACTGATTATAAAGAATACTTTAGCCGGATCGATGAAACCCTTAAAGAAAATCAGGAGAAGAGACTTTCCTGGCTGGATAAATGGGAGTTTGACTCCTGGGCAGATAAATACGATAATTCAGTAGTAAAAGACATAACAGGTGATCTGAAGCTGTTTGAGAAATATGATTTTGTATTAGAAACACTAGCAGAAAAAATTGAAGAAAAGAAAGCAGTAAATGTACTGGATATTGGCTGCGGTACAGCTAATCTAAATAAAAAATTAAAAAGCAGAATACATTATACAGGCATGGACCAAAGTATTGAAATGCTTCTTCAGGCAAAAATAAAATATCCGGATATCAAATTAAGATTAGGCAATTTTCTGGATAAGCCCTTTGCTTTAAATGAATTTGACGTTTTAGTATCCTCCTATGCCTTTCATCATTTGAAAAAGGAAGAAAAAGAAATCGCTGTCAGCTTAATGCTGGAGTATTTAAAACCAGGCGGAACAATTATTATTGCAGATTTAATGTTTTTAAACCAAACAGAAAGATTAAAGCAAAAAAATTATTATATCAGTATTGGAAGAAAGGATTTATGGGATATAATCCAGGATGAATACTATACAGATATTGAAGAACTGAAAAAATATGCAGAAGCTATAGGATGCCAGGTAAATTGCAGTCATATAATTAATTTTACCTGGATATTGGAGATAAAATTAAGCAGATGACAAGTTTATTATAATTTCTGTCTATGAAAGGAGAATCTAAATCTGTGGAATTAAAAAATGACTTGATTATTTTACGTGATTTTATTCAATCAGATATTGATGATAGAATATACTGGGAAACAATTGAAAATGAATGGCAATTATGGGATGCACCCTGGGAGTATGAGGGAAAAGAAGAAAATGAACTAAAAAGAGATTTAGAAAGATATAAAAATAAAATGCTTTTATGGGTTACAGAGCAAAAAGGTGAAAGCGATCTGCGAACAGGTTTTCAAATTTGTATAAATGATGATACAAGAACTTATATAGGCTGGTGTAACTCGTATAACATAAATAAAAACTTTGAAATTATACAGACTAAAGGGTACTCTGCTGTTGGTATTGATAT
>JAJBWD010000393.1:0-17522 GCA_032907345.1 Bacillota bacterium | reverse complement strand
GAAAGTTTTTTAGAATCAGTTAATAATTATTAATTGTAATAAATTTACATGTTGATATATAATATATAATATATAGGAAGTACAAATATGATGTTTTTTAGATGAGAAACTGCAAAAATATAACATAGTTAAAATAAAAAATGTATCAAATTTATTTAAAATAGCCTGAAAATCCTGATAAATCGGCATATGTTGAATATATTGTATAAATTATGGTATAATTAAGATATCTTACTTAATAGCTTAATAATATAGACTTGCATAATGTATAAACAAGTCTTTTATTTTACTTAAAAAGGAGGGACCGATCATACGGAATAAAAAGATATTAATCAGTACTCTTACATTTTTTGCGGCAGTAATCGTTTTAATTTTATGCATATACCAGATGAGAAAGCCGGTAAGCATAATAATTGATGGTAAAAAGACAGAATATATTACTTACAGCAGCACTGTCGCTAAGCTTCTTAAAAGCAAGGATATTGCTTTAGGCCCAAAAGATAAAATAGAGCCATCCCTGAGCAGTAAGGTAACTAAGGGAGAGACAATAAAGATAAAGAGAGCACAGAACATTAATATATTTGCAGATGGTAATGAGATTAAAGAACTGACACCATTGGATACAGTAGATGAACTGCTTAAATTTGAAGGGATTACGCTTCGGGAAAAGGACAAAATTTCACCTGCATTAGGTACAAAACTTACCGAAGGTATGAATGTTAACATAATCAGAGTGGACAATAAGCTATTTAAAGAGACGAAGCCTATAGATTTTGCTACCATAATAAAAACTAACAGCAGTCTTCCAAATACAACCAGGAAAATAGTCCAGAAGGGCAAGGCAGGAGTTAAGACGTTAACTACAAATGTTATTTATGAAGATGGGAAAGAAATTTCCAGAAACTTAGTTTCAGAGGTGATTTCTGCAAAGCCGGTAGACAGCATAATAGTTCAGGGAACATATCCTTTAATGCCGGTTTCCAGAGGGGGAGATATTCTTCCATTTTCTAAAGTAGTAAATGTAAGGGCAACTGCTTACTGGGCAGTATATGGAGTCGGAACAACAAGGACAGGTTCAGGAAGGCTTGCAGTAAGGGATCCGGGCGGATACAGCACAATTGCAGTTGACAGGAGAATGTTTCCTTATGGGACAAAACTATTTGTTGAAGGATATGGATTCGCTATAGCTGCAGATACAGGAACAGCAATAGTTGGAAATAGAATAGATGTGTATTTTAACACACGCAGTGAAGCCTGCAGATATGGCTCCAAATATGTTAAAGTTTATGTTCTAAAATAAAAGGACTGCATTTGCAGCCCTTTTATTGGTTTACATATTGTTTATTGTATTTGTTATCTGTGGAATCACCTGCTTTTTCCTTGAAAGTATTCCCGGAAGATAAATACTGCTGGCGTTTATATCAACATTAAATGTTTTGCCGATAAGGTCCCTATCAGGTCCTGCTGTGAGTATTTCTGAGCCATCATTAATAATATCTGTAAGCATAAGCATAAGAAGATTAAAACTGCTGTGCTTTGACTCTAAATCCATCAGCTTTAACATTTCTTCCTTCATTGGGGAAAATCCTTCAGTATCCATAGTTCCTACCTGGGATACACCTATTTTATATCCAAGTACGTTATATATCTTTAAATCCTGATGGAATATCTCATCCACGGTTTTCCCTTTTAAAGAAGTTCCCGCCTTAAACATGTTTGTGGCAAAATCCTGAACATCTATATCTGCAATTTCTGCCAGCCTTTCAAGGGTTATTTTGTCGATAGTTGTTGAGGTTGGGGACTTAAACAAAAGTGTGTCAGAAATTATTGCAGCTGACAGAAGACCTGCTGTTTTTTTCGAAGGTCTTATTCCATTTTCAAAGAATATATTAGCTATTATGGTTGAGGTGCTCCCTACAGGCTCGTTTCTAAAAAATATTGGAAGTCCTGTTTCTATGGAGGCAACTCTGTGATGATCAATTATTTCCAAAACTTCAGCGTCTTCTATTCCAAGAACAGACTGAGGCTTTTCATTGTGGTCAACAAGTATAATCTTTTTTCTGTTTTGAGAAATAAGATGATATCTGGATATGCTGCCAAGAACCTTGTTATCCTGATCTACAACAGGATAGCTTCGATACCTTGTCTTCAGCATAATGTCCTTTATCTCCTCCACATAATCGTCCTCTTTAAAGAATACTATGTTATTTTTTGTCATGACATATTCAACAGGGATGCTCTGAAGGATAAGTCTGGATGCTGTAAAAGTATCATAGGGAGTAGATATTATGATGCATTTCTCTTTTTTTGCTGATTCTATTACTTCCTCAGAAACTGAGTGGCTGCCGGTTATTATCATAAGAGAAGCCTTACATTTTATTATAGTCTTTTGAGTATCATCTCTGTTTCCGCAAATTACTATGTCCCCTTCATCTATTATTTCCTCAGCACTTTTCGGGTCCATGGAAGCTGTAACAATTTTTCCTGTAAATTTTGCCCTGAATTCCGGAACATACAGATAACTTCCGGAAAGAGTATCTAAAATATTTTCTATACTGGTATGGCTTTTAGCAACAATGTTGTTATCCCAAATATCCATATATGTAGACGTTAAATTAGACAGGGAAACAATGCCTATCAGCTTACTGTTTTCATCAACTACCGGAATGGTCCTGGCATTGCTTTTTTTCATTATGGACCAGGCTGTCTTTAAGGATATTTCAGGTGATATAGGTGCCAATATATCTATATCTAAATCAGAAATCTGAGTTTTTACTGTTTCCATATATTCTGGAGTCTCTGCCTTGAAATAGTCAAGAACGAACTGAGTCTCTCTATTTATATCCCCAAGTCTTACAGAAATGGCATTTTGGTTTCCTGTTTTATTTTTAAATTCTGCATAGGCTATTGAGGCACATATAGAATCTGTATCAGGGTTTTTATGCCCGAAAATATAAACAGCATCTTTCATGATAAACCTCCATTTGTTTATTATGATTATATTATATTTAATTTAATTATTTGTAAAGGATAAATTTGATTAAACTCCTGGTATAATTATAATGAGAATATTTTGTAGAATAGAGGTGCAAAATGAAGAAAGAAATAGAACTGAGCAACGAAGAGAAAAAAGACGCGATTGAAAAAATAAAGGAATACTTTTACCAGGAAAGGGAAGAGGAAATAGGAGACTTAGCAGCTACTCTTTTGCTTAATTTCTTTTTGGAGGAGCTTGGGCCTTATGTATATAATATGGGTGTATATGATTCATATAAATATTTTGGAGACAGAGTAGAAGATTTATTATCAATACAAAAATTAAAAAATGCTGATATCTTCAGAAAATAAACAAAAAACTGCAGAAACCGTCACAAACGCTATATTTTCTTAATAAATCCTTGTTAAAAATGAAATACTATAATATAATGAATTGTTCAAAGGAGAAGAGATACATGGAAAATATTAAATTTAGTGATTTAGGACTTAGCAGTGATATACTTAAGGGTATAGATGACATGGGCTTTGAAGAGCCTTCAAAAATACAATCAGAGGTAATTCCGGTTTTACTTCAGGGGTTTGATGCAATTGGTCAGGCTCAGACAGGAACTGGAAAGACTTTGGCCTTTGGTGCTCCTATCTTAAGCAAAATAACAAAGGAAAATAATAAGATAAAGAGCATCATTATTACTCCAACCAGGGAACTGGCAATTCAGGTAAATGATGAAATCGCAAGAATCGGCAAATATGCTAATTTGAAGCTTTTACCTGTATATGGAGGTCAGCCCATAGACAGGCAGATGAAAGCCCTCCGAAATGGCGTTGATGTTGTTGTAGGAACTCCGGGAAGAGTACTGGATCTTATAAGAAGAAAGAAGCTGGATATAACAGAAATTGAATTTCTCGTATTAGATGAAGCAGATGAAATGCTTAATATGGGCTTTATAGATGATATAGAGGAGATAATTAAAAATTCAAATGACACCAGGCAGACTATGCTTTTTTCAGCTACAATGCCGGATGAGATAAGAAAACTGGCTAAGCATTATATGAAAAAAGACATGAAGACTATTGCCATTGTTAAAAACACCATGACAGTATCAACTGTTTCTCAATTTTATTTTGAGGTAAAACAAAAGGATAGATTTGAGTCCCTTTGCAGGATACTTGACGTAGATGAACCTACAACTGCAATAATATTCTGCAAGACAAAAAGAGGCGTTGATGAACTTGTTTCCGGAATGCAGACCAGAGGATACAGTGTTGAGGGAATGCACGGAGATTTAAACCAGAACCAGAGACTTAATACTCTTAAGAAATTTAAAGATGGGAATATTGATTTCCTTGTGGCTACAGACGTGGCCGCCAGAGGAATTGATGTAGAGGATGTATCCCATGTTATTAATTATGACCTTCCTCAGGATATTGAATCTTATGTTCACAGAATAGGAAGAACCGGAAGAGCAAATAAAGAAGGAATAGCCTACTCTCTTGTAACAGTAAGGGAATACATGAACATAAAGCAGATAGAAAAGGTAACAAAGAGCAAGATAAAAAGGAAAGAAATTCCTACAGTTGAAGATATATTCCATGCAAAATACAGAAGCATGCTGGGAAGAATTAAAGAAGGTATTGAAAAGGATGATTATAAGAGATTCATTCCGCTGGCAGCAGAACTGGATGATGAGTTTAACCTGGTAGACGTAGCCGCAGAACTTATGAAAATGTTATATGATAAGGAAATAAGCTATGATTATACAGAAAACTCCATTTCATCTGAATCAAAACAGGTAAGGCTTTTCTTAACCGCCGGAAGAATGGATAAACTAAATCCAAAGATTCTTTTAGAGTTTTTAGTTGATACTGCAGGCATTAGTAAAGAAGAAGTAGGGAATATAGATATTCTTGAGAAATTTACCTTTATAGATGTATCAGAAAGCGCAGCGGAAGCTATTATAAATAAAAGCAGCGGCAAGAAGTTTGGCAGCAGAAAGCTGAAAGTAGAAATGTCTAACAAGAGAAAATAACAATATTTAAAGAATCCAGAATAATGGGTTCTTTTTTCTTTAAAATAAATGTGTAATCAAATATACCGAAATTTAGTATAATTATTATAAAAGGTTTAATATAGGTGATTAAAATAAGCAATGAAACATTTACGGTGAAATCAAGTCTTCGAGATAGTTTCTATTTTATATCTGAAGGTTCCTATGGCGGTGATCAAACCTGGTATGCTAAAATATACCCTAAAGGGAAAAAAGGTGAAATCCAGAACAGGTATGGATGCGGTCCGGCTTCAGCTTCTAATATAACGGCTTTCTACGCAAAATACTATCCATCACTTAGCAATTTATATTCAGAATCCTCCTGGGATATTTTAAATTATACAATGCATATGAATAAACTATTTTCATACAGCCATGAGAGACCAATTATTCTTCCTGATTATACTAAAATGATGAAAAGTTATGCCAAAGACCGTGGTATAGGACTTTATACTCACAGCGCTTCTTCTTATGGATTTTATTTTAATTCCTGCTTTCTAAATTTATGCAATAATATCAAAAATGGAATTGCCCATAATGCTCCCGTAGCTTTGCTTATAGGGCCGGTCATATGGAAAGGAAGGAGAATTTTTGATTCATATAGTCCCTCAGATATCCTGTCTGAAGGGAATTTGGAGGACATAAATAATTTTAGAACCCATTGGGTAACTATAACCGAATATGACTTTGAAAATGAGGATTATGCAAAAGTTACAGTATCAAGCTGGGGATCCAGATACGTGCTGAACTTATCCGCATTAATGGATCAAAGATTATTTCTTGATACAGTTTGGTTTACAGGCAGCAGTTATTCCGATACTGACCCCATATAGATGATAAATAAATATTTTTTTAATGAAATATTTATGGTTAATATTATATTATTTGGTGTAAAATTAGTTATAATACTAAAAAAAGAAATTGCAAAGGGAGAAATTTATGAAATTTAAGAATATATTAAAAGATTATATCATACCAATAGTTTTAGCAATGATACTGGCATTTGTGGTCAGAAAATATATCATATTTCAGATAGAAGTTCCATCTGAATCCATGTATCCCACTATAAAAATAGGAGACAGGATAATGGTTACCAGGCTGTATGATCTCAGCAAATTAAAAAGAGGAGACCTGGTAGTATTTGATTCAGAGGAGATAGGCAAACCTCTCATAAAAAGATTAATAGGGCTTCCCGGGGACAAGGTAGTCGTGGACAAGGGAACTGTTTCAGTTAATGGAGAAAAAATTAAAGAGGATTATGTTGTGAATAATGAAGATTATTCCGGAAACTTTGAAGTTCCGGAAGGGAAATATCTGTTTTTTGGCGACAACCGGTCAAATTCTTTTGACAGCAGAAAATGGCAGAATCCTTATATAGATGCTTCAGATATCAGAGGGAAAGCCAGATTTATCATATACCCGTTTAAACGGTTTGGAAAATTTGTATCGGGGGAAGATGCACTTACTCATTAAAAAATATTTAAAGGGGGCATGGTTATGAATTATGAAAAGTCCTGTGGTGTAGTTGTATTCAGAAGGGAAAAGGATAAGATAGAATACTTGATTATACGTCAAAAAAACGATTCTCATTGGGGGTTTCCTAAAGGACATGTGGAGGAAAGAGAAACAGAGGATGAAACTGCAAAAAGAGAAGTTAAAGAGGAGACAGGCTTAACCATTGATATACTTGATAATTTCAGGGTTACAGATAAATACTTTGTAAAAGGAAATACTATGAAGGAAGTAGTATTTTTCCTGGGAAAAGCAGAAGATGCCAGGGTTACCCTCCAGCCGGAGGAAGTTACGGATTATAAATGGGCGGATGAAGGCGTGGCAAAAGAACTTTTAACCTATGAAAGCAGTAAAAAAATAATGTTCAAGGCAGATCTGTATATAAAAAATGTTTTGAAGGATAAATTATAAATGAATTTAGAAGAACTTAAGAGAAAAGCGAAAAGTTTAAAAAAAGAAATAAATGCTGTCTGTCTGGCCTGCAAAAACCCTAAAACTCCCTGGTATGCTAAGGCACTTGCAGCTTTAGTTGTTGGTTATGCCTTAAGTCCAGTAGATCTTATACCGGACTTTATACCGGTTTTAGGATATTTAGACGACCTTTTAATCGTTCCATTAGGTATTAAGCTTGCTATAAAATTGATACCTGATGAAGTCATGGAAGAATGCAGGGAAAATGCAGAAGATAAAGAAAATAAAAATTATATAGCCGGGGCATTGGTCATATTAATATGGATATTAATAATTACATTAATAGTGAAAAAGATAATTGGAGATTAGATATGATAAAAAAATTGAAAGAAGAAAATAAGAGAGAATTGCTGGAATTTGTAAATAAAGAAAAGGAAATAAATCTTTTCATTATTGGAGACATAGAAAATTATGGGTTAGAAGCTGATTTTTTAGATTTTTATGGCGAATATGAAAATGAAAAGCTGACTGCTGTGCTTCTAAGGTTTTATGACAGCTTCATAGTATACGGAGAGAAAGAATTTAATGGAAAGAACTTTTCTGACATAATTTTAAGCGCAAAGCCAAAGATGATAAGCGGTGAAGAAAAAAGCATAAGGCAAATAGGAAAGTATATAGAATTAAGAGAAAAGAGAGATACATATTTTTCTTCCCTGGATAATAAAGCAAGTCTGTACAAAGGCCCGCTTCTTGACATTGTAGAAGAAACCAAGTTTTCGGAAGTAGAGCAGGTTTTGGTTCTTCAAAATGACAGGATAGCAGAGTTTACTAATACCATGCCTCTTAAGACTGTCATGAGAAAATATAAAGATGGCACAGGAAGAGGCTTTCATATAAAAAACAGCAGTGGAATGATTGTAAGCAGTGCTGAAACCGGAGCTGAAAATAAGGGCTCTGCGATGGTTCTCGGGGTATGCTCTGATCCTGATTACAGGGGGAGGGGCTATGCATCGGCTATAGTTTCAAAGCTTTGTGATACCTTATTATCAGAAGGAAAAAGTCCGTGCCTGTTCTATGACAATCCTAAGGCAGGTAAAATATATAAAAGCTTAGGCTTTAATGATATTGGCATATGGAGCATGTGTAAGCTTTAAACTACGGAGGATAAAATGGAGAATGTTATTAAAAAATTAGATAACCTGGGGATTAAATACAAAAGATACGAGCATAAAGCTGTTTTAACCTGCCAGGAATCTACTGCCCTGCTTCCAAAAGATATGGAGGGAGTAAGGACTAAAAATATTTTTCTAAGGGACAGAAAAAAGGAAAACTATATATTAGTTGTAGTTGAGGAAAATAAACTTATAGATTATAAAGAGCTTTCAAATAGTTTAAGCTTAAAAAGTCTTAAGATGGCAGATCAGCAGGATCTTAAAACTTATCTTGATGTAGAAATCGGAGCCCTTTCCATGCTGGCTCTTTTTAATGACAAGTATAAAAAAGTAAGACTTATAATAGATAAGGATATATGGGATGAAGAGGCCTTCGACTGCCAGCCAAACCAGCTGGGAGTGGTATTCCATATACGGAAGTAAGACTGGCTTAAGATATTTAATAATCTTAAAATAAAACCTGATATTATTAAAATTCCTGAAAAAGAAATTTAGGGGTGAGCAGTTTGTTTGATAAAAAAAGAAAGGAAGCTTGGATGGGATTTGCGGAAGAGGTTAATGGAGAGTATTCAAAGGCTTCTTTTTTTAAAACCGAAAGAATTAAGATATTAAAAGAAAATTATATGGTTCTTCTTGATTTATACGCAGTATCAACAGGCAAGAGTGTAATTTATTATACCAGATTCAGAGCGGTGTACCATCAGGCTTCTGATTTTAAATTCAAGGTATATAAAAAAGGCATATTCAGCAATTTGGGAAAAAAGCTGGGGATGCAGGACATAAATACCGGTAATGGTGAGTTTGATGAGGATTTTATAATTAAGGGAAATGATGAATTTAATATAATACAGCTTTTTTCTAACGTTAAGATAAGAGATCTTTTATACAAAACCCCTAAATTTACGCTGGAAATTAAAGATAACAAAGGGGCTAAAGAGCTTTGCCTTATGACACCGCAAATAATCGAAGAGAGAGATAAGTTAAGGAATGCTTTTCAGCTTTTCTGTACTGTCCTCGATGATATGAATAATATGGGCATCATATCAAATTATGAAACTGAGGATGAAAAGTTTTATAAATAGATCAATACAGATGCAGCTTAGCATGGTAATTTGCCAGATGTAAGATGAATTTAAACTTAAAGTTAAAAAGTCCGCCGGGCAGCGGATTTTTATTTATATTTCCACGTATATCAGGTAAAACATAAGAATGGGTAATAGGAAGGTGCTTATGAGAAGTAAATTAAATTTATTCCTTGGAATAACAGTAATTGCAATTGGAACAGCAGGAGTCTTGGATTTTATATTTGCAATGGGGTACGCTGTAGGCCTGAACCTGGGCATTATATTTCCTTTAGTTTTCGGGCTAATACTTATTATTTATGGTTTATTCAGGGTTAAATATAGAGAAGGACATATTATTAAAAATAAAATCATAAGAATAGTATTTATGACTGCAGCATATTCATTTTTAATATCATTTATACTCATTGAATCCTTTATTTACAGCGGAACTAAAGCTGATGGGTATAGAAAAGCTGATTATATAGTAGTTCTCGGTGCCGGACTTAAAGGAAAAGACGTAACTGCCACGCTGCAATATAGGCTGGACAAAGCGATTGTTATATTAAATCAGGATGCTGATGTAAAAGCAGTGGTAACCGGCGGAAAAGGATATGGAGAGGAAATAACGGAAGCTTCTGCCATGGAAAATTATCTTATAAAAAATGGGATTAATAAGAACAGAATAATAATCGAGGATAAGGCAACAAGTACTTATGAGAATTTTAAATTCACTAAGGAAATCCTTGAGAAAGACACAGGAAAGAAAAGCTTCAGTATACTTGTGATAACCAGCGATTTTCATATGGCAAGAGCAAAGCTTATAGCAAAAAAATTTGGATTTATTACCTATGGAATTACCGCACCAACATTTAAATACTTACTGCCCAATTCTATAATAAGAGAATATTTTGCAGTTATTAAATCATTAATATACGGCGAAATAATATGAAATGGAGGATATCATGGAAGCATTTTCAATTAGCAATATATATATAGATGGTAAAGGAAGAAAAACAATAGACATAAACCCGCTTCCTGAAAAATACTGCAGCTTTGACTGCGTATTCTGCCCCTTAGGGAGAACAGAATTTAAGACAGATGAAAGTTATTATTTCCCAAAAACTAAAGATTTTATGATAAAGCTCGAAAATATATTAAGAGAAGGTAAAATAGATTTTGTATTTATTAATCCCTGGGGTGAAGCGTTAGCAAATTCGGAGCTGATTGATATCATAAAAGTTATTAAATCCTATGGGGCCGGGGTAAGGCTTCTGTCAAACGGATATATATTCAGCTATCCAAAATACTGGGATGTGCTTAATCTATGCGATGAGGTAATTGGAGAAACAACAGCTTTAACGGAGCAGGACTTTGTCAAATTCCAAAGACCTATGAAAGGCTTCACACTAGAGGATTATATCGAAAATATGGAGAGATTTAACAAGCAGTTCGGAGGCAAGTTCATTCTTGATATTACTATACTTGGCTTATATTCAAAGAATGAAGGAGCAATAGATAAACTTAAAGAAATAATAAACAGAATAAAACCTGAGGAGTATTTTTTAGAGACACCTGGAGGAAAATATAAGGCAATGGGACTATCTCCTCATGAATTAGATTCTATAAGGGAAAAGCTTATCATTGGAGGATAGCAATGGAAATTTCAATCAGGGAAGGCAATCTAAATGATTACAAGGAAGTAAATGAGTTAAACTGCCAGATTCAGGACATTCATGTGCAGGACAGGCCAGACATATATAAAAAGACAGAAATTCCGCTGGATAAGGACTACTATTCCTGCCTGCTTAAGGATGAAAATGCAAGGGTAATCCTGGCAATAGAAGGAGGGCATACTGTGGGTTACTCGATTTTTCAGATTAAAGTAACGCCAAACAGAAGTAATCTGGTATACAGAAAAATAATTTATATAGATGATATTTGCATAGATGAAAATTATCGAGGCAAAGGCATAGGGGAAAAGCTTTTTAAATTTATAGCAGAATATGGGAAGAGTGTTGGGGCTCATTCTTTGGAGCTTTCTGTATGGGAATTTAATAAAGGAGCAATAGATTTTTATAATAAAATGGGAATGAGTACTAAAAACAGAAGAATGGAAGTAAAATTATAAGCTTTAATTAAATTTACTGCTCTGCTATAATTAAACGTATACACTAACAGAAAGCAGGTAATGTTTTGAAAATACTGATAGTAGCAGATGTGGAGTCCAGGTATATATGGGATTTTTTCCAAAAGGATAAATTTAAGGACATTGACCTTATAATATCCTGCGGTGATTTAAAAAATGAATATCTGTCATTTCTTGTAACTATGATAAATGCACCGCTTATATATGTTCCGGGAAATCATAATACCAGGTACCTTAGGGAAAGACCGGAGGGCTGTCAGGACATAGACGACAGGATAATAAATTTTAAGGGTATCAGAATTTTAGGACTTGGCGGAAGTATGCGGTATAATGGACGTGAATATCAGTATACTGAAAAACAAATGGAGAAAAGGATAAGAAAACTGAGATTCAAGCTTTTTTTAAGCGGCGGGTTTGATATTCTGGTAACCCATGCTCCTGCATTTGGCATAAATGACGGTGAGGATTTGTGCCATACCGGATTTAACGCATTCAATAAACTGATAGATAAGTACAAGCCTAAATATTTTTTTCACGGACATCAGCATTTAAGCTACGGAAAGGCTGAAAGAATGGCTAATAGAGGTGAAACAAAAATAATTAATGGTTATGAATATTATATTCTGGAATATTAATAAACTGCCCTGCTTTATCTGCAGGGCAGTTTTTATGTTAATTCAATATTATCTGTAAACCAGTCCATTGATAATATATCTTCGTGAGATAAAGCTTCCTCCTCTTCCACTCTCAAGACTCTATTATTGTCATAAATAGGTCCTGTAAATGGATTATAGTCATTATCTATTATCATTTTCTTTATAAGTGTTAAAAGTTTTTCTGTCTCTGCCGGAATATTTTCTTTTAGATAGAAAATATCAATGACACCGGAAGCCATGCCCCAGTAGAAATTTATAAGCTTAGAATTTGTACTGAATATATCTGATAAATCTTTAAAGGACTCACTTTGTATGTTCTTTAATATTTTTTCATAGAATAATCCCCAGTTCCAAATAGGAGCAGCGATACATTTTTCCTCATCTGTAAGGTTTTCATCTACTTTGGAAAGCATTGAGAAAACTCCATACTTTTTAGAAATTTCGTTAGGCTGCTTCAGGTTCTTATTGGCAATAATATCTGCGCCGCGTTTTTTAAGCCTCTCTGAAGCGCCGTGGATTTTAACTCTGCTGTTCCATTCGTTTGTAAACTCAACAACAATCTTTGCATAAGGGTTAACCAGTTTTGCTCCCAGGGAAAAGGCGTTAAGTGATGCAACTACCAGGGGGTTGGGGTTTGTGGTTATGTACCCAATCAAATTAGTCCGGGTCAAAGCACCTGCAATAATTCCCATGAGAAATCTTACCTCATAGGATCTGCCGTAGTAGGTACTTACATGAAGATAAGGCTGGAACTCGGAGCAGTTAAAATATTTAATATTTGGATACTCCATTGAACATTTAAGTGTAGCATTAAGATAAATAGGGCTTGTTGTAAATATTATGTCATTACCATCTGCAGAAAGATCTTTTATTACTTTATAGGCATCATTTTCAGGCACATCTTCAACAAACTTAGTTTCTATCTGACTTTTAAATATATTCTGGATATACCTTCTTCCCATTTCATGTGAATTTGTCCATCCGGAGCCTTCTATAGTTCTTGCATATACAAAGGCCACATTAAGCCTCTTAGGAACCATTACTAAACTAGTCAGAGTATATAATAAACGGCTGTTGTTATCTACGGGGCCTGTCTGTATGTCTACACTTTCCTTATTGGCTATAAGTTCCAGCTCATGCATGAATTCTTTTAATGTTATTTTTAAATTCTTTTCGTCTATTTCATTTTCTATGCCATAAATTTTTGCATACTCTAAGAAAGCATCTCCGGTAGTCATAGGAAGCCTCTGACCTCCCAAGGAAAGGTAAACTTCTCTGAAGCTGCTGAATATATTCTTTTCAAAATACTTATATTTATTATCATAGGGGGAAAAATCCGGATTATAATTCTCCAGCAGTTTAGTAAGCTCCGTAAAGCTGCCAGCCTTTGAAAACCAGATTGAATTTATTCCGGTCAGTTTATTGAATTTAAGAAATTCATAGTATATCTTTATTCCAATATCATTCTCATCATACTTAGGGATAAGCCTGGTTACATTTGCAGACACAGAATATGCACCATAAAATTTAAGAACGCTGACCCTTTTATTACCTTCTACCACATAAAACCAATTCAGATATTCATAAACCTTAATTGAATGTTTTATGCCCTCAGTCAGGTGCCACTCTGCCACATGCCCCCACTTTTTGCAAAACTCCGTGTTACTAGTCAAAATAGGCATATAGTTATGGGCAAAGGAAAGGCTTCTTGAATGATAATAGGTGCCGGCTATTTTACTCAGCGGGATCTCCATTATACCAATATTTACCTCTGATACTATTTCTGTATTTCTCAGCAGTCCTTCAAGAGAGGGTAAATAACCGCTGTCTCCCTTTGATACATGTTTTTTATATTCTCTGATGCCTAACCTGTAAGCATCATTATAGATACCATCCATATCAATATCAGGCATACAAAATCTCCTTTATATCAATTTCCTCAATTATAGCACAAATTCAATTTTGGAAGAAGATAGATATAATCTCATTTTTAATATAAAAAATAACTAAATAAAGACCTTAAGAATAATATATTATGAGGAAACATAAAGGAGGTTTTTATGGAGAATATAATTCCCATTTTATTGACTATCGTTTTGGTAATATTGATATCTTATAAAGTAAAAAGTAAAAAAACTAAAATAGATTTTGATTCCTTTAGTGAAGATGGCAGAATAAGAAAAGAAATAATAGATGAATACTACAATCTTTTAGATACCACCTATGACTTATACAGGAGAAATATAATAAGCTATACAGAATATAAATTCAGACTTAGATTTTTAAGAGAGAAGTATGCAAAAAAATTAGGCATAACAGCAGAAGAATTTGATGATATAATAAGATAAGAAAAATGTTCATTTTACCATATGAAGAAATATTGAGGTGCCTGATGAAAAAACTAATAGACATATTGACAATTATTATATTTTTAGCCATTGGTGTATCATATTTTGTTTATTCCTACCCCAAAAACATATTTTTAAGATGTGAAGGGGTAATAATAGCTAATGATACCGCTAATAAAGTTTCCACTGAAATTTCCGGAGAAATAAGCAGGAAACCATTCAAAAAAAGTATATTTAAAGGAAATATTAAAATAGGGGATACCAATTACGAAGGAGTTATCTATTATTTCAAGAAAAACAGCAGCGACGATATAATATACTCACCATCAAAAGATGAATACAAAACTTTGGGTAAAGCCTATAATAAAGATAATTTAAATAATTTAGTCATAGAAGTAAAAGATAAAAATCAGGTTATAGTTCTGCCTGCTAAAACCTATGAAGAGGGAATCAAACTTTATAATCAGCTGAAAAGCAATAAATAAAAATAAACTCCACTATTTTAAAAAGTGGAGTTTAATAATGTTCTTATGCAGGGAAAATATTTACAAATTTTATTGAGTAAATGTCACAAAGAACATCGCTGTTAGTTTCTTCTTCTCTTAGTACAATATAGCTTATACCAACTTCCTTCAGGACACCAGTTCTGTCCTGAATTGTACTAGTACCAAGGAGGAAAGTAACCCTCATACGTTTACCAATCTGAGTCCTTAAGTACCCTTGAGTATATTCAGGTCCTAAATCTGTAGGTGATCCCGGAGCCTGCTCAAAATCAGAAGGAGTCATGGGCTGAGGTGAAGGTACCCCGGGTTGAGGAAACATTCCGTCAGGGTTGATTCGCAGCAGCGGTTCGTAATAATCAAAGTAGCATCCTGGTTTCATAAATACCTCCAATTATAACTATGTTTGAAAATAGAGAGCAGTTGGATTGTAATAGCAATGGTTGATTATGCTTATCTGGAAAGAACCTGACCCGTTAAATGGAAATTGATAAGGACAACCTGGGGCAAAGGGATTAAAATACCAAAGAGAATACCCTATTGGGAATAGTCTGTTCCCTGCTAAGGCCCAGTCTGCGATATCATAATGGATCTGTTCAGGAGGATTTGCCCATATTGTCTGTGGATTTGCTACCCCTCCAAGTACAGAACGCATGCAGTCATACTGACCTTTCTGGTATAATATCTTTCTTATATCACCCTGGCCGATTCGACGATACTCACCGCCGGGAACCCTTACTCTATTCATAATGGAGGTTGCCACAGCCTTCATTCCATTGTCTCCTTCGCCTCCGGCTTCACACTTTATTATTCTGGCTAACAATTCTCTATCAGAATAAGCCATAAATTACTCCATTAAATTACTCATATAATAGTTTATTCAAGATAATAAATTTTGGGACGATTATGAAACAAATTATTTTATAAATGTTGAGAAGTGCTCCATATCATTGATTAATAAACTTTAATTTAGTATAATATTTAAGTATCCTGGAGAGATGTCCGAGCGGCCGATGGTACTTGACTCGAAATCAAGCGTACGGTGAATGCCGTACCGTGGGTTCAAATCCCACTCTCTCCGCCAAAAACAAAGGCTCTGGCATAATTGCCAGAGCCTATTTTGATGCAATTTTATCGGCAAAACAGGGCTTTTGACGCCCGTTTGACGACGAAATAGAAAAAATAAAAGAAAATAAAAATTGAAGCAAGGTCAGCTATTTCTATATTCTTTGAGTATAGTCCTAGCTACACTCTCGTCTGTAACAAGAACATTCATAAGTTTACCTTTTAAAGCAGCATGAATTGCCTCTATCTTTTTCAAACCGCCTGCTACAGCAATAATATATGGAATTTTAGAAAGTTTTTTTCTATTTATAGCAATTGTTTTTTCAGTAATCAGAGCGTCGATATATTGACCATTTTTGTCAAAAAACCAACTATTTATATCACCAACAGCACCATGCACCAAAAGCTCTTCCCTGTCTTCTATATGCAAACTTCCCTCATCTATCATGGTTGAGTTTTTAATAGTTCCTATACCTACTAGGGCTATATCCGCACTTTCACCCTTATCAATAACTCCCTTTATAATCTTATCATCAAAAAGAGCATCCCTTACTTCTCTAGAAGATACAAAAACAGGAGCATAAAGGCATAAAGAAGTACCATTTAGTTTTTTAGCAATTAAGTCAGCAATTACATTTGAATGAAGATAATTCATTTCATTGCCCGCTCCGCCTACCAATGGAGTAATTAATAAATCTTTTTTATTTACTGATTGTATCCTTTTAGCAACTGCATGCATTGTTCTGCCCCAAGAAACACCAATAGTCATATCATTGTCTAATATTTGATTAAGAAAGTTTGCAGCAGCAGTGGATAATTGCCTTAACTCGCTTTCTTCTGATTTTGATAATGTTGGAACTACAATAGCTTTTTTAAGTTGGAATATTCTTTCAAGATCTCTTTGTAAATCAAAACAATATAAGTCAAAGTCTTTAATTTCTATTTTCACTATACCCTTAGCCTTTGCTTCAGTCAGCATAACAGAAACCATTGAACGAGAAATTGAGAATTCTTTAGCTATTTGACTTTGGGACATACCATCTATATAGTACAAGTACGCTATTTCTGTCAGCTTTTTAATATGATTATCATTATCCATATAAAACATCCTTTCATAAGTGCATATCTAAATGCTTGAATAAGTCCATTATTTTAACTACCAAACACTGACTTTTGCTTAATAAGGGTAGTTACTGAAATATAAGTTATTAATACTAT
The DNA here is from genome assembly GCA_032907345.1 of Bacillota bacterium. Taxonomy (GTDB): domain Bacteria; phylum Bacillota; class Clostridia; order Clostridiales; family Clostridiaceae; genus JAJBWD01. The sequence continues at coordinate 388 of JAJBWD010000393.1, read as the reverse complement.
TTCTTAAAAAATGTTTTTGAACATTTAATAAACATTTTCACACAGCTTAGGACAAAATTATTGACCGGATTTTTATTTATATTTGAGGAAACCTTACTTATAGCCGTAAAAAATATGTAACTATAATCTAATCCCAGCTAAATTATTAATTTTGAACCTTGAGCCAATTGAATCCAATATTTTGTTAAGCTTTTTTCTGCCGTTTGCTCTTTAAATGTTTTAGGCAGTTTTTTCTACTTATCATATTGAATCCCTTCTTATTTATTATATAGGGATTCTTGGTGTCTATCAACCCGTAGTAAGGTCATTTCATTATGGAATAGATAAAACTAATAGTATTTATTCTACTGATAAAAGTTCTTATTATATTATATACTAAAATTAGTAT
>JAJBWD010000392.1:0-2852 GCA_032907345.1 Bacillota bacterium | reverse complement strand
GCTAAAAGTGCATTATCGTACAGCATTTTTTCAAAATGGGGAACCAGCCATTTTCTGTCTGTGGAATACCTGGAGAAACCAAACCCTATGTGGTCATATATTCCTCCCCTGTACATGAAATCCAGTGTTTTTTCAACTATCTCCAAGGCAGACTTATCCTTTGTTTCATACCAGTATCTAAGCAGAAAACTTAAATTATGGGGTGTGGGAAATTTAGGAGCATTTCCAAAACCTCCATAAACCTTATCAAAATCCTGTTCAAACTGGGAAAAGGCTTCCTGAATTATATCGGAGTTTAATTCCTTGCCTGATATGTTGTCCTGCTGCTTTATCAGGCTTAAGATCTGATTGCTAGAACTCAGCAGCTGCTGCCGGTTGTCAGCCCATGCCCTTCTTACACTTTCCAACATTGAAATAAGACCCATCATTCCCATTCTGTCATTTTTCGGAAAATAAGTTCCTGCAAAAAATGGTTTTTTATCCGGAGTCATGAAAATAGTTAAGGGCCAGCCTCCGCTGCCTGTCAGTGCCTGGCATACTGTCATGTATATATGGTCAATATCCGGCCTTTCTTCCCTGTCTACTTTTATTGATATAAAATATTTATTTAAAACCTCTGCAGCCTGAGGATCCTCAAAGCTTTCCCTTTCCATTACATGACACCAATGACAACAAGAATATCCGATAGAAAGGAATATTGGTTTATCATCAATCTTTGCTTTATTAAAGGCTTCTTCAGACCAAGGATACCAGTCTACTGGGTTATATGCATGCTGTAACAGGTATGGTGATTTTTCATTAACCAATCTATTAGCATTTTTATGCATATTTTCTTTTGGCATATTATCACTCTCCTTTCGAATTTTTATCCCTATTAATATACCCAAAAAGCTATGAGATATAATCCCATAGCTTTTATTTTTTTAAGAAATCAATTTTGTGTCTCCCTTGATTCACATTTTAAGAATATTACGAATTTTTTCTTATGTATATTTTTAACGCCTTAATTACAAGATATATTACATAAATGATAACTATAATTGGTAATGTCATAATAATAAGTGCAGGAATATAACCTATATAATTCATAAATATTATCCCCCTCTTTATAGATACTTCATATTATATTACCAACATTAAATTGATATTAATACCATTATATCACAAATATAGTTGATATACTACCATTTTATGGAAGTATGCTAGTCATCACAAACTAATCAACAGTTTTTGGTAAAATGAGTGCTGGACACACATATATTTTGCTTGTTTTTTATATAGTGGTTTTCATTCATTTGAATATATTTGTTCAATTTCCGTTCCATCAGGGAAACTCTTTATATGAGTTAATTTACCTTTCTTAAATTCATACAAATCTGATGGACTAATCAAATTTACATTTAATTCAACATTTACAAAAACTCTATCTTTTATTTTAAAAACATTAACAACAAATAAATCATGTTCCAAAGTAGCAATTTGACTTAATAAACTGTGTTTATTTTCAATATCTGAGTTGTAAAACTTTTCAACATCTGGGTCAGTACTATCACTACCTTCTGAAATTAATTTGTTCTTTACTCTATTATTATCAATATACGATTCAAAACAAGAATCTACATTATAAATTTCAATACTATTACTAAAAGTATTATTTTCTTTAACGTTCAAAATTTTGCCATTGTTTAATAATTGAAAATAATAATATTTATTGTCATTGATATTTTTCGCTTTTATTATAGCAATTGCACTACTCTGTAAATTTTCGGGTGAATTTTGCATGCTAATAAGGTAACACCTGGACAATACAAATAATAAAGCAAAAACCAATGTTATTATAATAATTTTTTTCATGTTTATTCCTTTCACCGATTATATAAATAATCTTAATCTATTCTATATTTATCATATCTTATAGTGAATTTAATCCCATCAATTTTTTTTGCATTTGTTACCTCCATATAAATAGTTGCACATTTTTTCTTCGCCATTTAAGAACATTGAGAACTAACACAACCACATATTATTACTCATCAATCTTATTAAAAAGAACTGCAAACCGACAGTTCTTCACTCAAAATTTTATTTTACTTATATATTTTTAATAAACTTAGCTGGAATTCCAGCATACACTTTATTACTAGGTACATTTTTAGTAACAACCGAGCCTGCTCAAATAACAGAATTTTCTCCAATTGTCACCCACAGACAAACTTAATTTATTAAATTGTTCTTAAAGATAAATGGATAATTTGTGTCGTAATGTACAAACTAACTCTGTAAAATACTATGCTAAGGAGGTACTTTAATGGCAAAAGATAGTCAACCAGATAATAAAAAAGCAAGAATGGAAAAATGTAATTATCAAACCCCAATAACCGAAGAAGGGCATAACCATAATCCTAATGCAAAGCATAAGTCTATTAAGGATGAGGGATTTAAAAGTCAACATTTTAATAGATTTGGTAATTAAATATCTTAATGAATTAGGCTCTTACTTGAATTCGGGTAAGAGCCATACGTGCCTTATTACATCTTTATTATTTATTTCAGTTAGTCACTGTCTATTAATTTGTATTCAAAAAATCGCATTTACTTGTGGTATGGTTCAGTGTTCCTAATCCTAATAATTTGATACAGTTAAATCGTTATATTTTACAAGTATGTATTAATTTATAGCTTATTTGTATGTAAATTATATCATTAATTTGACATTTTATCACGTCCCTTCAATTTTATCTATATTAATATACCCAAAAAAGCTATGAGATATAATAATCTCATAGCCTATATTTTTTAATAGTACTTTTATTATTGATGTCATGAACTTATTTAAGTTTAATTTTTATTTT
>JAJBWD010000391.1:0-3225 GCA_032907345.1 Bacillota bacterium | reverse complement strand
GGAAGAATAATATATTTCATTGACTTAGAGTGGGAAAGTCCCAGAGATCTGGCTGCTTCCATCTGTCCTTTATCTATGGACTGTATTCCTGCACGTACAATTTCCGCCACATAGGCACCGCTGTTAATACCTATTCCAATAGTTCCGGCTATAACAGGATCAAATGATACTGAGCTTCCAGTAATTACATTATAAATCTGAGGAATTCCTACAGATATAAAAATTATCTGCAGCAGCATTGGTGTTCCGCGGATAATTGTCAGATAAATTCCTGAAATGCTTTTAAGAATTATATTTTTGGAAATACGGGAAAGTCCGGCCAGCACTCCTAATATAATTCCTATTATGATAGCACCAATTGTCATTTCAATGGTTACTAAAGTTCCCTGTAGTAAAAAATTCCTGAACTCCCATACTTTTAATATGCCTTCCACCATCAACACTCCTTGTCTTTTATAAAGAAAAAACAGGGCAACTTATATTGCCCCAGGCTTTTAATTATTGTATTTTCCACTTTGTTTTAAATTCTTTAATCTTGCCTTCTTTTTCCAGCTTGCTTATTGCATCATTTATTGCCTTCATTAATTCAGTATTACCTTTCTTTGTAATAGCTGCTGTCTCCTCATAGGTCAGAGGCTTGTCTACAATAACATAAGTACTGTCTTTAGCAACATAGTTATTGGCAACTGTTATATCCGCTACTACTGCTTTTACGCTTTTGTTTTTCAGCATTACAAATCCTACATTAAAGTCATCCAGGGAAACTACCTTAGCTCCTTTAATTGTCTGTGCTGCCTTTTCACAGGTACTTCCGATTCCTACAGCAACCTTCTGTCCATTAAGATCTGCTGCACTTTTTATTCCGGAATCTGTTGTGGTTACAATAACTTGTCCTCCAACTAAATATGGAGCAGACATATCTACCTTTGCTTTACGTTCATCAGTAACAGAAAAACCTGACATACCTATATCAACCTGTCCGCTTTGAACTGCAGTAATAATTGTATCAAAGGCCATTTGTTTTATTTCCAGCTTAACACCAAGTTCTTTAGCAATCTCATTAGCCAGGTCTATATCAAATCCAACTATATTTCCCTTATCATCGATAGTCTCAAAAGGCGGATAATCAGGGCTGTTTCCCATGGTGATTACCCCTGCTGCCTTAATTTTGTCTAAAGCAGTTTTCTTTGTTTCAGTTGTTGTTGTTTTCTTAGCTGCGCAGCCTGCAAAAATTGCTGCAACTAACATTGTTATTAAGATAATTGTAAATTTTTTCTTATTATTTTTAATCATAATCTTCTTCCCCCCGTTTTTCATATTGCTATTATTATACATACTTTTGTATATATATTCAACCTTTAATATAAATTTTTATGATTTTTTTATAAATAGTGCATATTTATTCTGTAACGTTTACATAAATATATAAGTTCTAATATGGATTCTGAACCAAATTTTAGTTTAAAATTTGATGTTACTTTTTCTGCTTATAGCTGTTATTTTTAAAGCACAACATAACCCATGGTATTTGTCAGCATAAAAATAGAGAGGAATTCTCTCTCAATTCCTCTCTTTAAAATTAGTTGTAAATTCAGGCTTAATATTTTTATCTCAGGTTACCCCGTCCTTTAGTAACTGGTTTTCCCTTATCAACAATTATATTGATAGTTTTAATTGTTTCATTTCCAAACAAATCTACGGCTTTAAGCTCAATATAGGTATTATTCACTGCAGGCAATTCATAGCTGAAGGTCCTTGAATTTGTCTCACCCTGAACGCCTGAAAGTTCCACCGAAAGTTTCTGTTCACCATTTACATAGAAATTATACCCCAAGGTGTTATCTGATACTGTTCCCTTTAACGTAAAAGTATCAGTATTAATATAAGCCCTGCCGTCTTCAGAAACTGCCGGGGAATCGATGTTAATTACCGGAGCTATGGTATCACAATAAACCTTAATTGCATAGTTTGCCAGGTTGTTTCCTTCAGAATCCTGGGCAAGTACTGAAACATAGTTAACATACTCCTTAAGTGTAATGTCAGCACTGAAGGTTAAATCATCCTTAACCACTGCATCCACACCGTATATCTTTAATACATCTGGCTTATAGCTTACTTTGCCTGTTACAGTTATTGCAGACTTATTAATTAATAAGCCTGATGATAGGTTATCAAAGGTGATGCTGAAAGGTACTGCTGTTTTATCCGATACTTCAATCTGTGCATCAGTCTCATTATAAGCATAATCAAGTGTTTTTAAAACTATGGTATTAGCCTTATTGGGATTAAGTGGTAAGCTGCAGGAATATTTACCACCATTTTCAGTTATAACCGGATTTTTAACTTCTTCTTTGTTCAATTCTATAGTTGTATAGGCTATACCTGATAAATTATCACTCCCTGTCCATTCCAGTACGTAATTCTTTTCATTTGAAGTATTACCGGAAGTAATTTTAATTTCAGGTGCTGTTACATCAATCTTTACAGGTACTTTATAATCCTGTTCAGCAGCATTTTCTATATCCACCTTAGTAACATAATTTATATAATACTGTCCTTCCGGAAGAGCTTTATATATTCCTTCATCAGTGTTATAAACCATACCATTCCATGTCCAATTGTCATTTAATTGATATCCTTCATCCTGACCTATCATATTTTTCCTGATATCATTGTCCAGGGCTACCTGCGATATAAGATTCTCATCCTTATCTAAAACCTGTACCTTCATTTCCTTGGCATTTCTGAAGAAGGTAAATACAGGAGTTACGTTTTCATTTAATTCGTTACCATTTGGAGATATAGCTATCTTATCCGGATTTATTACCGGATAGCCATTCTTATCCGTACCGGTCTGTCCTAAATAATAGTAAGCACCATCCATTTCAGTCAGCAGTGTTGATTCTCCCCAAATACAGTTTGCATCCCATACAGGCTTATCTATGATATCCTGTTTGGACCAGTCTCCATAAAAACCTATGAAGGGTGAAACTAAGGATGGTACGTTTTTATCTGAGGATGTAAACTTAACAAAGCCTTCAATAAACTGCTCCGCTTTAACATTATAAGGTACACTTATTGTCACATTTACTGATGCTGTTCCATTTGCAGGCACTGTAATTCTATTTTTACTAAACTTTAAATCTCCTATCTTAATATCATATGTAGTATCCTCGCTATAAAAATCTGAACCAGGATCATATTCTGTCAAAAGTCCTCCTACAG
>JAJBWD010000390.1:0-6330 GCA_032907345.1 Bacillota bacterium | reverse complement strand
AGTAACTCAAAAGCTCCAAAATCCCCATTTCTTGCTATGCCTAGTTTAAAACGTGGTTTATTACTATCTTTGTTATAACCAATCAAAGTTGCCCCTACATTATCACTATTGCCAGCTTCTACTCCTATCTTCATTACGGGATTACCGTTACTATCGCTTATTAAGAATAATCCTCCATATTCATTAGAAGTGTTTTCTATTATTGTCTTACCATTTAAAGTTATTTTCTGTACTCCATCCATAACTAAATTTCCATCTGTATCTATATAAAATTTCTGTACTCCATCCTTAGTTATTCTAAAACCTTCCTGGCCATTTATAAGTATCTCTACAGACTTGTCATGGCTTACAACTCTTATTCCAAATCTATAGCCAAGCTGAACGCCACCATAAGTAGCCATACGATTTATACTGTTGGATTGAATATTGCTGACAGTATCGGTTAATTTAGAAGGTGTATTGCTTATAGTAAGTTTAGGATTCCAGGGCTTTGTGAGGTCTATGTCCATTTCCATAACCTTATAAGTATCATCTACTCCAAGCAGAGGGCAATTTATATGCACAGAAGTTGAAGTATCAATACTATCTACTGATGTATTGGCAAGGGTACTTAAATCCAATGCAGATATATCTAAAGCTCCTGCAGGTTGAGTATACTGACTCAAATCCTTCTGGCACTCTGTCAGTAGCATTTCATCATCATCTATGTCCGAATAATCAGCTTTCTTATAAATGATTCCATACTTTTCAACTGCAGCAGAATCTTCAATATAGTTTTTACCGTTATTTACTCTCTCTATAGTTAAACCATTAGCACCTACAGGAATAATTCTTGTACCGAATACCTGACTATCATCTATAGTTAAAGATTTAAGATTTTCTCCTAGTGAGATATTGGCAATTTCATCACTAGGAGGATTGGCCATATAATCTAAATAATTCACTCCATCTTCTGCTCTGAACTTCAAAAAGCCTTTATTTTCATCAATACAATATTTTTGAATTGCTTCTAAAGTGGTTTCAAAATCTGTAGTAAAGAAAAGCCAATCTTCTACATCTATAATTCCAGGCTGAACTTTCTTATAATCCTCTACCTGTGAATTATGATAATTTAAAAGAGCTGTTATAACATCTACAGGAGTTTGATCTTCATATATAACACTTTCGACCACAGAATCATGAAGGTAATTCATCTTACCCTCACAAACAATGTCTTTTTTAAATTCTCCACCATCTGCCATACCAGGCACTGTGCTGAATACCCTGCCATTAAATATTTCTCTATTATCCCTTACGTCTGTACATATTACTTTAGTTACGAATCTCACAACTGAATTATATCCTGGATTATTCCATGGAATAGAAAAAGTCAAGCTGCCAGCCTGACTTCTCTTTATATTCAACTTTGGATTTATAACTTTCGGTGCTTCTGGATCAGGATAATGTATAATTGTTTCTGTATCTCCATTTATTAAAGAAATCTTATACACTACAAAACCTCCCATCTGAATAAGATTTTAACTGTTCCAGTACCTGCAAATATTAATTCATTTTTACCATTTTGAAGTTTCAATCCCCAAATCTTATTATCTCCTGCACTAAGGTTATATTCTTTATCTTCTCCATTAACCCTCAAAGTCATAGGAGAACTACAGTTTATAACTGGTGTTACAGATCTACCATTGTTATACATAACTACTGTTGTAAATGGATTAGTTATCTCAAATGTATTGGTATACTGAGTATAATCCGTAAGGAAATTAAATGTGTCCCATATATCATCACCCATGTAGGAAGTGCTTATCTTAAATGGCTGTGCTACAAAGTTTATTGTAAGATTTCCCATTATTGCAGCTTCTTCAAAATCAGGAGCTTCTTCAACTTCTGCGATAAAATAAAAGCCAGGTATATTATCAAACAGTAATTCCTGTCTCCCTGTATCTTCAAGCCATTGTAAAATAAGTTGATATACTGTATACAGCTCTTTTTTGTTTCTGGTTCTTAATCCCAATTTAACTTGTATTTTTCTTTCACCGTATACAGGCTCTCCATTACTTCCAACTGTGCTAAAACTGTACGTTCCATTCATAAAAGGAACTGTTTCTTTTATTACTGTTTTAGCAGGAGGCTCAATTTTCTTTTCTTGAAGCCATACGTTAAAATCTTTGTATGAATGTTTTCCATTAAATGAAAAACCATCTCTTACGCTCATATTACAGCCCCCTTGTATTTAAAGCGTTTATTGTGCCTAGATTATTGTTAATATAAGGAGTTTGACTTTCAGCTATTTGCTGTCCATCTAAAAATGTTTTAGTTATTATTACTATAGGTTGATTGTTTTGTATGGATTGTGAGGTACTTTGTTGACTATTATTTAATGTAACGGTGCTGTTTATATTAGTTGAAAGTGGACTTATAGATGATAAATCTACATTTGTACTCAAATTATTTATCTGAGATTTTAAATTACTTATCATATCTGAAATTGAAGTTAGTGAACTTTTAAATCCATTTACAAGTCTATCTCCTAATGTTGAGCCTGCTAATTCATAATCTTTTCCATAGCTTTTAAGAAGATCTAATATCTCAGTTTGGTTATTATTAACTAGCATTTTTTGAGTTTCGGCATCTAAATTTGCATCTTCTAATTTATTACTATAAAATTCTTCTATATTTTTAATCATAGTATCATTATTTTCTTTTAGTTGGTCAATCTGTTTTTGAAGATCATCTTTTTGCTTATCCAAATTTTCCTTAGCATGTCGGCGTTCTTCGGTTTTATTGAGATCATCAAGTTCCTGCTGAAGCTCCTTCTTTTTAGCAGCTCCATAGTGCATTGATAACTGCCGTTCAAGTTCTGCCCTCTTATCTTCATCATCTTCATCTTGATATTGTATATCTGTCTGGCTCTCTTGGTCACTTAGAGCATCTAATTTTGATTGTAGTATCTTAGTTTGAGTATCTGTAGCAAGATTGACTTGCTTTTCTGCTGCATCCTGTTCATCCTGATAGCGTTGCTTCAAAGCATCTTTTAAGTTAGAACTAATATCATTTACATTATCTATTACATTCTTCTTTATCTTATCTGCTAAATCTTGTACGTCTTTGCCTGTTTTTTGATATTCAGCTCTTAAATCCTGTACTTTTTTCAAAGCTTCCACTGCTTTGTCAGAATTATAACCATATTGTTTGCCAAGCTTGTTGTATTCAGCAGTGAGTATCACAATTTCAGTAGATTCATTTGTCATAACGCCAAGTAAATTTTTCATATCTTTAGCATCATCATTAGTTGATACTTGTAGCTTTTTATTCATCCCGTCTAAATCTGCCAAGGCTTTATCTGCTGTCATTTTCTTCTTATTATAAGCATCAAGATATTGTGATCTTGCATTTCTTTCGGGCATAACAGAATCAGCTAAAACAGTACCAAGTTTAAGTGCAGCATTTTTAGTATAAACGGTATTATCATTTATACCATTTGCTAAAGCTTTATCAAAATCAGGCAGCCATGAATCAATATCAGTTAAAGTTTCTTTAACAGTAGTTTTAACTGTAGAAGCAGTTTGTTTTGTAGCAGTTGCAATACTATATTTAAATAAGTTGCTTATAGTATCAAGTGTATACTGTAATCCATCTTTACTTTCATTTATCCCTGTAGATATACCAGCAATTAAATTACTACCAAGAGTCTTACCAGTATTAATTGTAGAACTGCTACTTAACATAGACATAGTATCGCTATTATTAAAAATAGTTTCACCACCAGTTGGAGAATATTCAAGTTCAGGGCCATTCTCTCCAACTATCCTCCAGCCTGCTACAGCATTAGTTGTACCACTTGCATAGCCAACATAATTTCCATTAAACAGATTTGGAATATTCATTACAGAGCCATATCTAGATTTTATATAGTTAATAGCACTTAGAATATTATCTAAAGGATTAAGGATATTAGAGTGTCCACTAACCGCATAACTGCTAAAAGTAGAACCCAACATCTGCATCAAACCAGTCGCATGTTCACCACCAACACTTATACTGTTGTATGCTAATGGGTCTCCACCTGACTCTCTTTGTACTAACTGTTGCAGTCCTGGAAGCCAGCTCATAGGTGTACCTGTTAATCCAAGTGCTGCAGTTAATAGACCAGAAATTTGCCCACTAGCACCTTTGGCAAATCCAATCATTCCTCCAATTTTATTTTTGAAGAAATTTAATACATCCTGTTTTGACATACCATTTATAAAACCTTGTATAACATTTTCTCCAAATCCTGTTGTCTTTTTAGAAGGAGAATGTATATCAAATCCATCTTTACCGGTGAAAGCATCAAGAACCTTCTGAGTAAGTTCTTTTGCTATACTAACAGCATTGTTTTCAGCTGATTTCATACCTGCAGATAATCCGTTGCTTACATTTTGTCCTGTAGGATTTGCAGATGCAGCAAGTCCATTTAAAACAGCTTTATTGTCAGATGATATTTTATTTGTTGCAGCTAATACTTTAGGTGAAGTATTATTTATTCCCGTAGTGAGATTATTCATAGATGTAGTTCCATATGTTGTATGAAGCTGTACATAATTACTCAATATAGCTTTATTGTCTGTAGTTACTTTGCTATTTGCGTTGGTAACTGCATCTTCATTTCCCATTATGGCAGTTCCTAGATTATCCATAGAAGATGTTCCATAATCAGTATGGTCCTTGGAATAATCATCTAAAATCTTTTCATTATCTGTAGTTACCTTAGTATTTGCATTAATTACAGTATCTTCGTTATTAGTTATCCCAGAACCAAAGTTTGACATTGAATCTTGACCATGGTTTGTAAAACTTTGTGCAAAAGATGCAACCATATTCCCTAGATTTGTATTTAAGGAATTAACAGGCGTTATAACTGAAGCACTGCTTTGGATTATGCCTGCACCTAGATTTTTATTCATGTCTTGTCCATTATCAATATATTTCTTAATGAAAGCAGTTATAAGTGTTTGCATCTGTTGTTGCGTCAAATCTGATGATTTAGATACAATAGAGGCACTGTTTTCAATACCTTCAGCTAAATATTTATTTAAATCTTCACCATACTTTTCAAACTTGCTTAGATCGCTTTTCCCAAGTGTTATAGAAGTAGATAATCCAGCATTAACTTTTACATCATCATTTGAAGTATTGGAACTTCCAACTATTCCACCATTAGCAAACATTTTTACGCCCATCATTTGGCCAGCTTGCTGCCATAATTCTAAGCCACGTTCACGGCGTTTACTTGAAAGAGGTATTATTGCCTCTGCACCATCTTCACCTGCTATACTAAACACAGGTCTGTCTATGATATTACCGTTTGCACTTGCTACTATACTGCCTGGTGTTGAAATTCCATTAAGGCCATTTCCTGAGCCTACAGAGCCTGTTGAATAGCCTTTTTGGGAGTTATAATTTTTAAATTTATCATCTAACCATTTCCAAAAATCAGTCCATGCCTGTTTTATACTGTTAATTGCCCTTTTCCAAGGAGCAACCATTTTCCCAGTATCGGTGTCCATATTTTGCAATACTTCGCCATCCATTTTGCTTAGCTGATTAACAACGTCAGTCCTTTGGTCTTTTGCTGCTTTAATTGCTCCATCTCGTTGTTTTCCAGCATTACTTATAACTTTTTTAGCTTGGTCAGAAGTCATAGAGTGAGATACATCTCTTTGATAAATAGCATCTGCTACTACTTTGTTATATTGACTATTTGCAGCTGCTATGGCACCATCTCTTTGCTTATTGGCATTTTTTATAATGTCACTAGCTTGTTGCTGAGTTATACTGTCCCCATAACTTTTCATTCTTTCGAGTAATACCTTACTTTGAATTTCTGTTGTTGATAGGTTTTGAATAGCCGAAGTTCTCATTTTATCTTGTATCGCATTAATTTGTTGTTGCTCTTGTTGAGTTACTTGTCTGTGTTGATTTACAGCTTTAAGTTCAATTGCAGCTATTTGTTTTTCATAGGAATCAATTTTAGCTTTTTGTGCAGTATTATTGGCTGTCATTTTAGATAATACTTTTTGTTCCTCTTGTATGCTCAAAGCATCACTTTTAGCAAAGAAACTCTTCATAGTTGTATATCTGTCAGTGTATTGCTTATCCATGCCAGCCTTTATCTTAGTACCCATACTATTAAATTGAGTTATTACATTATCTGCTTGTGATTTAGTTATGCCAGTAGATTGGGTCAACGTATCCTGAAAACTTTTTATGACTTGTTGCTTTTGTTGGTTGCTAAGCCCAGATACCCTATTTACCATATTTGTATATTGAGCTATGATTTCAGTTTTGTTT
>JAJBWD010000389.1:0-8026 GCA_032907345.1 Bacillota bacterium | reverse complement strand
TTTCATATATGATAACACCTTCTCTTTTAATATTTTCCATTAGCTTTTTATCTGTATTTTTTTTTACAAATATTATGTCCAGCTTAAGTAAAGTGTTTATATCCTCTAAATCAAAATATACCCTGCTTTCATCTTTGAAACTTTCATTACAATAAACCGCTAAATCTATATCACTAGAGGCTTTATTGTCTCCTCTTGCTCTTGATCCGAATAAAGTTATTTTATCGATTTTTTCATACTTATCTGCTATTTTTTTTATATCATTAATTATACTTTGGTCTAAATTATAACTCATATTCAATACCTCCAGCTTTTAGGAACAAGAAACCAGATATGAAAAATTACTAATCAAATTATACATCTAATTAAGATAATTTTCTATATGCATTTGCCATTTTTCTGGAAAGCTGCTGCCATTTGTTATATTTTTCTGATATATCAAAACTATATTTAAAAATACTGTTGACTTAAGTAAAAATAAATAGTAACATACTCACAATACTTTAATTTATGAATAAAACTTAAAAGCTTTGATAGGACCAAGTAAACAATATATGTCTTAAAGAGAGCGGAGGCAGCTGAAAATCCGCAGACTAAAATTGTTGAAACTCACCCTGGAGCTGCTCTTCTGAACCTGCTTAATGCGAAATTAAGAAGTGCCGGCACAGCCGTTATGTAATGAAGTTATAAATATGGGTGGTACCGCGACAGTCTTTCTCGCCCCAGAGATGGACTGTCTTTTTTTATCTTAAAATTTAATAATAAAAACTATGATAGGGATTAGTAAATAGAAATCATTTCACAGAGAATGGGAGCAGCTGAAAACCCATAAATGAAATTTATTGAATCTCACCCTGGAGTTGCTTTTCTGAAACCAGTAATAAATTTGGTCTAGGAAAATGCCGGCACAGCCGTTATAACATGAAGCTATAAATATGGGTGGTACCGCGATAGTCTATCTCGCCCCAGAGACAGGCTATTTTTTTTATCTTTTTTTATATATAGAGGATTTCAAGTGCAGAGCTTTTATATTTTAATGTTATTTTTTTTAAAATTTGTAATTAAAAGGAGTGATATCATGGAAAAGAATACTAATGATTTTAAAAAAGATCTTCATCTCGAAACTATAGCCAGCAAGGATTATTTCGATTATCTTATCAGTTTAAAAAATGGAGAAGCTAACGAACCTGTAGATTATACACCCAGCTTTATATACCTGTAAAAATGAAAACTCTGCACTTTGATTTCAATTTTTAATTACTAATGAAATTAATAAAACACATATAGATAAACGGTATTAAACAGAGAGGATTGATTAGATGACTAAAAAGATATACATATTTGATACAACCCTTAGAGACGGAGAACAGACACCGGGAGTAAGCCTTAACGTTAATGAAAAACTGGAAATAGCAAGGCAATTAGAGAAACTTGGAGTTGATGCCATAGAAGCCGGATTTCCTATTTCATCAAAGGGTGATTTTGAAGCAGTAAAGGCTATTGCCCAAAATATAAGAAAGCCCTTCATCACTGCTCTTGCAAGAGCTTGTAAAGGTGATATAGACAGAGCCTATGAAGCAGTAAAAGAAGCTGAAAGGCCCAGGATTCACACCTTTATAGCCACATCTGATATCCATATGGAATATAAATTAAAGATGACAGAGGATGAAGTATATAACAGGGCTGTAGAAATGACAGCCTATGCAAAATCCTTGTGCAGCAGCGTAGAGTTTTCTCCGGAGGATGGTTCCAGGACAAGACCTGAATTTTTATACAGGGTATTGGAAGGAGTAATTGAGGCCGGTGCTGATGTTTTAAATATCCCTGATACTGTAGGTTATTCAACACCTCTTGAATTTGGAAATTTAATTGCAGGAATAAAGAAAAATGTGAGAAATATAGACAAGGCTATAATCAGCGTTCACTGCCATAATGATTTAGGCTTAGCTATTGCAAATTCACTTTCTGCCTTGGAAAATGGCGCTGAGCAGATTGAGTGTACAATAAATGGACTTGGTGAAAGAGCAGGAAACGCAGCTTTGGAAGAGCTTGTTATGGCAATAAAAACAAGAAAGGATTACTACAAAGATATAGAGCTTTCTATAAATACTGAAGAAATAGTAAGGGCAAGCTCCCTGGTAAGCCATATGACAGGAATTCATATCCAGCCGAACAAGGCAATTGTAGGAGCGAACGCTTTTGCCCACGAATCCGGAATCCACCAGCATGGAGTTTTAAATAATAAGGAAACCTATGAAATCATGACTCCTGAATCCATAGGATTAAAAAATAACCAGATGGTTCTTGGAAAGCATTCAGGAAGGCATGCCTTTGAGGAAAAGCTGAAGGAATTTGGCTATACGAATATAAGCCAGGAAAAATTAAATGAAGCTTTTACCAAGTTTAAAGAGCTGGCAGATAAAAAGAAGAAGGTATCAGACAGGGACATTGAGGTGCTGGTAATGCATGAAGCCTTTAAACACGAAGAAAAATTCAAGCTGATATCTCTTCATACCCTAAGCGGAAATAACACCACTCCTACCGCTTCCGTAAAATTAAAGATAGATGATAAGTTTGTGGAAGAGGCTGCCATTGGGGACGGTCCTGTAAATGCTGCCTTCAATGCTATAGAAAAGGCACTTAATCTGAATATCATTCTAAATGATTTCTATATAAAAGCCGTGGGCAGCGGAAAGGATGCTTTAGGTGAAGTATCAGTGAAAATTAATTATAAGGACAATATATACTCGGGTGTCGGAATATCTACAGACATAATTGAGTCCAGTGCCAATGCATACATGAATGCAATAAATAAGATTAATTTTGATGAAAATTAGGAAGGAGATAAGGCTATGGCTATGACAATGACTCAGAAAATACTGGCAAATGCTTCAAATAAAGCTTTCGTCAAAAGCGGAGATTTAATTGATGTAAATCTTGATTTAGTCCTTGGAAATGACATAACATCCCCTGTGGCTATAAATGAATTTAATAAAATAGGAATAAATAAGGTCTTTAACAAAAATAAAATTGCTATTGTTCCTGATCACTTTACCCCGAATAAAGATATAAAATCTGCAGAGCAGTGTAAAATGTGCCGGGAGTTTGCACATTCAATGGATATAACAAATTATTTCGAAATTGGGCAGGTTGGTATTGAACATGCTCTTATTCCGGAAAAGGGACTGGCTGTTCCGGGTGACGTCATAATCGGTGCAGACTCCCATACCTGTACCTATGGAGCTCTTGGTGCATTTTCCACAGGAATTGGAAGTACGGATATGGCAGCCGGCATGGCCACCGGGAAAGCCTGGTTTAAGGTACCGGAAGCAATTAAGTTTAATCTTACAGGAAAGCTTAGTAAATATGTATCCGGAAAGGATGTTATTCTCCACATAATAGGAATGATTGGTGTAGACGGAGCCTTATATAAATCCATGGAGTTTACAGGTGATGGAATAAAAAACCTTTCTATGGATGACAGATTTACCATGGCAAATATGGCAATTGAAGCAGGAGCAAAAAACGGGATCTTCCCTGTAGATGAAAAAACATTGGAATATGTTAAAGACCATTCCATGAGGCCCTATAAGATATTCGAGGCCGACAGTGATGCTAAGTACTGCGAAACTTATAATATTGATATAAGTTCAATCAGGCCTACAGTTGCCTTTCCTCACCTTCCTGAAAACACAAGAGCCATTGATGAAATTCCGTATATTCCTATAGACCAGGTAGTTATAGGTTCCTGCACCAATGGAAGGATTGAGGATCTGAGAGCTGCAGCCGGAATTTTTAAAGGAAACAGGGTTAATAAAAATGTAAGGGCGATAATATTCCCCGCAACCCAGAAGATCTATCTTCAGGCCATAAGAGAAGGACTTATTGAAATATTTATTGAAGCCGGAGCTGCTGTCTCCACTCCCACCTGCGGTCCATGCCTTGGCGGACATATGGGGATTCTTGCAAAGGGAGAAAGATGCGTATCCACTACGAACAGAAACTTTGTAGGAAGAATGGGACACGTGGAGAGTGAAATTTATCTGGCAAGCCCCGCAGTAGCTGCAGCATCAGCGATTACAGGGAAAATATCATCACCTGAGGAGGTAATAAAGCAATGATTGGTAAAGCAGTAAAATACGGAGACAACATTGATACAGATGTTATTATCCCGGCAAGATATTTAAATACCAGTGATCCTTATGAATTATCTCTTCACTGCATGGAAGATATAGACAAAGACTTCCTTAAGAAGATAAATAAAGGCGACATCTTGGCAGGCGGAAAAAATTTTGGCTGCGGTTCCTCCAGAGAGCATGCACCAATTGCCATAAAAGCTGCCGGTATAAGCATAGTGATTGCAGAAACCTTTGCCAGAATATTTTTCAGGAACTCAATTAATATTGGTCTTCCCATAATCGAGTGTGCTGAAGCTGCAAAGGACATAAATGAAGGTGATGAACTGGAAATAGATATTGCTAAGGGCGAAATCATAAACAAAACTCAGAAAAAATCCTATCAGGTTTCCCCTTTTCCTCCTTTCATGCAGGATATTATAAATGCCGGAGGGCTGATTAGTAAAATTGAAAAGGAGGCTGAAAAATGAAAATTGCAGTGCTTAAGGGGGATGGAATAGGCCCTGAGGTTGTAAATGAAGCTATTAAAGTGCTTTATAAAATTGGAGAAAAATATAATCTTAAAATAGATACTAAGGAAGCATTAATAGGAGGTGCAGCCATAGATGCTGTGGGGTGCCCCCTGCCTGATGAGACAATAGATATATGTTTAAAAAGCCATGCAGTCCTTTTAGGTGCTGTGGGCGGCCCAAAGTGGGACAATATTAAAGCAGATTTAAGACCAGAAGCCGGACTTCTGGGACTTAGAAAAGCACTTCAGGTTTATGCAAATTTAAGACCTGCAATCCTCTTTAAACCCTTAGCTTCCTCTTCAAATCTGAAAGCAGAGGTTTTAGGAAATGGTCTTGATATCCTTATAGTAAGGGAACTTATAGGTGGAGCATACTTCGGAGAAAAAGGAAGAGAAAAAATAGAAGGAGGCTATAGGGCCTATGACACTATTGAGTATAAATCCTCTGAAATTGAAAGGCTCTTGAAGATTGGCTTTGAAGCTGCAGGAAAAAGAAATAAAAAGCTTACTTTAGTGGATAAGGCAAATGTACTGGAAAGTTCCAGACTTTGGAGGGAAATAGGAAAAGAAATGTCCAAATCCTATCCTGAAATTGAACTTAATTTCATGTATGTAGACAATGCTGCCATGCAGCTGATAAATAATCCGCACCAGTTTGATGTTATAGTAACTGAAAACATGTTTGGAGATATACTAAGTGATGAAGCTTCAATGCTGACAGGATCTCTCGGTAATCTTCCCTCCGCATCCCTAGGTGACAAAAAAGCTTATCTTTATGAGCCGATTCACGGATCTGCTCCGGATATTGCAGGAAAAAGCCTGGCAAATCCAATTGGAACCATAATGAGCATAGCCATGATGATGAAATACAGCTTTAATCTTGATGAAGCAGCAGAGAATATAGAAAATGCTGTATCCATAATTTTAGAGAAAGGCTACAGAACCCGGGACATAATGAGTGATGGAAAAATATTAGTGACTACAAATGAAATGGGAAATTTAATTGCTTCTGAAATATAAAAAGTGAGGACCTGGTCCTCACTCAATATTAATTTTCAATATTTCATTTTTCATGCTTAAATCATCCATTATGTCATTAACATTTAGATTTTTAGGCACAAGAACGGTATAGGTGCAGGCTTTAATATCTTCTTCTGCAAATTCAATATTTTTTATTTTAATTTTCTTTGAATTAAAATAGCCTGCAAGACTGTTTACCATTTCACTTTCGTTTGTATACTCAATTTCCAGCTTTAATAAAACATTTTTACCAAGAAATCTTTTTTCAAATCGTTTTAAAGATACAAGCACCAAAAATACGCTTAAAGCACTTATTATGGTCAGGTAATAATATCCAAGACCTACAGCAAGTCCAATGCAGGCAACTACCCAAAGAGATGCTGCTGTAGTCAGCCCTCTAACTGAGCCTTTTTCATGAATTATTGAACCGGCACCTAAAAATCCTATGCCGCTTATAACCTGGGCACCAAGTCTGCCTACATCTGCTTTAAATACATTTGCTAAAGCCGGATTATTCTGAACCATTTTTGCTAAATCTTCTATGGACTGCAGCTGAATCATTGATACTACGGCTGCTCCAACACATACAAGAATATTTGTCCTGAAGCCTGCAGGCATGTTTTTATTTTCTCTTTCATATCCGATGGCACCGCCAATGACTATGGCAAGCAAAAGCCTTATTATAACTTCAGTATAGCTCATATTATTCTCCTTTAATTATTAATTCTTATTATACACTAATACATTTATTATATTACTTCTAAATCAGCATTATAATTATTATAATAAATTTTAAGGCGGTGTAAAGCATGGAAAATGAAGGAACTATTTTATTATCTCATATTTTAAAATTATATATCTTAAGCATTAATTTAATTTCCGGTCCTGCTTCATAAAAATTCCAATTATGTTTACTTTCATTTACTTAACGTTTTTCAATATTTTCTGTATTTTATCAGTATAAATTTTATCAAGATTCTTGGTACAGTATTCAAAATTCTCCATGCTTGCCGATTTTGAAACGCCCATATCTACAAGATAGCTATCCAGCTTTTCTATTATAAAACGCGGATCCTGATCATCTTTAGAGCCTCCCATTTCAGCCAAATCTATTTTTGTACCATCCTTTAACTTAATAATATAATAAAAATCTCCCTTTGAATGTGTAAAAGGCAGATACATTTTCTTCCCGTATACTCCTGTATCAATCAGTACAATATCATTATAGCTGGATTGTACACCCTGGGGTGATAGAAATCTGTAGTCTATTATCTCATTGCTTTTTATTACGCTCACATTAAAAAAAAGGGTATATAAAATAAATATATTGAATACTGCAAAACCTGCGATAAATCGTTTTTTACATAATTTTTTAAACAAGATTTTTAAATCCTTGTTAGTAATCAGAAAAAATCCAAAAATTATATAAAGCTCAAAAATAAAAACCAACCTGGATAAAGGAGATTTGAATATCCAAATAATATAATCCTTCGGTATAAATATTTTTTCCTGAAGAACTGTAATTAACACAAAAAAACCTATTGTTAATATAAATATTCCAATTATGGATAATATCCAGAATATAATTGATTTTAGTATTTTCAATTTGGCTTCTCCTTTCTAAATTCCTTCTGTATCTCTTATTTCCACAATTGTTCCTTCAGGTGCAGTAATTTTGAAGAGATACCCATTCTCTACATTATATATATCTTCACCGTTCTTACTTAAAAAGTTTGAAAATCCCATTTTCTTCAGTCTGTTATATTCATCCTGGATACTATCAGTATAAATACAAAAATGGACTATACCTTCACTTTGGCGGTTATATTTATTAAGTTTTTCATTAATTTTCCCTGTTTGAAGTTCAATCATAAAGGATCCCAGCTGAAGCCAGGTGTTAAAGTCCCTGTTATGAAAGTTTTTTGTCTCTTTTATTATTTCAAAGCCTAAGATTTCTTTATAAAACTTTAAAGATTCCTCATATTTATTAGTCTGAATACAAATATGGTGTATTGCTCTCATCTTTTAATCCCCTTTATTTTAATAACTTTTCATATTTATAGGAATAACAGTCTTCAGCATATTTTACTTCTCCAGTCTTAATATAACCCATTTTCTCATAGAAAACATGATTTTTTATATTAAAGCTGGGTGTTTCCAATACAATTTTTACTGCATCAATAAGTTCTTTCTCAATATACGTTAAAGTTCTGCTGCCAATACCTTTACCTTGATATTCAGGATCTATGAAAAGCCTGTAAAGTTCATATTGCCCTTTTCCTTCAGGTTTAACAATAAATCCTCCAATAATTTTGCCAAAGTCCAAAATCTTATAATAAATTTGATCTTTCATCAGACT
>JAJBWD010000388.1:0-6584 GCA_032907345.1 Bacillota bacterium | reverse complement strand
ATTTAGCCTCCTTTTATTATACTTTAGTAACAGAATTAATGTTACCTTTTATCATAATATTTCCAAGAGAAGGTCTACTTAATAAAGGAATATCTTTTGCGGAAATACAAATTGAACTTAATGAGCCTATAAGAAGAACCATATCTGAATCTTCTACAAGTGTTCCACAAACAATTTTTCCAGAACTAGATGTTGGTTTATAAATCATTAAACCTTTTCCTGCTCTTTTTTGCAGAGGAAGTTCTTCTAATTTAATTTTCTTGCCGAGACCCGCTTCTGCGAAGATTGCAAGCTGATCTGTTGTGTGCCTAATAGGCAAGGCCGCAATCACATAATCTCCATCTTTAAGAGTAATACCCTTAATTCCCATTGCTGTTCTAGAAGATGCTGCGATTTCTTTCAAACTAATTTTAATTCCCATTCCTTCGTGGGTAATAAGAATTAAATCTTCATCAGAACAAAGTCCTACGGAAGCAAGACTATCTCCCTCTTTTAGACCGATGGCCGCAATTCCAGTCTTTTTCTTTGTTTTTGTATATTCTTCAAGAGGAGTTTTCTTAACAATTCCATTTTTAGTTACAAATAATATATATTTAGCATTTGTATCTCTATAAATAGAATAAATTAATGTTGCTTCCTCATCATTATCCATTGCAATAAGTGATTTAATACTTTGACCCTTTGTTGCATTTGTTCCTATTGGAATATCATTTACTAAAATACGATACATTTTACCTTTATTAGTAAATACCATTAAAGAATCAATTGTATTAGTTTTAATTACTGCTGAAGTAATATCTCCAAGAGTTTTTACTCCTTTACCATTTCTATGTTGTGTTCTAAAACTTGTCGATGGAATTCTTTTAATCAATCCATCTTCACTCATTACGACAACACACTTTTCAGGTTCTACAAATTCAATTTCTTTTTCTTCTTTTTCAACAGTAATTTGTGTAATTTTAGTTCTTCTTTCATCACCATACTTCTTTTTAATTTCATTAAAAAGATTTATAAGTGCTGGAATAGGATCTTTAATAATTGCTGACAAAGTATCCATATCAGCGATTTTTTCATTATATTCATTT
The DNA here is from genome assembly GCA_032907345.1 of Bacillota bacterium. Taxonomy (GTDB): domain Bacteria; phylum Bacillota; class Clostridia; order Clostridiales; family Clostridiaceae; genus JAJBWD01. Next base: position 5,499 of record JAJBWD010000388.1, on the reverse strand, counting down.
TGAATCTCTATTTTTTCAAGATTTGCTAATTTACTTAATTTCATATCCAAAATGGCTTTTGCTTGTGGTTCTGTAAAAGCATATTTGGAAATTAAATTTTCTTTTGCTTTAGCTGCACTTTCAGATTTTTTAATTAACTGAATAATATTATCAATATCTTCGAGAGCTTTTAATAAACCTTGAAGAACATGCGCTCTAGCTTCGGCTTTTGCATATTCAAATTTAGATTTTCTAATAATAACATCTCTCTGATGTTCAATATAATTTTCAATAAGTTGTTTAATATTTAAAAGTTTAGGTTTTTTATCAACAAGAGCAACTTGATTAAAACTATATGTATCTTCTAATCTTGTTTTAGCATAAATTTTACGAATGATAGGTTCTGCTGAAACACCTTTTCCAAGTTCGATTATAAAACGAATTCCTTTTGAATTACTTTCATCTCTAATGGTTGTAACACCATTAAGTTCTCCTGCTTCACAAAGTTTATCTAATTCAATAGATAAATTATCTTTAGATACTTTATAAGGAATACTATCAAAAACTATTGTATCTCCAGATTTATCAGATTCAATATGATATTCTCCACGAACTCTTGCTCTTCCTTTACCAGTGAGATAAGCTGTAGTTAATTCATCTTTATTTATAAGTAATCCTCCAGTAGGAAAATCAGGTCCTGTGATAAAACTTAGTAATTCTTTAATATCACATTCTGGATTAGAAAGAACATGAATCGCAGCATCCATAATTTCATTTAAATTATGTGGTGCAAAAGAACAAGCCATACCAACAGCGATACCTGTTGTTCCATTTACTAAAAGATTTGGAATTTTTCCTGGAAGATAAATTGGCTCTTGCTCTTCATCAGTATAAGCATTTGTCCAATCTATTGTATCTTTCTTAATATCAGCTAGCATTTCTTCGCCAGCTTTAGAAAGTTTACATTCTGTATATCTATATGCGGCCGGCTCATCACCATCGCGAGATCCATTATTTCCATGAAAATCAATAAGAGGGTATCTCATATTCCAAGGTTGAGATAACCATACTAAAGCTCCATAAATACTGGAATCACCATGTGGATGGAATCTACCCATTGTATCACCAACAGGCTGCGCGCACTTAACGAATTTCTTATTATTCATATATCCTTTATCGAACATATCATAAAGAATTCGTCTTGCTACTGGTTTGAGTCCATCTTCTGCAGAAGGTAATGCTCTATCAGTAATAACACTTAAACTATAATCAAGAAAGCTTTGTTCAACTTCTGGTATAATTGGTGTTTGAATTATATTTTCCATTATAACAATCCTTCTTTTTCTAATATTTTAATTCTATTTTCTAATAAATTATTAAAATTTTTATCTATATAAGTTTTTTCTTTTCCTCCAGCGAGAGAGTCCGCCAAATCATTCCATTTATGATTAGAATGACCCGGAACTCTCTCAATATTAATTCGATAACCAGCTTCCCATATCCAATAAAAATCTGTTATAATTCCAATATTTTCTGGAGTTTTTTTCTTAGAATTTAACCAATCATTTTTTGCCCAAGTAAACATCCATTCTGTAAATGTTTTTCTTGAATATTCTGAATCAGTATAAATCGTAGAAATTTCTTTTTTATTTTTTGTACCATAAAGAATAAAAGCTGTTAAAATAGCTTTTAATTCCATTTCATTATTTGTCGTATGATTAAAATGTCTTGATATAGTATATAATAAATTTTCATTATTATCAAGTATTACAATACCATATCCGCCAGGACCAGGATTAGGATTGGCACTTCCATCAGTATATATAATCATTTTAAATCATCTTCATACATGGCTTCTAAAGTTATACCATCTAATTTTAATATTACTTTATTATTTATAAAGAAATTATCAATTATATTATAAATTTCTTTAGCACAATCTAAATCAATTTTATCTGGATTAATAGTAACAACTACTATTTCTTCTTTTCTTGGATTAAAAGTAGATAAAGTAATACCATCTATAATTTGAGTAATGTTTTCTTCTTTAGATATCCACATTTGCCCTCCATGCATTTTGTTCAATAAATGTTTTTCTAGGACTAACAGCTTCTCCCATTAATCCCATAAAAGTTTTAGCAACTTCAGTAATATCTTCCATTTGAATTTGTTTAAGAGTTCTTGTTTCTGGATTCATAACTGTTTCTGCCATTTCATGAGGATCCATTTCACCAAGACCTTTCATTCTGTTGAGTTCAAAATTACGTTTATATGTTTTTCTAAACTCCTCAAGCTCTCTATCGTCTTTAATATATCTGAACGAAGTACCTGTTGTTGCGCGGTAGAGAGGGGGTACTGCTGCATAGATATAGCCCCTTTCAATAAGTTCTGGGGCGAACTTCCATATAAATGTAAGAAATAATATACGGATGTGAGATCCATCGACATCTGCGTCAGCTGTGATAATAATTTTTCCATATCGAAGTTTAGATTCGTCGACAATAACTTTTCCATCTTTAACCTCTAAACCAAAAGCGTCTATCATAGAGCTAATTTCCGCATTTTGCATAGCTTTATGAAGATCTGCTTTTAAAACATTTAAAATTTTACCGCGCACCGGTAATACAGCTTGTGTTGCGCGATCGCGTGCTTCTTTGGTACTGCCGGCCGCAGATTTTCCCTCAACAATAAATACTTCGCATTCTGATCTATTTTTTGAACTAGCATCTGCAAGAGTACCAGGAAGAACTGTTCTCTTCTTTATATCTTGTTTACGAACTGTTTCCTTCGCCTTCTTAGCCTTCTCACGAGCGGCGCGCGCAAGTAATGCTTTTTCAATAATTGCTTTTGCGTCTTTTGGATGACTATCAAGCCAAATTTTTAATTCTTTAGCAACTAATCTTTGAACTATTGTTCGTGCTTCACTACTGGAAAGAACTTCTTTTGTCTGACCAGAAAATACTGGATCTGGCATAATAAAACTTAAAACAAGAGTTAATCCTTCTTTTAATTCATCTCCAGTAATATTAGAATCTTTTTCTTTAAGAAGTTTATTATCTCTTGCATATTCATTAATTTGTTGTGTTAAAGCAGTTCTAAAACCAGTTAAATGAGTACCACCAGTATTTGGAATTGAATTTGTATAAAGTTTATAAGTATCACTATAAGTTGAATTATAACTCATAGCAATTTTAACTCCAATACGATCTTCTGATGTTTCAGCAGAAAATACTGAAGTAATTACTTCTTTATTTTTATTTAGATCATCTATATAATCTAATATACCCCTATTGGAAGTTATATCTTCTGGATTTTTATCTTTATACTGTAAATGAAAAACTAGTCCAGGTGATAGATAAGCTAATTCTTGTAGAGTATTTTTTAAATCTTTATAATCTAATGTAATTCCTTCTTTAAAAATTTCTTCATCTGGCATAAAATCTATTTTAGTTCCACTAGGAAAATCTTTATTTGTCCAATCACGAATAATAATATCTGATATTTTCTTTCCTTGTTTAAACATTAAAATAGCTTCTTTTCCATCTCGATGAGAAGAAACATTAAAAAAATATGAAAGAGCATTAGTAGCTTTTGCACCAACACCATTCATACCACCAGAGGTATTATATCCAGTCTTACCTGAACTATCAAATTTAGCACCTGTATGAAGTTTAGTAAAAATATTTTCTAATGTTTCAGAACCATCTTTAGCTTTACCGAATGGAATTCCTCGACCATTATCAATAATTGTTATATTATCTTCTGCTCCAACATAAATACTACATCTTGTGCAATATCCATTTAAATATTCATCTACTGCATTTGATATGATTTCAAGAGTAATTTGCTTTACTCCTTCAGGTCCAGTTGAACCAATATACATGCCTGGACGAAGGCGTATTGCTTCGATGCCTTCAAGTGTTTTTATGTCTTTTACTCCATAATTTAAATCCACTTTATCCATCCCCTATCCTCCAATATTTTTTTACACTCGTTATATCTTTTATAATCAAAAATTAACCAACCATCATACATACCAATAAAATCATATAAAACCCAATATAATGGATGCATTTCGTCTATGTCCTTTGGACAATTAAATATTATTCTACTATTCATATATATATTATATAATATTTTTTCTTAAAAATCAACTAACAAAATTCTAAAACAAAAAATTGGGAGAATACATAAGTATTCTCCCAATAAAAATTAATCAAGTAAAACACCTAAAGCATTAATGCGATTAGATGTTACCATCCAGCCTTGATTATCAAAAACATAATTTTTACCATTAATATTTTTTACAATTCCAGCTGGATATGTGTATCCTTCCATTACATACCACCATCTGCCATTAGCTTCCTAAATCCAACCTTCAATATATTTTCCACTAATCCAACCTTTTCGATCTGGATCATAGAACCACCAGGTTCCATTTACATTAACTTTTTTAGAAGCTTTGACAAGAGATCCTTTTGGAATAGCCATAATAATTGAAGAATTTGTAGAATAAGAAGCTCTTACATTAAGACTTGCGGTCCCCACTACCTAGACACCTTTAAGGCCAGTCTCTATGGGATATTCTTTTAAATTTTTAATTTCACTTTCTTCAATGTCATATGGTGGACGTCCATATCCATAAATATTTCCACTATTTATACTATATGTTTTTCTGGCTACGCCCCCGCCATTAGCGACGACCGCAGATCCCGCACTAGTATTACCTTCAATAGTATATACATATCCATTTTTTATTTCAATAACTAATGCAGTATGATGAACGCCAGAAAAAGTTCCATCTTTAGAGAAGAATACCTGATCTCCTGGAAGTGGAGTTTTTTCTCCTCTTAAAAAGAAAGCTTTTTTAGCTTTATATAAATTAATTGAATTTTTTGTATAATCATCAAAATTGCCGCCAAGTAAATTTTTAGCATTACTTGTTCCATATGCTTGATAAAAACACCAATCTACAAAACAATCACACCAATATGCCGGAAAATCCATTACGGAAGGATAAAGCTAATGCATTTCATATCCATATTTAGTATAATTGTCAGAACCAGCATAATCAGTTTTACTATATAGGCAATCTTTTCCATATTTTTTCCATGCTGAAGCAGATTTTTCTAAATATCCTTCTTCTGCTAAAGCAATAGAAATAACTTTTGATGCATAATTAGCCATTTGCATTTTCCTCCAATTCATACTCTCTCATTGCAGTATCATAGACAATGCCACCTTTAGTGTTTTCTTTTGCTGCTTTAATAGAGTAAATAGCAAAGCCAATAACTTCACTTACTACAGCTCCAATTAAAGTTACTAAAGGAGAAAAATCAGGTGCCATCATCGTTATTGGTACTAAAGCAAAAGATTGAATAGTCACCCAACCAGTGAATATTTCTATTGCTGTACAATTTAAAAAAAGAAAAAGGATTAATAATTTAGAAGTAGATAATTTTTTCTTTTTAAAAAAATTCTATATTTATTTAATCATTTATTTTTTTTTTCTTTTTTTTT
>JAJBWD010000387.1:0-2689 GCA_032907345.1 Bacillota bacterium | reverse complement strand
CCTGAAAGATTTTCGTTGTTCTGATTTATAGTTACAATGCTGTACTTATCATATTTATTAATAATTACACCGGATTTTGCAGATTTCCCATCCGGAGATATAAGTGAAATCTCCAATGGTTTACCCTCAGGACTCGCAAAAACCATAGTAGTCTGGGCTGTATTTTCGTCTAAGTCAAATTCCAGGCTTTTACTTTCCTTAAGCTCCAAGGTCTCATTAAACAATTCTTTGCGGTTTTTCAAATTTCCTAATATATTAAAGAAGTTTAAAGCTAATTCCGTTGAATCACTTGATATTTTCAGGCTGCCCTGAGTATCCTTTGATATTCTTTCTAGTACAGCCTTATTTACTCCTTTTGAAAATCCAATAGAATATACTGAACATTTATTTAAGGCTAAATTAGATACTGCTTTCCATAATGAATTCATGTAGGAATTCATAAATTCAGTGTCTTTTTTCCTAGCCATATTTGGATCCGGTTCACCATCTGTCAAAAACAGAATAACTTTTCGGACATTTCCTTTATTAACAGTACTTAGCTGCTTACTGCCTTCATTAAGGGCACCTAAATAATCTGTATCTCCTGATTCTTCAATATTTTGTGATAATATCTTTTTAAAGCCAGCTTTATTGCTGCTGTTTTTAATCTGCTGGATGGGAATAACAACCTTCTGCTTTGTATTAAAAGTAATAACGCTTAAATAATCCTCCGGGCTTAATAAATCAATAAAAATATTAGCTGCTGTTTCTCGTAAACCAAGAGGATCAGTGGATTTCATGCTTCCGGAATTATCTATAACCAAAGTTACAGCTAATGCTTCAGGTGATAATTCATCTGAAGCATTAGTTGGTATATATATACTCATGAAAATTAAACTAATTAAAACAACAGCTATAATAATTAACTTTTTATTTTTATTCATCATTTCTGCTCCTGCCTTATTTTACCTCAACTGGTACTTTAAAATAAGTTGCCTAGGTTCTTTATGATATTTATCACCGCAGGTCCTAATACGACTATTAGCAAGGATGGAAATATGAAAAATATAAGGGGAAACAGCATTTTAACAGGAATCTTGGCAGCAGCTTCTTCTGCCCTCTGCCTTCTCCTCTGCCTTATGGAAACCGACTGAATCCTGAGAGTATTTGTTATATTGCTTCCCAACTGCTCAGACTGTATTACTGCTGTAATAAAGGAAGACAAATCTTCCGCACCTGTCCTCTTAACCATTGACCGCAGTGCATCTTGCCTGTTTTTGCCTTTATTTATTTCATCCAGTGTTTTTCCTATCTCCAGGCTTAAAGCTCCCTGCATCTTATCTGAAGTTTTCTTAAGAGCCATGTCAAATCCCAGTCCTGCTTCCACACTTACATATAATAAATCCAGCAAATCAGGAAGCTGCCTTGTTATAATTTTCTTTCTTTTATCTGCCTGGGTTTTAAAATAGCTTACTGGCAGAATAAAGCCAACTACTGCAGCAAGTATTATTAATATCAAGTGGGTTTTCCCATTACGGGATGAAATCAAAAATAAAATACCTCCTGTTAATAGTCCCACCATTATCTGAATTGCTATTATCCTCTGAAATGTAACATCTTTAGGTGATCCTGCATTATTAATAATATCCTCATATTTTTCCCTGATTTGTTTTGGTGCAACACTTCCAATAAACCTTAAGAAACTTTCATAAGCTGGTTTTATAAGCCTGTCTGTTATCGGCTTTTTTAAATCTTCTTCATCATCGAATATTGGCGTCATTTCCTTTATATTATCTAATCTTCCTTTAACCTGTTTTTTCCTTCCTATAATCAGGTCATAGAAAATTAAGGATATTAATGTAGCAGTAGTAAAAGTAATTATATATAATAAAATTCTCATATTTTCACCTCTTTTACCGTATTTAAACCTTGATATTTACAAGCTTTATCAAAATTAATATGCCTGCTATCTCGAATGTTATTCCAAAAATAATCATTATTTTACCCATCAGTGTTGTAAAGAGAACATTTAAATATCCTGGATTAATTATGGATATAATTGCTGCCATGGCAAAAGGCATTAAACTTACTATAACAGCAGATAGTCTTCCTTGGGCAGTCATGGTTTTAAGATCCCTCTTAACTTTCACTCTTTCTCTTATGGTGCTTGAAATACTGTCCAGAACTTCTGCTAAGTTTCCTCCTACCTGTCTTTGAATTATAAGTGCAGTTATAGCTATATCCAGATCCTCATCATCTGTCCTGTCTGACATATTTACTAAAGTTTCCTCCAGTGGCTTACCTAATAAATTGTCCCTTAGTACTTTATTGAATTCATCACTGATAGGTCCTGTGATTTCCTTTGTAACGGTTCCTATGGCCTGTGTAAAGCTGTAGCCTGCTCTTACTCCGTTTGATATTACATTTAAAGCTTCCGGCAGCTGAGAATTAAGCTTTGCCATTCTTCTTGATTTTTTTCTGTCTAAAATTAAATCAGGTATTATAAAGCCAATAGGCAGAAAAATAATCAGCATAATAAATGAATTTGTAATCAGATACATTAAAAACCCTAATGCTATTGCACAAATTACTGAAAGGCCAAGAAATTCTTCTGATTTCATAAGTACTGCTGCCTGTATCAGTTTTTTCTTTCTTTTATTTAAATATCCCTTTTGAGGTACAATTTCACCAAAACTACCAAATACTTTAT
>JAJBWD010000386.1:0-4873 GCA_032907345.1 Bacillota bacterium | reverse complement strand
TTTGATGTCGTATTCTAATTGATACAATTGTTTTTTTTCATTATCTTCATTTTCAATTTTATACTTTTGTATAATTAATTTATCACTTTCTCGTACATTCTTAGTAATATATTCTTTTGGAATTTTGAATTTATCTTCTAAGATATCTAAATATTTTACTGGTATCTTTCTTACTCCCTTAAACCATCTTGAAATATTTTGTTTTTTTATTTTTAAGTCATCTGCTAATTCTGTCCCTGTCATAGAATAAAGGTCTAGTATATATTCTAATCCTATCACCATTAACACCTCTTTTATATTGATTAATAATTAACCTTGTAATTATTAATATACAATATTTTAGGTTTACTGTCAATAGATTAAATTAATCTTTTTATTAATTTTATATTAGGATCTCCAAAATACATTCTTATATAATCTTTTTACTTTAAAAAATATTTTCTGATACCAATTTAATTTATCATATTCGACAATATTAAATATATATTCATACTTTTCTTTTAATTCTTCAATTTTCATTTATATCAATCTATTTCTTATATTATTAATTTCATTTAAAACATTCACTACTTTAATCTTTTAAATATAATATTCTTCTACATCATATACATTTTCAGGAAATACCAATATTTCTTGTTCATTTCTATCATTTATATAATCAAGGATATCTTGCTGCCTTACTTTTGCTTTGTATATAATCCCATCAGAATCAAACCTGTGAGCGAAAAAATCAGCTATTTCTTTATTAATAGTCCAAGAACATGCTTCAGTATAACTTGTAGATTTATCTCCTTCTCCTCTATATATAGTAATTACATTTTCCCTAAACCATTCTTTAGGAGCAATATTATATTTAAATATTTTATCTAAGAAATCTCTTGATAATTGATTAAATCCATATTCGCTAGAAGTATAAACAGACTTAAATACACTATATTTTTGATTATCAGGAATTTTGTCGAATAAACTTTTATAAAATATAAATCTTAATGGTTTATCTATAAAAGTAAATATTTCTTCATATTGTTTATTTAATAAAAATTTATTCATTGATTCATTTCTCTGTTTTATAATCTCTACTATTCTAAAATCATTAAAGAATTTTTTACTCATATCATATATTTCAATTAATATAAAGCCTTTAAAATAACAATAAGGATATAATTTACCATTGGTTTTATAAAAATCATTAATATTCAAATTGTAATGATTTATAAGTTCAATAATTGTTTTATTATTCTTTAATTTAGTTATTGGCGTAAAATTTAATATATTTGTATATTGTTCTATTTCGTAAATATCATTATTTAATATATTCATTATCTTCACCTTATTTAAAATCTTATTATTTAATTTTATTCCCATTTTCTTTTATTAACTTAGCCAAATCATTAAAACTAATTTCATATATTTCCTCTGTCTTTTTATTCTTATCAGAATGTAAAAAATCTATAAATTCAAAACTATCTATTAATTATACTGTTCAAAGTCCCTTTGATTTTAATTTTATTTTACGTATATTTTCGCAATCTTTCGAATCAATCATTTTATCAGTCATATACAGCAGACAATTTTTTTTGGCAATTTTTGATTTTGACATAATGCTATCTCCTATTTTATTATAAAAAAGTAGCCCACCTCCCAATGGTACGGCTACTTTTTTATAAATTTAAGCTTTATCAGTTGACTGAATAACTAAACTTATTATATCAAATAGCCTTTATATTTGCAAATAAAAGATTAATTCTATCTGTATTTATACTATTCTCTATACATTTTACAAACTATTTCTCTAGCTATTCTCATTCCATTTATTTTTGTTTGTTGCCTACTTTCTTCTTGACAATCTATTTTATTATTAGTAATTAATTTATTTAGTTTGTTTTGATACATATCTATTTCTTTAGTTAGCTTATCTATTATTTCTTGTAAAGTATTAAAATTTATATCGTTTTTCTGTAATTCACAATAATACACATCATAACCATTATTTTTCAAATCTTCTTCCACACAATATCTTAAAGTAGATTCATTATTTTTAAGGGTATCTTCCATTTCTGAAGCAATATCCAATATTATTCGTGTCCTTATTTCTTTTCCTTCTTCTCTCATAATTTACATACCTTCTCTTTTAAATCTAAAATTGTTATTAATATTGACAGACAAATGCCTAACACACCTATAATAATATTATATTTTATAAAATTAAAAAAACATAATATACACCCTATATCACTTATTAATTTAAATTTTATCATTTTATTTTTCATAATCCATTACTCCTATTATTTATTTTGTATAATCAAAATTACTACTTTATATTTAAATGTCTTTTTAAACCTTCCTGAAGTACATGTGAAAAATTAACATGAGCTTTTTCAGCTTCTTTATTCAACCATACAGGTATTGTGAAAGTTTTCTTTACTGACTTATTATCATATTTTTTCAGAATGTCTATCAAATTTGTTTTAATAAGTATAATTACTTGATTCTTATTTAGTTTTATATCCTCTATTTTAACTGCTTTTGGTATATCAACTTTATCCTGATATAAATCAAATAAACATAATTTTAATGCATCCTCAGCCATTATATATGCTTCCTCTAACGTTTTCCCATAGGTTATTATCTCTTCAAAATTAGGGAATCTCACATTATAATCATTTTTTGCATTAATAGTTATTAAAGCTGGATATATTTTATCCATATATCTATCACTTCTTTCATATAATCTATATAGATTATATCATACGTATTATACTTATGCAAATTAAATTATAATAATATCATATCCTAATTATATACTCCACCTCATCTCTTAAAATCTCCCTTTTATTTTCATCGTGAACAATTGATCTATTTGTTTAATTACTATATTCATATTTTGAGACATCATAATAACCATTTTTTAATAAATTATTATATGCAAACTCTGCTTGTTCACAAGTAACCATATCTACAGTATACACACTATTATTAGACGTGGTAATAATTAATAATTTGCTTCCCTTAGGATGTGTAACCACAGAACATAAAAAAATCCGATTATTAAATCTAACTCTCATTTATTATTCCACCTTTCACACAATTTAATAAATAAATCTATTGCTAACCAATTTATATCATTATATTTTTTTGCTTTACCTATATTAGATATTGCAGCACATTCTAATTCAGTAAATTCATATCCTGAATCTTCACATTTTGCTATTAATTTAATGGCTTTCTTTTTCAAAGATCTTAAATAATTATTATTGCTTGTCCTATTCATCTAAGGGCCACCAAGATTTTTCTATCTCAGTTAATATTTCAGCTAATGTCATATTATATCTTCCTGCTTTTAAAGATTGGCCAATTAAATCTCCCACATCTTCACGAAAATCCATACCTAATTCTTGTTCTCCTGCATCTTTCTCCATTATTTCATATCTTTTATAATAATCATTGCAATTTAAACAGTCTTTTCTATTTTTATCATAATCTTTGCATTTTATTACCATATCTAATTCTCCTTTTCTAATTCATTAATCATATTTTTTACTTTGTCTATCTCTTTTTCACTATGCACTGTACCACCTGTGTTCATATCGAGATACCATTGAAGAACTTCTTTTTTAGTTTGCAGATTGTTGATATTTACTTTAATAATCAATTTTCTTAATAATATTTTGCTATCCTCATATTCATTCAAATAATGTCCAAATATCTTAATTTTATTATTTAAAAATTTTTGCATCGCTGTTATACGTTGTAATCCATCTACACAAACAAATTCTCCTTTATAATCTCTTTGCCATCCTGGTTGATTAAAATATACTGTTATTGCAGATTTACCACCTTTTATCAAGTATTCTATATAAGCTATTTGCTGCTGTTCTGTCCAAACATTACCTCTTTGAAAATCTGGATTTAATTGTAAACCCAATTCTTTAATATTTTCATCTATCCATCTTATAAAATACGGTAATCGCATATCAGCATTATATTGTCCTTCAGAGGTAAATTTAGGCACATCCTTAAATTTCATATTAATACTTCCTTTCAACTTTTACCTTAAAACTGGAATTTTAATGTGAAAACTTTATTTGATTAAATATACTATCTCTTCTTATTTGATCTCTGCCATATATTGAACAACGAATTGAATTTAAAGGCAATTTAACTATATTAGCAATTTCATTAGTCTCATATCCTTCCATCCATAATTCAATTATATTTTTTTCTTTAATAGTTACTTTTTGTTCCCAATCAGTATATTTTTTTGTTATTTTTTTATATTTTTCTCTTAATAATACTCTTTCAATTCCTATTTCTTCTTTTGGTATAATACACATTATATCATATAAACTTTTCCTATATTTAGCACCATAAATATAATTGCTTATTAAAGACTTTGACATTTTTAATGTAATACTTATATTTTTAAAATCATAACCCTTTAAAAACAATGTTAAAATACATAGTTCTTTTTCTCTTAAATTGTTTTTTAAACTAGGAAATTTTTTCATTAATGTTTTATACTTTTTTAACGTTTTATCATACTTTGTTTTTGCCACTTTTTTATATAAACTATTTTCATTTTGGTTGGAGGTTGTCTTCTATAACCTTTTTATGTTTTGTACCTTTTCTTTTTCTTAAAATTTTGTCACATAAACTTCCTTTATTATTTCTTTTTAATCCACTTAATTTATACTTTATTTGATTATTAGTCATATTTGTTTTATTAGATATCTCATTATAACTACAATCATCTAAATATAATTTAACAATACATACTTCTTCTTCTTTTAGCTTTTTTTCCCAATTAGGACACTTTTCTATCGCTTTTTTATATTTCTCTTTTAGACTCATTTTTTTTATTCGCAATAAGTCT
>JAJBWD010000385.1:0-2875 GCA_032907345.1 Bacillota bacterium | reverse complement strand
AGTAATAAGGGTATGTTTGTTTACAAAAATAAAACTGAAGCAGGCTACTCAATTTCTAAAGAGAATACTGAAAAGCTAAAGCAGATAGTTCTTCCTTTAGAAAATTAGCATGGAATCGTATTTTTGTGCATTAATTTCCAAATATGATGAGGGGGAGAAGCATGAGGAAATTCATTATAATTCTGTTAATATTCATAGTTACAGTTTCGTTATTTATAGGTTGTAGTAATAATTCTGTAAATAAGGGTAAAGAAATTAGTTCAATCGAAGTAATCAGGCAGTCGGACAAGAAAAAGTGGACACTTTCAGAGAAGGATACAATAGATAAATTCGTAAAAGCACTAAACAATAGGCAGAAAACTAATTCAAAGATTGATATACGGCCACATGATTATTCTGTAAAGATATATTTTATGGATAAATCAAATGAAGAGTATAGGCTGTGGGTTGACGAAGATATTAATGTACGTGGAGTCCTAATGAACGGAGATACAACTTGGTTTATAAACAAGGAATCAAATCCTGTTTTTAAGGAACTTTTAAAGTAGTATATGTTAGCTCAAAATTTTCTTATGTGGCGAAGCTGTGATAAAGCAGCGGTATATGATTGATTAAAGCAGCTCAATAAATAGTAATTTATATAGAGGAGTAAGAGTATGTATGTAAAAAAATTGAGTGAAAATGATGAAATATTATTAAAACAAAGAAGAGAAAAAATAAAAGAATACCAGGATAAAGGAGTATGTTTTTCATGTGAAAACTTTATTACTGGCGATATATTTCCTGATGAGGGTTTAATTATTTATGAGGATGAATTGGTACGGTGTCAATTTGAAAAGTTCCCAAGAGCTACTGGACAAACGATTATAGTTTCAAAAGAACACTATGAAGATATTTCTGAAATGCCGCTTGACTTGGGTATACACATATTAAAAATATCAGATGCTGTCATAAAATTACACAAAGAGATTTTAGGTGCAGAAAAAGTATATATGTGCACTATATGCGATGGTAAAAGAAATCATTTGCATTTTCAGCTTTTCCCCAGGTTAAAGGGAGAAAAAATTGGTTATCAAAATTTCGTGAGAGATGAAGGAGTTTTAATGGATTATCAGGAAACAGCAGATTTATATAGAAAGGCTTTAAAAAATATTAAATTGTAAGCTGTTTTTTATACTAAAAATTTCAAATTGCAGAGTTTAAGGAGTGAGATTATTTGAAAAAGTTATTGGGTATTTTGATGATAGCTGTTTTATTATCAATGTCTAGTTGCATAAGTGATAACAAATATGAAAATAAAGATACTCACTTTTATTTTGGACAAAGTAATTCATGGCTTGCTGTTTATACTATTACAAAAGTAAAATCATCATACTATGATTCCTTATCTATACAATATTTATTTGATGATAATAACAAATATCCAACTGAAAAGATAGGACCAATAGATTATGAATTAACTGGTAATTCAATGAAAATTGGAAGTTCATCTCCTCAGGAACTTCAAGGTGCTGCTAATTTCCATACTGGCAGCAGAATGAGTGTAGATAATGTGAAGGTTACCTTTGACAAAGAAATCATATTAACTGTTAAGTGGCAGGGTAAAAGTGAAACGTTAAAACTTGAAAGACAGAATTAATTAAGAGTATTAAATGATTCATGAAATGTAAGATACTAACAATATAATATGTGAAATGTGAACTGGGTGGCATCAAAAAAAGAAGGGGGATTAAAACATGCTTAGAAATGACTATGGAACATCAAAAGAGGGGATTGATGTAAAAAAGCTTATCAGAAATATAATAGCCTTTATAATTGGAGGAATTTTCTTAATAATAATTGTTGGCCGTTCCGTATTTTTTGTAGGGCAAAGTGAAAGCGCCAAGATTTATAATTTTGGTAAAGAAATTAGAACAGTAGAAAAAGGTCCCCATTTCAAATTTTTCTGGCAGACTAAAGAAAAATATCCAAGCAAGAATACCATAGTAAGTATTCCGGTTGGATATGTAGAACTGGGGAAACAGAAAACTGAACTGGTTCAGAAAGAAGCAGAGTTTTTAACCGCAGACAGCAGCATTGCCAATGTAGAAATAATATTGGACCTTTATGTTACAGATGGGCTGAAGTATAAGCACTACTCTGCAGATACCCTGGAATTTGCAAAGCAGCTTAGTATTAAAAACACAATAAATGTTGTAAGTAAAATTGAGTATGATTTTCTGTCAAAAACAGGGCGTACAATATTTGAAAGCCAGCTTCAGGCTCTACTTAAGGATGATATAAAAAGCAAGGATTTAGGTGTTGATTTGTACCGGGTAAGAGTGCAGGATATAACTCCGCCGGATTCATTGATTAAGGCTTATTCCTTAGTTACAGATGCAAAAAAACAGGCAGAGCAGATTCAAACAACTGCATCCCAGGAGAATGATACCTTATCCCAGCAGGTTAATTCCGAAATTAATCAAATTAAAACCTCTGCGGATACAAAAGCAGACTCCATTGTCAATGAAGCCAAAGGTGATACATCTGAGTATATGGCTTTATGGAGCCAGGCCCAGATCAATCGTAAAATGACGGAAAAGCAGATGGTTTCAAATGTCCTGCAGAAGCTGCTGACAAAATCGAAAATAATATTTGTTGATAAAGATTCTACAAATGTAATTTACATTAACGGACAGCCTGTTAGCATAAGTGATACAGCGACAGCAAAGTAAGGGGGATATAAATGAGTAAAATAAAAATAATTTTAAACCATAAATTTTATAAGATTATCATTATCGCTGCGATTGTTGCTGCTATTCTTTCTTCAATGTGTATTATTTCGGTTTATCCTAACCAGACTGCTGTTATCGAATTTGCCAACAGCATTCATCGT
>JAJBWD010000384.1:0-2829 GCA_032907345.1 Bacillota bacterium | reverse complement strand
GAAATACAATAAAGAGTCTTCCGGAGCTTCATGAGGACATATTGCTTTATACAATGCAGATAGTGAGACAGGATTTTATCGGACTTTATGGCTTTTTGACAAGAGAAGAGCTTAAGCTTTTCCAAACGCTGATAACAATTAATGGAGTGGGAGCAAAAGCAGCTCTTTCACTGCTTTCCATATCCAGCCCGGATAATCTTAAAAAAGCTATATATAAAGAAGATTTAACAGTAATAACAAAAGCCCCCGGAGTAGGACCTAAAACAGCTAAAAGGATAATACTGGAACTTAAAGATAAAATTGCAATTAATCCGGAAGAAAATGATAATATAGATAGTAAGGATAATGAAATCCTTCTGGCATTAACTACCTTAGGATACAGCGAAAAGGAAGCTGAATCTGCAGTTTCAAAAGTGGAAAAAACTTTAAGTATTGAATCATCAATCAAAGAATGCCTTAAGCTATTGATGAAATAGGAGGGAGCATGGAGGACAGAATAATATCAGGAGATTTAAAAGAGGAAGAACTTTCCTTTGATCAAACACTAAGACCGAAAGCTTTTGAAGAATATATTGGTCAGGAAAAGGTAAAAAATAACCTTAAAGTATTTATAAAGGCAGCCAGGACAAGGGGCGAAGCTTTAGACCATGTCCTTTTATATGGGCCTCCGGGACTTGGTAAAACTACTCTGGCAAATATTATTGCTAGTGAAATGAAGGGAAATCTTAAGATAACATCCGGTCCTGCCATAGAAAGGCCGGGAGATTTAGCGGCAATACTCACAGGACTTTCAGATAATGATGTTTTATTCATTGATGAGATTCACAGGCTGAATAGAACTGTTGAAGAAATATTATATCCTGCCATGGAGGACTATTCTTTGGATATTATCATAGGAAAAGGTCCCTCATCTAAATCAATCAGGATTGACCTCCCAAAATTCACTCTTATAGGGGCAACTACCAGAATTGGGCTTTTAACATCCCCTCTCAGAGACAGATTTGGTGTTTTATGTCCTATGGAATATTACAGTAATCAGGAATTAAAAGAAATAATAGTAAGATCAGCAAAGATAATAAACATTAAGATAGAAAATGAAGCCACATTAAAGATAGCTAAATCATCCAGGGGAACTCCAAGAGTATCCAACAGAATTCTGAAAAGAGTAAGAGATTTTGCCCAGGTTATAGGTGACGGGGAAATAACACTGGAAGTATGTGAAAAAGCATTAAATGCCTTAGAGATAGATGGGGATGGACTTGATAAGATTGACAATAAAATTTTAAAAGCTATGGTTTCTAATTTCAAAGGAGGACCAGTAGGGATAGAAAACTTGGCTTATTTTATTGGAGAAGAATTAAAAACACTGGAAGAGGTATATGAGCCTTATTTGATAAAAGAAGGCTTTATAATAAGAACACCAAGGGGAAGAATGGCAACAGAAAAAACATTTAATCATTTTGGAAAGGAAAATTCTGATAAGCAGATAAAATTATTTGACTGAAGAATAAGGTATTAAAATGAAAAAAACAGATTTTTATTACGATTTACCACAAGAGCTTATAGCGCAGCATCCACTGGAAAAAAGAGACAGTTCCAGGCTTATGGTTCTTGACAAAACAACTGGAGAAATAGAACATAAAATATTTTCACATGTTATTGATTATATGAATAAGGGAGATGTGCTTGTACTTAATGATACAAGAGTCCTTCCAGCCAGATTAATAGGAGAAAAGGAAGATACTAAGGGCAAAATGGAGCTTTTGCTGCTAAAAAGGATAGATAAAGACAGATGGGAAACATTAGTAAAACCAGGCAGAAGAGCGCATATTGGCAGCAGATTTTCTTTCGGCACAGATAAACTGATTGGAGAAATAACAGAGATTTTAGATGACGGCAACAGAATTGTTAAGTTTATATATAATGGAATATTTGAAGAGATATTAGACGAATTAGGTGAGATGCCTCTTCCTCCATATATAAAGGAAAAATTAGAGGACAAAGAAAGGTACCAGACAGTATATTCTAAAGAAGAAGGCTCAGCAGCAGCTCCTACTGCAGGTCTTCACTTTACAAAAGAACTTCTTGAAGACTTAAAAAATAAGGGCATAAATATAGTTTACCTAACTCTTCATGTAGGATTGGGCACCTTCAGACCGGTAAAAGAAAATAATATAGAGGATCATAAGATGCATTCTGAATATTACTGCCTGAGCAGGGAAGCAGCAGATATAATAAATCAGGGCAGGAAAAGGGGAAACAGGATAATATCAGTAGGAACTACATCCTGCAGGACATTAGAGACTTTAGGCGATGAAAATGGAATGATAAAAGAAGGATCAGGATGGACAGATATATTTATTTATCCAGGTTATAAGTTTAAAATTGTAGACTGCTTAATTACTAATTTTCACCTGCCTGAATCTACTCTTTTAATGCTTGTTTCAGCACTAGCTGGAGAGGACAGTATTAAAAATGCTTATGAAACCGCAGTTTCCATGAAATATAGGTTTTTCAGCTTTGGAGATGCTATGCTGATTAAATAAAGAAATTGTAAATAAAACTAAGGAGATATGCAATGTACGAATTATTGAAGAAGACTGGAAATGTGAGAAGGGGCAGGTTCACTACAGTTCATGGAGTAATAGAAACTCCTGTATTTATGAATGTAGGAACACTGGCCGCTATAAAGGGCGGAGTTTCCAGTATGGATTTAAAGGAAATAGGCTGCCAGGTTGAGCTTTCAAATACATACCATCTGCACTTAAGACCAGGAGATAATGTAGTAAAAGAGCTGGGAGGCCTGCATAAATTTATGAACTGGGATAG
>JAJBWD010000383.1:0-9577 GCA_032907345.1 Bacillota bacterium | reverse complement strand
ATTCATAATCAGGCAGCATTAAACTTTAATACCCTAAGTTTTTATTTACTATTATTACATGGATTCTGTTTTTATCAACCTGCTTCCTTATAACCGTATACTCAGAGCATATTCTGTCATCTGAGCTGCAGTCCATACAGTACCCAACCTTAACACAGGGAGTTGCTTTATTCAGCCTTTTTGCATTGGCGGGAGCTGACACTTCTCTGTTTCTTTCAATGGCTGCTTCCAAATCCTTAACTATTTTATTATAACCTACAACAACTATTACCTTATCAGGTCCATAAAGCATAGCAGCCACTCTGTTTCCATTTCCGTCTACGTTATAAAGTTCTCCATCTTCTGTTACAGCATTTGAACTTACAAAATAGGCATCTGCGTAAAAGCTTTTCCTGTATACTTCTTTAATTTCATCTTTTGTAAGGCCTTCTTTATATCTATCAAAAAATGTGTATTTTCCATTTCTTAAATAATCAATAATACCGGTTTCAAACAGAGTCATAGAACCGCCCACGGCTACAGAGGAACCTTCACTTACTATCTCTTCTATTTTGGTTATAAGTTCCTTTTCGTCCTGAACTAAATACCCGTTCATCCTGTTTTTCTTTAATGCTTCCATAGTCCTCTCGATTCTCTTTTCTATTATGAAACTAGAATTTTTATCCATTATACCACCCCTTATTGTTATATTATTTTAAGTATAGTTTATTATTTCAGTATGGTCAATACTGGAAAATATATAGGAAATTACCGTATAAAAAAAGAGCATAATTTGCTCTTTAATTTTATTCGTTCCTGCCGCAGCACTTCTTATATTTCTTTCCGCTTCCACATGGGCAGGGATCATTTCTTCCAACTTTGTTATCATTTCTTATCATTTTTGAATTTGACCAATCTTTTTTTATTTCTTTTCTTTTTTCTTCAGAAAATATGGAATCCCACTGCTTTAATGAGTAAAGATAATCTGCCTTGGCATCTAACATGTTAAAATATAGTTTTTCAAAGTCAATATCAAGGGTAACCATAGTACTCTCTTCGATATTTTCCAGATCAACAGGAGTTTTCAGGCTGTCGTTTATTCCATCTAAAAATCCAACTGCAAACTGATTTGTGGTGTCGAATAAATCTGACATGGCTTTTACATTTAAGCTGAGCACTGTATCTTTGTTTGATAATACATGTTCGTATATTTTCTTTTCAACAGCACCGTATTCATCCCAAAATGCTTTTTCTCCATAAGTTTTAACATAGTTAACAACTAAGTCTGTCCATTCTTTGTATAAACTCATTATTTTATCTCCTTTGTTTTTTATTTATATCTCAATGTAATTACTTGGTTCACTTCTCTTGGCAACAGCTATATTAATTTCACTTTTCAAATCTATACCGGCATCCATTAATGAATTAAATACTGTTTTGTATGCTAAATCAGGATAATTATTTGTTTTGCTTAAATGGCCCAGTATAATATTTTTCTTGTTGCCATTAGCTATCTTTATAATAGCCTCTGCACAGGCATCATTTGAAAGATGACCTTCATCGCTTAAAATCCTCCGTTTAAGATAATAGGGATATGGTCCAAATTTAAGCATCTCTATGTCATGATTGCTCTCCAGCAGAATAACATCAGAATCTATAATCTGATCCTTTATGTCATCACTGAAATAACCTAAGTCCGTTGTTATTGATATCTTTTTCCCGGAACAGGATAAAGAATAACCGGAAGGATCAGCTGCATCATGAGAAGTACTGTATCTTATTATATCCAGATCTTTTATATTTAAAAGATTATTATCTATGGTCTTTAGATTATGCTCCTTTATAGCTCCAATGCTTGTACCAATTGCTCCCCAGGTTTTTGGAGTAGCATAGACAGGTATATCATATTTTCTTGATAATATACCAACACCTTTTATATGGTCAGAATGCTCATGGGTTATAAGTATTCCGTCAATTTCTTTTCCTGTTTCACCAATTGAACACAGGGCAGACTCTATGGTTTTGCCGGATAATCCAGCATCGATCAGTATCCTGGTTTCATTTGAGGAAACAAAGATACAGTTTCCGCTGCTTCCGCTAAATAAAGAACAAAACTTCATATTAATCTTCCTTTACTCTTATTATGTCTGCACCTAAATTTTTTAATTTACTTTCAATATGGGGATAGCCTCTGTCTATATGATCAAGACCGGAAACCTCGGTAACTCCCTCCGCTGTGAGCCCTGCTATAATCATAGCAGCTCCTGCTCTTAAATCAGTTGCTTTAATTCTAGCTCCGGTAAGCTTATCAACTCCATCTATAATGGCCAGCTGTCCTTCTACTTTTATTTTAGCACCCATTTTTTTAAGTTCATCTACATGCTTAAATCTGCTTTCCCATATGCTTTCGTTAATTATACCTCTTCCCTGAGCCAAAGATAATAAAACACACATAGGCTGCTGCAGGTCTGTAGGAAATCCGGGGTAGGGCAGAGTCTTCACATTAACAGATTTTAATGGGAATTTATCTGCTACAACCTTTAAGGAATCTCCGTCCTCTATAACCTTAACTCCCATTTCCTCCAATTTAGCGCTGATTGACTCCATATGTTTTGGAATAATGTTATTTATTAATACTTCTCCGCCGCAGGCTGCAGTTGCCATCATATATGTACCGGCCTCTATCTGATCAGGTATAACGCTGTAGTTACATCCTGTCAGTTTTTCAACGCCTATTATTCTGATTGCATCTGTTCCGGCTCCCTTTATATTAGCTCCCATAGAGTTTAAAAAGTTTGCCACATCTACAACATGAGGTTCCTTTGCTACATTTTCCATGATAGTTGTGCCTTCAGCAAGTGTAGCTGCCAGCATGACATTTATTGTAGCGCCCACACTTACTACATCAAAATATATATTTGTACCTATAAGCTTTTCTGCGATGGCATGAACAGAGCCGTGGTCTATTGTAACGGTTGCACCAAGAGCCTCAAAGCCCTTTATATGCTGGTCTATTGGCCTGACTCCAATAGGACAGCCTCCTGGAAGATCTACCTTAGCCTCTTTAAATCTGCCTAAAAGAGCACCTATCAGGTAATAGGAAGCCCTCATGCTTCTAACATCCTCTGAAACTGCATTTATATTATCAATTGTAGTACTGTCTATAAAAATTGAGCTGTCACTCTTACTAAGTTTACATCCTAAATTCTCTAATATTCTTTCCAAACAATGAACATCTTCAATATCGGGGGTATTGTCTATCTGTGATAATCCGTTACTGGCCATTAAAGTAGCAGGTATTATTGCCACTGCGGCATTTTTAGCACCACTGATTTCAACAGTGCCGTTTAACCTATTACCTCCGTTAATAATAAGTTTTTCCATTTACTCATCCATCCTTAATCTGAGATTTGCTAAACTTTATTATATCATATATATCACTATATGGTATATATTTTTTTGAACTGTACAAACTTCCTTTTTATGTTATAATAAATAAGTATAATTAACTAATGAATGGAGATATTTATGAATTACTACCTGGTTGCTTTATTAGATGAAGATTCTTATGAGAATATTGAGTTTCTTCAAAAAAACATATCAAAAAAGTATAGAATATATAAGGAACTTCCAAAACTTCATATTACATTGGAAGTTATTAAAGATCCGGATATAGAAATGCTTAGTAAAACTGTAAACGATATTATTGGAAAATATAAGAAATTTAAGGCTGAAGTTAATGGAACCGTCTGTTTCCAGCCTCCTTATAAATCAGTTAACCTGTTAGTTGAAAAAAAAGGATACATAGGAAGATTGTCCAGGGTAATAAATGAAAAATTAAGAAACCAGGGTTTTCAGGTAAGGGATGACGAGGAAAATTGGGATCTCCATATTTCTCTTGCAAATACAAACTTTGCAAAGAAAGAGTGGTCCATTGAGGAATACTCCATTGCTTGTGAAAGAAGCATTAAGGAAGATTATCACAGGATGATCAGAATAGAGAAAATTGAGATATGGAAGCCTATTAATGTAAGAAAAGATATGATTATAAAAAGTTTTGAATTAAAATAAGATGAATGCCTAATATGAATTAAAGAAAAGCGGATACCGTTCAAGCACTCGGTATCCGCTTTTTGTTCACCCATAAGGGCATGTTCTATATATCTAATAAATTTTTCTTATAGGAAGTGTAAATAGCTCTCAGCTCATCTATTTTACTTTCCAGTTCAAGCTGAAGTGCTGATACCTTTTCATAATCTTTTGCTTCTGCTGCCAGCTTAATTTTAGTAAATAAGCTCTTGTTGTCAACGGAATCTTTCATTAGATATAATCTTAATTCATGTATTTTCATCCAGTTTTTAATATCTAAATCCAGTGCCTTTTCAGCAGAGTGCAGCATCTTACTGTTTCTTATTTCATCTATATATTTAGATATTATCCTCTGATTTACTTCTGTAACCCATCTGTCAATATATCCTTCTTTTATGCTGTCTATAAGATTATCAGTAAATACTCCATTTTCAACAAGTACCTTTTTCTTTTCAGGATACTTAGTAAGGCCTGCAAAGTTTTCATATACGGTAGCAGGTGCCTTGCTGAAATATGCATCTCTTTCTTCCGGTGTAAAATCTTCAAATACGTCTTCTTCACTTCTGTAAGCTCTGTCTTTTTCAAGATAGTCTGCAGCTTCTCCCGGTTTCTTTGATAATTCAGCAAGAAGGCTGTCTTCATCCTTGCCATTTTTGAAGGCATATTCGATTCCGTCTAACATTGCTGCATACAAAGCTGAAAGAACTACATATGTGTTTGAATATGGATTTGGTGCTCTAAGTTCAAATCTTGTAGCCAGTGGGTTTAGTTCATCTCTGACAAGTCCCATAAGAACTGTTCTGTTTCTTGAAGGAACATCTACAGAGTGACCTAAGGAGGTAACTATACATATAGGTGCTTCGAATCCTGGCTTTAATCTTCTTAAGGAATCATTTGTTGAAGATACAAATGGATTTATAACTTCATAGTTCTTAAGAACTCCCATAACTGAAGCATATCCTACTGCACTTAAGAAATGTTCTTTTGTAGCAGTAAACAGGTTTATGAATTTACCATTCTTTAATTTCATAGCCATGCCAACATGAGTATGCTCTCCGCTTCCTGCAACGCCTTCAATTGGTTTAGCTTTAAATGTAACTTCAAGACCATAGCTTCTGAATACTTCTGAAACCAGGTATCTTACGAATATTTCATTATCTGCTGTCTGAACTGCAGTTGAATACTTCCAGTCAATTTCAAGCTGTTCCATTATGTGATCCAGATTTCCTTCACTGTCAAGTTTAGCTTTAACTCCGCCAACTTCCTTATGACCCATTTCCGGTTCTATTCCATACTCTGCCATAAGCAGTAAGGATTCTTCCAAGGCTGTTCTTACTGCACCTTTTGTTTTCTGCCAATATTGCTCTTTTAAAGTCTGGGATGTGGATAATTTTTCAACTAAGGCAATGTCATTTGGTGTTTTTACCCAAAATTCTAATTCTGTTGCGCAGGTAGCTGTTATTTCATCTATATCATCAATTGTTATTCCGTAGGGGGATAATTTTTCTGGATAGTCTTTGAAGAGTTTAAGAAGAGTTTTGCTGAAGTTTTCGATGCTTGCTTTGAGAAGATGCCTTGAGTCAACGAATTTGCCCTCATGTCTTAGGAAACAAGGAATTCTAAGCGTTCCTACAGGCTTTTCCGTATCGTAGTCTATGTGTTCGTAATTGTAGTCTACAAACCAGCTGACGTCGGTGTCTGCCACCATGTCCACTTTAGCATTGTTTAGTGTAGCGATTCCTGGAAGGACAACAGATGAACCGTCGGTTTGCACTGCACCATCTAAGAAACCTTTGATATCTTTAAGGAAAAGTCCTATTGGAATTTTTTCGTCGGTGTCATTACCTGTCAGGTCCACACCTATTGCTGAGACGAATTTAATCTCTGGATGAGCGGTTAATAATTTCTCGATTGCTTCCGGTGAATGGTCTTTTTTGCCGATAAAGTAAATTAGATCTTTTTCCATACTATTCCTCCTCGTAGTAATATTATTATTCAATTTATTAAAAATATGCATTAAATTCTATTACATTAATGGATGAATGTCAATAGATGTACAAATAAATATGCAAGTTTTTTATAAAATTATTCATATTTTAGAAACTTGTATATAAGCAATATCTGGTAGTATAATTATATAAAGAAATTGCATAATTTTCTGTTAGATAATTTTAAATTAAAACTTTAATAATTAGATTATGTAATTTGTAATATATAAGGAAATTAAACAGATAGTGGTGATTATATGATAAATAAAAATAAGCCTATTGGTTTTTTTGATTCGGGAGTAGGCGGAATAAGTGTATTAAAAGAGGCAGTTAAGCTTATGCGGTCGGAAAGTTATATTTACTATGGAGATTCAGTTAATGCTCCTTATGGGACTAAGGATATTGATACAATTAAAGAATTGACCTTTAAGGGAATTGAATTTTTATATAATAAAGGGGTGAAGGCAGTAGTTGTAGCCTGTAATACAGCAACCTCCGCTGCAATTAAAGATTTAAGGGAAAAATATAAGGACATTCCTGTAATTGGCATAGAACCTGCAGTAAAGCCGGCAGTAAAATTTAATAAGGGGGGACAAATTCTTATTATGGCAACACCTGCCACTCTTTCTCAGTCAAAATATTTTAATTTGATTAAGGAGTATAAGGTAGAGGATAAAATAGTATCACTGCCCTGTGAAGGCCTGGCGGAAATAATAGAAGATGGGAATGTATCAGGAGATATAGTTGAAAATTATTTAAAATCAAAACTTAAAGGAATAGATACGGCCAGTGTGGAGACCATAGTACTTGGCTGTACTCATTACCCTTTCATAAAAGAAGAAATAAAAAATATATTTGGATCAGAAGTTCCTGTAATTGATGGAAGCTGCGGTACAGTTAAAAGGTTAAGTTCCAAGCTTTTGGAATATGATTTATTTACTGAAAGCAAGGATGGGGGAACAGTAGAAATATTCAATTCAAAGAGTGAAGCTATGGTACAGCTTTGCTATAAACTTTTATATATATAGATATGGGAGAAGTTAAATGGATAATTTTAAAATAAACCCGGTTAAAATTATACTTAGGTTAAAACAGTGGGTTGGATGGTTTACAGCCATATTATTTCCATTTGCTGCCTGGGGAATCGTTAAATTTACAAATTCACCTATTCTTGTGGCTCTGATATACTGGATAGGTATAGGAATATTACTCAGGCTTACCTTTGATAAGAAGCTGCCTATTTTCCATCCTCAGATAAAAAAAGTAAAAAAAGAAATAGTAGCATTTGTAATAATTACTATAATAGGAGGATATTATTACTCGAAAGGGGTTAAAATAGAGACAAATGCCTGGTATCTGATATTTAATTCAATGCTCTATGGTTTTGCAAATGGATTTCTAGAGATTCTTGCCTGGGTAAATATAGCTGACCTGGCAGGAGCAAGAATAAAGCTTAATGGCTACCTGGCTTTATTTCTATATGTAGCCTTAATTGACGGACTTTTCTGGAGCAGGTTTATGCCTCAGTTCCCGGGAAGCATTTATGTTTTGATTATTATTCAGTCTATTATGCTGATTACAGGACTTTCTGTTTATAAAAAGACTGAAGATGTAACGATATGGAGTATTCAGCATATATTATTTAATCTGACAGTAATTATTCTAACTGGTTTTGGAGTTAATTTATTTATACATATATAGGAGGAGATAATATGAATCCAAAATTTACAATTACAATGGAAAACGGAGAAGTAATGGAGGGAGAGTTATACAGGGATAAGGCTCCCAATACTGTTAATAATTTTATTAGTCTGGCAAACTCAGGCTTCTATGATGGGCTTAAGTTTCACAGGGTAATTCCCGGATTTGTTATACAGGGGGGATGCCCTTTGGGAAATGGAACAGGAGGTCCTGACTACTCAATAAGAGGAGAGTTTAAAACAAACGGATTTGACAATGACTTAAAGCATGAAGAGGGAGTACTTTCAATGGCCAGAGCTGCACACAAAGACTCAGCAGGAAGCCAGTTCTTTATATGCCTTGCATCAGTTCCTCATCTTGACGGAGGTTATGCTGCCTTTGGAAAGGTCCTGAGTGGAATGGATACAGCACAAAAGATAGCAGCAGTTAAGAGAGATTACAGCGATATGCCTTATGAGGATCAGATTATGAAAAGTATAAGGGTTGCCTGCGATGAAGAAGCTCCTGAAGTTGAGAAGTTAAAGAGGAGATAAAAGTGGTTTTAGATAATAAAAATATGGTTTTATATTATAATTTAAGCCCTGATGAACAGGAATTAATAAAAAGTTTGGCTAACGGAAACGGAGTATTAAGAACAAAGGAAATAACACCTAAAATGGGTGATATGACAATGAAGGATATTATAGCAGGTCTTGAGTTTTTTACAGTTAATGATACGCTTCCTAAAGACAGCTTGATCCTTTTTAATAATATTTCAGATGATGGATTAAGTTCTATAATTAACGGGATAAGAGAGAAATTTAAAGAAACACCCATTATGGCAGTAGTTACCGAGACGTCACAGGGGTGGTCTTTTAAATATCTTATGGAGCATCTTATAGAAGAAAGAGAGTGGTACAAAAACCACGGTAAGTAATTGGAGGATACTATGAGCAGGGTTTCAGAATCTATAAAAACAGCAAGATTAAACCAGGGATTATCAAAAAAACAGTTAGGGAAAAAGCTGGGAGTATCAGAGAATTTCATTGAAGAAATTGAGTCCGGCAGAAGGGTATTAAATGAAAATCTGTTAAGAAGGTTTTCTAATGTTTTAAATTATCAGGTGGATGATGCTGTTCTTACATCTGATGATGAAGAAGAAGTTACAGAAGTCAGGGAGATGCCTAAAAAGGTAAATGAAACTATGGAAAGTGCCTTCTCCTCTGTAATTATGAATTTTAAAATATATGATTACTCATTTTCAGAGACTAAGGGAGAAAAACAGCTTCCTATATTTGATAATAAAATAGAAGGCTTCCCAAAAGATAAGGTGTTTTTCATAGAAATAGAAAAGGATGATATGCTGGGCTTCAGGATTGCCAAGGGCGACATTGCCTTATGCCACAAGGAATCAGAGCCCTTAGATGATAACATATACCTGATAGAGGTTAATGAAAAAAGGGCAGTAAGGCAGATCAAGAGGATAGATTCCAATAACCTTCTTCTGATAAGCAATAAAAGCACCCTTAGAACCGAAACTGTGGATAAGAAAATAGTTAAAGTACTTGGAAGACTTGTAAAAATATAAATAAAGTTATAAAAGCTGCCTGAGGGCAGCTTTTACTATATGGCTATTAACTTTTCTATAAGCAGTTATACTATCTGATTTCTTTATCTTTTTTGAAGACTGCCATTATTGTAAAAAGCAGCATTAATGTTATATCTGAATGAACTGAGGAGAATCTGTTCCCATTTAAAATTCTCATAGTAATAATTAGAAAAACAGCATAAACTAAGTTCTTTATTATTCTTTTACTTAGTGTATGGGGTTTTTTTAATAT
>JAJBWD010000382.1:0-9577 GCA_032907345.1 Bacillota bacterium | reverse complement strand
TATAATTATATTAAATAATAAAAGAAATTTTCATTTCACTTTCTAGAAAGGTTGGTACCTTTAATATGAAATATTATATCTTTAAAATTACATACTGGAATGAGCGTATTGGAGATGAACTTACTGCCACCGGACTTGTTAGTGCAAAATCTTATTCTGATGCACTTAATGCAATTACTCAAGACTATGGAGAAGAAGATATTTGCTCTATTGATTCTATCCAAGAAATTGAAAGCATTTGCAGAACTTTAACTCTTAATAATGCCATGTATAATATGTTTAAAATGGCTCATAATGAAGGAAAAATCGAATCTTATCATCTTGATGAAAAAGATTATAAAGGTAAGGCTTATTACGATTTTCCAGAAGAAGAGTAATAATAATGGCTATTTTTAATAAATTTTGCGGCGACTGCGGCTTCCATGCTACTCAAGGGGCAGATACTATCTGCTCTATATTCCATATTAAAGTAGATCCCAATTCTGATTCTTGTCCCAAATATATTTTCCAAGAGCAAATGAAGTATTGCGAAATTTGCGGACAGCCCTTACTTGAACCCGGCATTGTAGATCTCGTAAACGGGAACCCGCATTTAATATGTTCTAATTGCGGATCTCAAATGGGAACTTGTAAAACTTGTAAAGAAAATTCTAAATGTGATTTTGAAACAAATCCGTCTCCTATTGAAAAAGCTATACAAAAACAAGTCCGTCAAGGCAATATGATTATGATGACTACCGTAAAAAATCCGAAACGAATCGAAGAAACTTGCAAAAAGAATTGTAAGTGTTACGATCCAAAAAATGAATGTTTAAGACAAACTATTCAAACTTGTAGTCATTGGTGTGCTCCTTATTAATTTCTATCTATTATATATCAAAAATTTTTTGTAAAATAAAGTAAGAAGAGGTATTACAAATGGCATCTGCCTGGGAATTTACCGATGGCCGCAATTTTATCGCGGCGGGTACTAAATTTTTTGAACGAAAATTAAATAAAACCCCACGAATCCAATATTCAATAGAAATAAATAAATTTCATACCGCAGATGTAGTTAAACAAGAACTGCAAAGAGGATCTCGATATATTAATTACATTCCTATAGACGGTGGAACCTATGTATTAATTTTTGAAAAAGAGAGCGAATAATTATGGCATCTAATTATTCGCTTTTGATTTTTTTAAAAATTTTTATTATAATATTATTATAAGAATTAAGAAAGGAAAGGTGATTATAAAAAATGTTTGCTGACGAAACGAGATACGAACTTTTAGAAGAAGAAGACCCCTTTGAATTTGAAACCATTTGGGTTGGTGTTCCAGTAGCAAAAATTAAAAGATTATCTTTCCATGATGCAGATATGTTTGATATGATGCTTGCGGCCGGTGCCTTTGAGGAGGATTGTGATGCAGAAGAATTCTAAAGAAAAGCTGGGTTTTGTTGGTGATTACATTACCATCTGTAAGGGTCAGACCTTCCCATTTAAGGACTGGCTGAAAGAGCAGGGTGCTCGTTATAATCCAAAATGGAATTGGTACTTCCCTACCGATGTAGAAATTCCTGAAGATATGCCTGGAGATATTGAGCTTATTAAGCTCTATTGGAATCAGGTTTCAGCAAATGGCAAGGATCTTAATAATGATGATACCATTAAAGAGTTCCTTGATACTATTCTTTACGAGCCGACTCCTTCTGAATTTCAGGGTGAAGTAGGAGATAAATTAATCCTTGAGCTTACTGTTCAGAAGGCAATTGGATTGGACGGATATTATGGTCATAGTACCATGCATATTATGTCTGATTCTGATGATAATGTTTATGTATGGACAACTGCGGCAAAGAGTTGGGAAGAAGGTTCTGTACATAAATTGATTGGTACTGTTAAAGACCATAAGATTTATCGTAATTGTAAGCAGACTGTTCTAACTCGCTGTAGAGAAAAAGCTAGTTAAAAATGAATCTTTATTATTGGTTGCTTTTATTGTCTTGGATAGGAATTTGCATCTTTGAATACAAAAGAGTCGATGACTCTTTTGTATTCTTTGAAGCATTATTCATTCTCTTTATAATAATTATGATGGGAGTGGTGAGTATATGTTTACCTTAACAGAGAATGATTTTTTGGGTTATATTTCTAAACATTATGATACTCGTGCGGTCGCTAAAGAAATCGCAAGACGGGCCGCCGCAGGTGAAACACAGTTTACTGTTGAGTCTGTTTATGATCTTGATGAAGATGACATAGAATATATACGTAATCATTGGCAAGATTTTTTATAATTAAAAGTTCGTTATTGATTTTTATAAAAAATTTTATTATAATATTTTTATAAGAATTATAAAAGAGGTTATCAGTTATGAATTTAATTAAATATATCGAACAAGAAGAAAAAGAAGCAATTGGATATTATATTGATTCATATGCAGAATCCAGTTTACAGGTTTCTGTTGATAAAATTTTAAAGCCGTGGGAAATCAATAAACAGCCATTGTTTACTGTCTTTGGAAAGAGATTTATTCTTGAAAAGGATATTAATTATATCAAACAAGATGATGAACTTCTTGAAGATATTGGTAACCTTTTAACTCATAATTACAATGATACTGTAATTCGTAAATTTACATCAGATTGGAACGATCATTTTCGTTATTTCTTCCGTGTACCAGAAGAAAATAATTCTATTAATGAAATGAAAAAGAATCTTTCTCATCTTCTTGATGATGAAGTTCTTCTTTCTGGAGTTTGGGATTATGATACTTGTGAAATTAAATTAGAAGATATGAGTAAACCCGTTAAAATTCAGCGTGGTGCTCATATTATGAAATTTATTCGCAAGTTTGCGGAAATGTATCATATTGATGGATTTGAACAGTTCCGTATTAAACATTCTCAGATTATGAATCAGAGAAAGTTAAGTGGGAAACTCTGTCTTTCTATTCACCCATTCGATTATATGACAATGAGTGACAATAATTGCGGTTGGTCCTCTTGTATGAGCTGGGTTGAAGAAGGATGTTATCGACAGGGAACTGTTGAAATGATGAATTCTCCATGTGTTGTTGTAGCTTATTTAAAAGCAAAAGATGACATGAAGGTTCATAATATTTATTGGAATAATAAAAAGTGGAGAGAACTTTTTATTGTTACTCCCGAAATTATTACAAATATAAAATCTTATCCATATTATAATTCAGAGTTAAGCAAAATTGCTCTTAATTGGCTAAAAGAGCTTGCAGAAAATGCTGGATTTGGTCATTATATGGATAAAGAAATTGCATATAATGCATTTAGAGAGTTTTCTGTAGATGGAATTGATTATGACTGTATTATTTCTCCGTCTACTGATCATATGTATAATGATTTTGGTAGTTCTCAAGACCATAATTTTATATATATTACCACTGATAAAAATCTTTATAATGGTGGAACTTTTAGAATTAATTATTCTGGTCCATCAGAATGTATGAGTTGTGGTAACGTAAATGAATATTTTAGTAGTGAACAAAACCTCTCTTGTACAGATTGTTATGCGCCAAGAACTTGTGATGAATGTGGCTGTATTCTTGGTGACAATGATGGCTGGTACGTTGATGGATCTTGGTTCTGCGAAGATTGTGTCGATGAATGTACTTATGTTGATCCAATAACAGAAGAGCGTCATTTAATAAATACAGGAGAAATTACAGTTTATCCTGCAAGCAATGATGGAAAATCTTATTATCCTGATTTTCATATAATATTAGAGGATTGTACTTTTGAAAATTCATTTAAAGATTATTCTTTAGTAGATCCGCATCCAATGTATAAGAGATATAATAGAGAATATTATATCCGTAGAGATGAAATGACAGAAGATGGTCTGAAATTATTTTTTGGCAGAGAGTTTTGGAGCTGGTCTCAGAAGAAACTCTTAATCCCATCAGATGAAGAAATGCTTGAGGATTTCTTCAGAAGAGACCTTCCTAATGCGGCTGCATAAAATGCCGCATTAGGAGAACTCAGTTGATTTTTTAAAAAATTTTTTATATAATATACTTGTAAGAATTAAGAAAGAAAAAAAAGAAACGGTCTTACATAAGTAGCCAAAAAAAGAACTCAGTTGATTTTTTAAAAAAAATTTAATATAATATATTTACAAGATAAAGATAAAAACAAATTTTCAAAGATGAAAGGTTGGTACAATATGGATAAGCTTACTAAGAGAAACGTATTCGAAGCACTTGTTAACTACGCAACTGAGGGCGCTATGGAGTTCGAAAAGGACGGCGCTAAGATCGAGGTTACTCCCGAGGAGATCAAGGCGTTCGCAGAGAACGAGATTGGTCTTCTGGATAAGAAGGCCGCTAAGGCTAAGGAGCGTGGCGCGAAGAAAAAGGAAGAGAGAGATGAGCTGTGTGATGCAGTTCAGTCCGCTCTGACTGATGAGTTCGCAACCATCGCTGACATCGCTTCCCTCGTAGAGGGCGAGGACGTGACCGTTTCTAAGGTCACCTACAGGCTGAATAAGCTTGTGGCGGCAGGTCTTGCCGAAAAGGCTGACATCAAGGTCGGCGGAGAGGACGGAAAGAAGACCCGTACCGTTAAGGGTTATAGAGCCGTCGCCGGTGATGGAGAGATTGGCGAGTGATAATCACTCTCTCTCATATAGAGGAGCTACCGTTGGTAGCTCCTTTTTTCGTAATATCTGAGCCGCCCGCACACACGCATCACATCCGTCGCAGGAATTAAAAAGTGGCTTAGAAATTTTTTGAGGTAAAGGAGTGTAAATATATGTTATATTGTTTAAGTGCGAGATAGACAAAAGAATATCTCCAAAAGGCAAATGAAATTAAAGTAGATTATCGTGACCACGAAATGATTTTAGATATAATTAAAGATTACCCTGAAGTTAATATAATTATTAACTGTCCAAAAGACACAATAGTAGATTTTGAAAAATTAGGACAATATAAAAAATTAACCAAACAAAGAATTATTGCGGAACTCGCTTCTGTGGAACTCTTTGACGACGCCGCAAAGCATGGATTAGAATATTATTTAGGTTATCCTATCGTATCTTTCTTTGAATTAGATGCATTAAAAAAATTAGGTGTTTGTTATGTGCGTCTTGATAATGAATTATTTTTCCAATTAGATAAAGTAAAAATATGCGGCGTGCCCGTTCGTGCGGTTCCCAATGTTGCATATATAGATGGAATTAGACGCGAAAATGGTATACTCGGAACCTGGATCCGCCCAGAAGATATTGAATCTATATATGGAGAATATATTACTGCTATTGAATTTGAAGATTGCGATCGCGCAAAAGAACAAGCGCTTTTCCGCATATATGCTGAAAATCATGAGTGGCGTGGACCTCTTGAAACCATTATAACAAATTTAAATGCTGATGGTGTTAATCGTATGATTCCTCATGAATTCTCTAAAATTCGTACCACCTGCGCGCAGCGCTGTTTAAAAGGTGGTGTTTGTCGAATTTGTGAAAGAACATTAACCCTTGCTAATCCAGATCTTATATCAGCATATCGAGATGAAGTTCTCGCAAATTGATTTTTTTTAATATTTTTAGTATAATTATATTATAAAGAAAATATAAGAGGATAATTATGCAAAAATTTCCAGACAAAGATTATAAATTATTTAAAGATTTAGTATCATTAAAACAAGAAGATTTAAAAATTTTATTATCCAAATTTTTAAAAAAATATTATAAAGATAATATTATTGAAACGGAAGAATATATTGTAGGAATTGGAAATATTCCTATAGCTTTAGTTGCTCATATGGATACAGTTTTTGAAACTCCTCCTGAACATATTTATTTTGATGAAAAAAAATGGGTGTTTTGGAGTCCAGAAGGATTAGGAGCTGATGATAGAGCTGGTGTTTATATGATTTTAAAAATCTTGTTAAAGGGGTATCTTCCAACAGTAATATTTACAACAGATGAAGAAATTGGTGGTATGGGTGCTCTTCAATTAATACGGGATTTTCCTGATCCTCCAATGGAATTAAAATATCTTATTCAATTAGATCGACATGGTTTTAATGATGCAGTTTTTTATGATTGTACAAATAAAGATTTTATAGACTATATAGAAACCTTTGATTTTATTGAAGAAGATGGAATTTTTTCAGATATTAGTATAATTTGTCCAGCATGGAATCTTGCAGGAGTTAATTTATCTGTAGGATATTTAAATGAACATAGTTATTTAGAAACTTTATCTATGTCTGTAACAAAAAAAACTTTAGAAAGAGTAATTTTAATGCTTGAAGAAGCAGATACACAAATTACTTATGATTTTGGTGAAGAATTATATGATAGATTTTATTGGTATTCATATAATTTAAAATGTGACAGTTGCGGAAAAGTTTTTTATGATTATGAAATGATACCTGTTGAACTTGAAGATGGTACTATGAAACATTTTTGTTCTGATTGTAGCGTAGATAAAGTAACTTGGTGTAAAATTTGTGATCAATCTATGTTGATTGATAAAACGAAACCAAATCAAAAAATTTGTTATAGGCATAAAAATGTACACTGATATTCAAAAAGATTTTAATAAAGTCCTAGAATATTCTCAAGAATTAACCGATATTAATACAAATCAATTATTTTCTAAATGGCAAGAAGAAAAAAAAGATTTTATTAATTATTTTAATGGAAAACTAATTTATGAATGGCCCGAAAAAGTCACTTTTGACTTCGGAGAAAATGAAAAAAATAAAAAAATTAATAATCTAATAGAAGAAATTGGTTTAACCAATAGTGAATTAGCAGATTTTATTTCTAATAATGCAAATGGTTTTTATAAAAACATTGTATTAAATGATTTTATATCTCCTTTTGGAGAAAAAATTCCAAAAGGAATGAAATTATTAAAGGCTTTTAAATTTTTTGAATTAAATAAATATAAACTTGAGAATTTTCAATCAATTGCTAGTATGATTATTCAAGAAAATAAAATTGAAGGTACTTTATGTTTTTCTGTTCATCCTCTTGATTTTTTATCTGCTAGTGAAAATAGTCATAATTGGCATTCATGCCATGCCCTAGATGGAGATTTTAGAGCTGGTAATTTATCTTATATGGTTGATAATTCTACAATTATGGTATATTTGAAATCAGATGATAATACTCTTTTACCAGATTTTCCAAATGACGTAAAATGGAACAATAAAAAATGGAGAATGTGGCTTCATTTTTCAGATAATAGAGATATGATGTTTGCGGGCCGCCAATATCCATTTTTTAGTATGACTGCTTTAAATATTATTAGAGATATTTTTGCAAAAACAGATATAGGGGCTGGTAATCATAGTTGGAGTAATTGGAATAATAAATATGTAGATAATTGGGATAATAACTTTTCTCTTGATGATAAATATCTTCCAGTAGGAGATAAATTAATTGGATTATCTGAATTAATTAAAGATGATCCTAAAGCATTACATTATAATGATTTATTATATTCTAGTTATTATGTTCCTTATTATTCTTATAAAATGATTGAAGATGATGATATGTTTTGGTATCATGCATATAGAAAAAAGCCTTTTACAAAAATAACTTCTCGATTTAAATTGGGCGGAGGAGTTAAATGTATTAAATGCAATAATAATTATATAAAAGATACAAATACATTTTTATGTTCAGTGTGTGAATTACAATATGGGCATGAAATTAATGATGAAATTTGCGAATGTAATGTTTGCGGAAATCGTGCCTATCGAGAAGATTGCATTTGGATTGAAAAATATAATGAATGGGTTTGCGAACAATGTCAAGATAAAGTTGCTTATTGTGAAAAATGCGATGAATATGATTTTATAGATAATATGATATTAAAAGATGGATATTTTTATTGTATAGATTGTTATCGTGAAATGGAGGATATTTAATGGCGAGAGGATCAAATGCTAAACTTGAAGTAACAGATAGAATTAAAGCTGAATTTGGATCTGATTTTGTAGGAGAGTCTGGCGGAAAATTATACGTTTGGGCAGATGATGGAGGAGAGCGCGTTCAAATTGCTCTTGCTATGACTTGTCCTAAAGTGTTTTTAGAATGCGGCGACCCCGGTCCTGCGATAGTAAAGACTGGAGCTGGAATTGACTTTGAGGCACAACCGCAAAAGAAAGCAGAAGTAACTCAAGAAGAACTTGATAGAATTGCTGCTATGATGAGTAAACTTGGATTGTAATATTAATAAAAAAGTCAAGTCAAAACTTGACTTTTTTTATTTTTTATGATAAAATATTTTATATAATATAAGGAGGAATATTTATGTATACTTGTATTATTAATGATGATTTTAAATTGAAAGATGTTATTTATGTTTCTGAAAATATAGATGATAATTATTTTAAATTAATGATTACTACATTAGTTAAACCAAATGAACATGAAAATTATTTAAAAAATATATATCAAAATTTTATTGTTCCAGATACTTTAATTAATAATATTAAAATTTATGAAGCAGATATAGAAAACTTATAGCCTTTTATAATATATACTTCTTATAATAAAGTAATTAAAGCAGTTGTTTATTCTGAATATGATGATAATAAAAGATTTAAATGTGTAATTACAATTATTGGAAAAAATATTGATTCTAACGATTAATAGGAGAAACAAATATGGCTGTTGGCGGAATTGTATATAATTCAGATTTTAATAGCTGGAATAATAGACTTACTAATATTCGTTCTGCAAGAGGACTTGGTGCATATAATGTAACAGCTCCAGGAGCTGGAGTAGTAGCAACTGCAGCAAAAATGAATGAATTAGTAAATAAGGCTATAAATTCTTGGAATAATTCAGCATAGTTAAGGACTAGAACTTCATATACTAGTTATGGTGTTGCTACAGTATCTGCGGGAGCTTTAATTAAGTGGATGAATTTTCCAGATATGTTAACAAACTGGGAAGGTTGTTATTGCGGAACTCAAAGTACAAATGGAACAACAGGTAATTGTAGTACTGATGATTGTTCTACTTCTACATGTGATACAAATTATACAATGGGAAGATAACAAATGACAGATATTAATTTAAGACATATATTGGTTTTATATTCTACAGCAGTATGCAATTTAAATTGTTCTTATTGCTATATAGATAAAAATCCAGCATTAAAACATATTGATTCTATTTTAGATAAAAGTTTTGCTGATCTCGAATATTATTTTAATTTTGCGAAAGAAATTTTCCCAAATCCTCAACAACTAACTGAAATACAATATTGGGGAGCTGAACCAACTTTAAGATTTGATCGTATATATAATATTACAAAATAGTTAATAGAATATTATCCAAATTTAAAAAATTTTTTATTTTCTACTAATTTTGTAGGGGATCATTGGTTTGATTAGGTATCTGGATTTTTAAATATATTATCTTAGTTTCCAGAAAGAGAATTTATTTTATCTTTATAGCTATCTATAGATGGACAAGAAAGTATTAATGATTATGGTAGAGGAAAAGGAACTAAAAAAAAATTTTTAAAAAATTTTTATATTTTGATACAAAAAATAAAAGAACAGAATTGGATTCCAAAAAATGT
>JAJBWD010000381.1:0-2507 GCA_032907345.1 Bacillota bacterium | reverse complement strand
TATGATCCTGTGCTATTGTGCAGTAAGGTTTAACTCTTTTTGGCATATCCGGCTTATATAAAACAGATGAGAAATCCAGCTGATTTGCCTTCCAGTGTTCAATTTCTTTATTTACCTCAAGAACATCAACTCTTCCAATCATCTCATTCATTGTTCTGAAGCCAAGCTTAGCCATAAGTTCCCTTACTTCCTGGGCAATCAGCATGAAATAATTGATAATATATTCAGGTTTTCCTTTAAATTTCTTCCTAAGCTCCTCATACTGCGTAGCTATTCCCATTTCACAGGTACCTAAATGGCATCTTCTGCACATAACACATCCTAAAGTCATAAGCACTGATGTACCAAAGGCAAATTCCTCAGCGCCCATAAGTGCAGCTATAACTACATCTCTTCCGGTTTTAAGCTGACCATCTGTCTGAAGTCTAACCCTGCTTCTTAAATTATTTAAAAGAAGAACCTGATGAGCTTCTGATAGTCCAATTTCCCAGGGAAGCCCTACATGCCTTGTAGATGACAGAGCAGCTGCCCCTGTACCTCCGTCATATCCGCTGATTACTATTGTATCTGCATGAGCTTTTGCAACTCCCGCAGCTACAGTTCCAACTCCATTTTCAGATACCAACTTAACACTTACCTTAGCTGATGGGTTAACACCCTTCAGGTCAAGGATAAGCTGGGATAAATCCTCAATAGAATATATATCATGATGGGGCGGCGGTGATATTAAAGATATTCCCGGTGTTGAATGTCTTGTCCTTCCAATAGCTTCATCTACCTTCTTCCCTGGCAGCTGTCCGCCCTCTCCCGGTTTTGCACCCTGAGCCATTTTTATCTGAATTTCATCTGAATTTACCAGATATTCAGTTGTAACTCCAAAACGGCCTGAGGCTACCTGTTTTATAGCGCTTCTCTTTAAATCCCCATTTTCATCCCTTACAAATCTATCTCTTTCTTCTCCGCCTTCTCCTGAATTGCTCTTTGCTCCAAGCCTGTTCATGGCAATTGCAATAGTTTCATGTGCTTCACGGCTTATAGAACCAAAGGACATAGCACCTGTGCAGAACCTTTTTATTATCTCGGTGACAGGTTCTACCTCGCTTATATCAATTGAAGGAGTTTCTTTAAATTTCAAAAGCCCCCGGAGTGTACATGGGTTATCCTTTTGATTATTTATAAGTTCAGCAAAATCCTTATAAGCAATATAGTCATTATTTTTTACTGCTGACTGAAGCTTTAATACGGACTGAGGACCGGATAAATGAAATTCCCCGTCTTTTCTGTAAGAATAGTACCCACCGGATTCTAATTTAGTCAAAGGATTTGACAGGTTAAATGCACTTTTATGCCTTATAATTACCTCTTTAGCCACAGAATCAATGCCAATCCCGCCTATTTTTGAGGAAGTTCCTGAGAAATATTCATCTACAAAATCATTAGAAAGCCCAACTGCTTCAAAAATTTCGGCAGCCTGATAGCTTTGCAGAGTGGATATTCCCATCTTCGATAATATTTTCAATAGTCCCTCTGAAAGGGCTTTTACATAATTTTTTTCAGCCTCTTCTTCTGATATGTTTTTTAACTCTCCATTTTTTAACATAAGTCTGATTGACTTTATTGCTAAGTATGGATTCACGGCAGTTGCTCCATAACCTATAAGCAGCGCTATATGCATTGTTTCCCTGGCTTCTGCAGTTTCAACTACTATGGATATCTTTGTTCTTGTCTTTTCCTTAATAAGGTAATGATGAAGGGCAGATACAGCAAGTAAACTTGGGATCGGTGCATCATATGCATCTACATTTCTGTCGCTGAGTACAATTATGTTATATCCTTCCTTAATCTTTGAAGAAGCCCTTTCACATATCCTCCTGATTTCGCTTTTAAATCCCTCAATTCCGGTGTCATATTTAAATGTCATTGGAATTGTTATGGATTTAAAGTCTTTGCTTCTAAGTCTTACTATTTTATATAGCTGCTCGTTTGTAAGTATTGGAGTCTCAATTTCAATAATAGAATTATCATTAGGCTCCTTATTTAAAAGGTTCTCCTGAGTCCCTATAAAATTCACTAAGGACATAACGCTTTCTTCCCTGATGGAATCAACAGGAGGATTTGTTACCTGGGCAAAATGCTGCTTAAAATATGAGAAAAGAAGCTGCGGTTTGTTTGATAAAACGGCCAGGGGTGCGTCATTTCCCATAGAGCCTAAAGGTTCCTTCCCGGTAGCTGCCATAGTTCCAAGTATAAGATTAAGATCCTCCAGTGTATACCCAAAGGTATTTTGATTTTCTTTTAAGGATTCTCGGTTTATCTCGCTTTTTTGATAAATACCCGGAAGTGAATCCAGTGTAACTTTATTTTTCTCCATTATTTCTATATAAGGCTTTTCTGTACAAATATTTCTTTTTATCTCATCATCTGGTATAATTCTGCCTTCCTTTGTGTCTATCAGGAACATCTTTCCCGGTTTTAGCTTTCCCTTTTCGGATATATTTTCAGCTCCG
>JAJBWD010000380.1:0-23690 GCA_032907345.1 Bacillota bacterium | reverse complement strand
TGATTTTAAAGTTCCATCTTTTGCAGAAAGGAGAAATATAACCGGGAGTAAGATAATAAACAGTAAAAAGGCTCCAATAGTTACTAATATCTTTTTCATATTACCTCCAAACTATATATAAATTTTCTGCTATAATAAGTATATTTATTTTTTATTATTTTATTCATTTTGAAAAATTGCCTTAATAATAAAATTTGCACCTTTAAGCAGATAATGAATAACTGCCTTTAAGATGCAAAATCACAAATTAATTATAAAATTAAACCGAAGGGTTATTTGGGAATTTACTGAATTAATATGAAACTCTCCTTATGTCAGCACCTAAATTTTTAAATTTTTCTTCTATATGCTCATAACCCCTGTCAATATGATATATATCAGTTATAATCGTTTCTCCCTCTGCTATAAGTCCGCATAATACTAAGGCTGCACCTGCCCGGAGATCTGAAGCCTTTACAATGGTTCCTGTAAGTTTATTTCCTCCCTCTATTACTGCACATCTTCCGTCTATTCTTATGTTTCCTCCCAGTCTTTTCATCTCTGTAACATGCATATACCTGTTTTCAAAAATCGTTTCTGTTATCATGGATGTGCCCATAAGCGATAAGAAGAATGCCATCATCTGAGGCTGCATATCTGTAGGAAATCCGGGGTAGGGCATAGTTTTTATATCAACAGGTTTTAAGTCACAGCTGCCATCTATTATCAGGCTGTTATCCAGAATATTAATACTTGTTCCTGCTTCCTGAAGTTTTGCAATAACCGGTTTAAGATGCTCATCGTTTATTCCGTTTATTTTTATGCGGCTCCTTGTTATAGCTGCAGCCGCCATAAATGTTCCGGCCTCTATTCTGTCATAGATTAGTTTATGATTGGTTCCATGCAGCTCCTTAACACCTATTATTTTAATATTGTCAGTTCCGGCTCCCACAATCTGAGCGCCCATCTTATTTAAAAATTTAGATAAATCAACAACTTCCGGTTCTGCGGCCGCATTTTCTATAACTGTCTCTCCTTCTGCAAGAACAGCTGCCATCATAATATTTTCAGTAGCACCTACAGATGGAAAGTCCAGATATATTTTATTTCCTCTAAGCTTTTCTGCCCTTGCTTCCACGTATCCATGATCTGTATTTACCTTTGCTCCCAATGCTGTAAAACCCTTCAGATGAAGATCTATAGGCCTGGTACCGATGTTGCATCCTCCCGGAAGTGATATCTTAAACTCTCCAAATCTGGCAAGCATGGGCCCCATGATAAGAAATGATGCCCTCATCTTTCTCACCACATCATAAGAAGGCTCCATATTGATCATATTTGAAGTGTCTATAAAAATGGAATTATCATCTTTATCTATTTTAACACCGGCATTGATGGATTGAAGAATCTGACCCAGTGCAAATACATCCTCCAGCATTGGGACATTTTCAATTATTGATTTATCTGATGATAGTATACTGGCAGCTATTATGGGAAGAGATGAATTTTTAGCACCGGATATATTTACTTCTCCCATAAGTCTGCTTGTGCCTGTTATAATAAGTTTATCCATAAAATCCTCCAGAATATTTCTAATATGTTATGGTAATAATGGGACTGCCAACAATAAGGTAATCTCCGCTTTTGTATTTCATCAAAGCACATTGATAATTGATTAACTTTCCATTATCCTTGATAAAGCCTTTATAAGGGCTGTTATTTATTTTAAATACTGCATTCCATCCATTTTCAATATTCTGATAAGAAATATTATCTCCCTTAAGGGTCTTAATTTCATCAAGCACCTTCCATCTGAAATCCTGGTTTGAAACACTCCCCTTCTGAAAAACATAGTAATTATAATCATGAAAACCGGATACCTGACCTAATATCCTGTCTCTCAGCACCATGGGGCTGTCATTTTTGTCCTCTGATTCAAAATATAATATATAAGCTTCTTCCTCGGGTATTTGTTCTAAATAACCCCTGGCTTTTTTAGCTTTAAATGAAATATAATTCTCAGAATAATCTATACTGAAGCCTGTATCTCTTTTGATGCCAAAAGATTTAAGAATTGAGGCCGTATCAATATTTTTCTTATTGATAACAAGCTTAATACCGCAGGACTCAGGAGTACTTCCGCATACTTTAAATATTTCCGATATAGGGT
Source organism: Bacillota bacterium (assembly GCA_032907345.1). GTDB lineage: Bacteria > Bacillota > Clostridia > Clostridiales > Clostridiaceae > JAJBWD01. Next base: position 21,541 of record JAJBWD010000380.1, on the reverse strand, counting down.
CACCTTTAAAACAGGAAAAAGAAGTTAAAACAAATATTAATAATATAAGGTAAACAGATATAAATAATTTGTAGATATGTTTCATACTTTCCACCCCTCGTTCATCTCTATTATGTCCAATAATTGTAAAAAGTATTCATTTTATATTATTAATATATTTTAAAAATCAAAAAATGTGAAAAGCCCTCAGGCCAGCTGAGAGCTTATTCAAATTTTTCAGGAATTTTTTCACTTAATTTAAATTTATATAATATGGCATCCGCTATTCTCCTTGATGCCCTGCCGTCTCCATATGGATTTATTGATTTGCTCATCTTATCATAGGATAATTCATCTCTTAAAATATTATTGGCTTCACTGACTATAGTGTCTATATCTGTACCTACCAGTTTGACTGTGCCTTTGATAACTGCCTCCGGTCTTTCAGTTACATCCCTTAAAACCAGAACAGGCTTACCCAGATGCGGTGCCTCTTCCTGAAGTCCGCCGGAATCAGTCATTATCATATGGCATTTATTCATAAGGTTGTGGGTTTCATTTATATCTAAGGGAGGAAGAAGAGTAACTTGGCGGCAGTCTCCTAAATACTTATAAACCACATCCTTAACTATAGGGTTCAGGTGGACCAGATAAACAATGTGGGTATCTTTATTCTCTTCTAATATTTTCTTTAGAGCCCTGCATATGTTCTCTATGCCAACTCCCCAGTTTTCTCTTCTGTGAGCCGTAACCATTATTACCTTTTTTGAATAATCTATTTTGTTTAATTCCTCATTATTAAATACATATCCATCTTTTACAGTGTATTTCATTGCATCTATTACTGTATTTCCTGTAACGAATATGTTATTTTCATCTATTCCCTCTCTAAGAAGATTATCCTTTGCATTTTTTGTTGGTGAAAAATGAATATCCGCAATCTGTCCTGTGAGTTTTCTGTTCATTTCCTCAGGATAGGGAAAATATTTATCGAAGGTTCGAAGACCTGCCTCTACATGGCCTACTTTTATTTTCTTATAAAATGCTGCAAGGGATGCAGCAAAGGTGGTAGTTGTATCACCATGAACAAGTACCAGGTCAGGACTTTCATCATCAAATATTTTTTCAAGCCCTGTAAGGACACTGGATGTTATGGATGTAAGGCTTTGTTTGCTTTTCATTATATTAAGGTCAAAGTCCGGTTTTATGTTAAATATGTTAAGTACCTGATCCAGCATTTCTCTATGCTGAGCTGTCACTATTACCTTTGATTCAATCTGAGGAAACTTAGAAAGCTCTAAAATAAGAGGTGCCATTTTTATAGCTTCAGGCCTTGTTCCGAATATTGTCATAATCTTTAGCTTCTTCATAATACCTCCATTAATCTCTGTTTTTTATTAAGCCAAGCTTAATTGCAATAATAGATAAAATTATTATAATAGTTATCATAAATATATATGAAGCCTTGCTGCTCATAGTAGATGCAAGGATTGATATAAGTCCCAAGCTTCCGCTGATTAAATACATAATTATAACAACTTTTTTCTGAGAAAATCCCAGTGCCAAAAGTCTGTGATGGATATGACCTTTATCCGCCTGCATTATTGGTTTGCCATTTATTTTTCTTCTTATTATGGCAAAGGCAGTATCGTATATCGGAACTCCAAGAACTATTATTGGAACAGCAAGAGTAATTGCTGTTGCAGATTTTACTGCGCCTATTATAGCTATTGAAGACAGAAGAAAGCCAAGAAGCTGAGCTCCTGTATCTCCTAAAAATATCGAAGCTGGATTAAAATTATAGGGTAAAAACCCTAAAATCGCACCTGAAAGGATGCTGTTTAATAAAACTGATTCATCTCTTCCTGTAATCATGCTGACTATAAGCATTGAGACAGAAGAAATAAGAGCCAGTCCTGAGGACAAACCATCTAATCCATCTATCAGATTAAATGCATTTGTAACTCCTACTATCCAAAATAAAGTAACAGGTATACTGAGCCACTTTTCTAAATTCATAAAGCTTATGTATTTTGTAAATGGGTTTGTAAGCAGACTTATCTCAACTCCCATAAAAATAAGAACTAAAGCCCCGGAAATTTGAAAAATTAATTTTTGAATAGGCTTCAGGTCATATTTATCATCTAAAAGACCCCCGATTAGTATAATAGTCTCCCCGATTAATATGGCCAGCTTTTCTTTCGTAAAGATACCTGTTACTATCAGCATCACAGTAAACGATATGTAAATTGCCAAGCCTCCGATAAGGGGTATAGGTCTGTTATGAACTCTTCTTTCATCCTTGGGTACATCTATTATATCAAGTTTTACAGCTAATCTTTTAACAATGGGGGTTAAAGCAAAAGATAAAACCATTGCTATAAAGAATAATATAAAATAATTCATTTTTACCTCTTTTAATATGAACTGTCTCCTTTTAAGGAATCGTCATTTTCTATCCATTCAGTTACATATATTTCTCTGAAATCTGTCTTGTTATCTCTGATTACAACCTTTTCTATTCCTGAATTTATAATAAATCTTTTACATAGGGTGCAGGGAGCTGCTTTTTCTACATAGCTGCCTGTTTTTACTTCTTTTCCAACCAGGTAAAGACTTGACCCCAGCATATCCTGTCTTCTTGCAGATATTATGGCATTCTGCTCTGCGTGAACAGACCTGCATAATTCATATCTGGTTCCTCTTGGTACATTAAGATCTTCTCTTCTGCAATATCCCAAATCCATGCAGTTTTTTCTTCCCCTGGGAGCACCGGAATATCCAGTAGAAATGATTTCATCATTTTTTACTATAATTGCAGCGAAATTCCGCCTAAGGCAGGTTCCCCTTTCAAGTATTGTCTCACAGATATCCAGATAGTAATTATTTTTATCTACTCTTACCATAAATACCTCCAAACAAATTTCAATCTATTACATTTTACTCTAAAAATCTAAAAATTGAAAGATTTTTTAAAATCAATTACCCTTAACAGTTAAGCATAATACTTTAGTTAAAAAAAAGGACTTATGTATACATAAGCCCTGCTGCCTTATTTTGTTCCAAATAATCTGTCTCCTGCATCACCTAAGCCTGGAACTATATATCCGTTTTCATTTAATCTTTCATCTATTGCTGCTGTATAAATATCTACATCAGGATGAGCATTCATAACTGCTTTTATTCCTTCCGGAGCTGATATTAAGCACATAAGTCTTATATATTTTGCGCCTTTATTTTTAAGCATTGTTATGGCATCAATTGCTGAGCCACCGGTTGCCAGCATCGGATCTGTCACTATAACTTCTCTTTCTCCGATGTCCTGAGGAAGTTTGCAGAAATATTCAACAGGTTTCAGAGTTTTCTCGTCTCTGTACAATCCAATATGGCCAACCTTTGCAGCTGGTATTAATCTTAACATGCCGTTTACCATTCCAAGACCGGCCCTTAGTATTGGAACTATTGCTACCTTTTTTCCTGATAATGTTTTACATTTTGTCTTGCATATAGGAGTTTCGATCTCAATCTCCTCAACAGGTAAATCCCTTGTAACCTCATAGGCCATAAGCATTGCTACTTCTTCAACCAGTTCTCTGAAGTCCTTTGAACCTGTTTTCTTGTCCCTTATTATTGCCAGCTTGTGCAGTACTAAAGGATGTGCTATCTGTGTTACTTTACTCATTATTATTTCCTCCTGTTTTCCTCTATTTTTTTAATTTTATCAATTCTTGTCTGATGTCTTCCTCCCTGGAATTCTGTTGACAGGAATATATCAACTATGTCTAAAGCCAAGCCCGGGCCTATAACCCTTTCTCCCATGGTAAGAATGTTTGCATTATTATGTTCTCTGCAGGCATGGGCTGAAAAAGTATCTGAACAAAGTGCTGCCCTGACTCCATCTACCTTATTTGCAGCTATTCCAATGCCAATGCCGGTGCCGCAGATTAAAATTCCAAAGTCATAATTTCCATCTACAACCTGATGGGCAACTTTTTCTGCATATTCAGGGTAATCACAGGATTCTTCAGAATATGTACCAAAATCCTCAAATTCTATTCCTTTTTCTGTGAGATGCTTCATTACTTCAGCTTTTAATCTGAAGCCGCCATGATCACTGCCAATTGCAACTTTCATATTATCCTCCTTACTGCAAAAAAAAGATAAGTGTATCAATAAATACCATTATCTTCCTTTAATTTATTATTTAATAATAGAATACTATTATATAACTGATTGAAAGTTTGTCTATAAACCTGAAGGTCTCCCCCAAATGGGTCTAATATATTAGAATTTAATCCAATATATCCATTTAAAGTAAATATCTTTTCTATGTATAATGGATAAGAATTTTTAACTGATTTTTCAATGAAATCTGTCATGGAAAGAATCAAATCTGCTTCCTTCACCATTTCACTGCTGAGCATTCGGGCCGGTTCTGATGATATATCAATATCTAAATTTTCTTTAATAACTATCGCTGCATTTTTAGAGGTTTTTGTCCCTGAAACAGCCATTATTCCCGCTGAATAGGCCTTTATATCTTTAGCATCATTTAATTTGTTAAATATAGCTTCAGCCATTCTGCTTCTGCAGGTGTTGCCCGTGCAAAGGAATAAGATTTTCATGATTACCTCCTAATCTGCTTTAATGATATCAAAGCCTGCTGATTTCTTTAATCTGTTCATAATGGCAATCCCTATGCCGCTTTCCTCAAAAGACTCTGACAGGATAAGATCCACCTTAAAATCATCCAGAGTTCTAAGAGTTTCAAACAAGTTGCTTCCTATAGTCTCCTCATCATTTCTGCTGCCAAGAGATATCACTATACCTTGTTTGTATAAATCTTTTGTCTCATCTGTAGCCATTATGCCAACCTTGGATTTATCATCTCTATAATTTTGCACTATTTCATTAATTTTTTCAACTGTTTTTTGCATTGATCCCTGAATTATTTTCACCTTTGCCTTTGGAGCATAATGTTTATACTTCATGCCGGGAGCTTTAGGTCTTTCATTTCCTGTAATCAGACCGCTGTCTATATATATATTTTCATCAATTTCTTTAAGTGCTTCCAGTGTCACTCTTCCAGGTCTTAAAATAACCGGAGGATAAACTGAGCAGTCAATGACTGTTGACTCTAAACCATAGTCGCACTTTCCCCCGCCTAATATAAAATCAACTTTGCCATCTAAATCCTCAACGCACCTTTTTACCTCAGTAGGACTTGGAAGTCCTGAAGTATTGGCTGAGGGTGCAGCTACCGGAACACCGGCTTCTCTTATCAGCTCTCTTGCAATAATATTTTCAGGCATTCTTATCCCAACAGTATTAAGCCCTGCACTTGTTACCATTGGCACTAAATCTGACTTTTCCATTATAACCGTTATTGGACCCGGGAAAAATTTATCCATTATTTTTTTAGCAGCAGGGGGTATTTCTTTTACCAGCGAAGTAACCATGTCAAAGGATCCCACATGGACTATCAGCGGGTTATCCTGAGGTCTCCCTTTAGCTTTAAATATATTATTTACAGCATTTTCGTTAAGAGCATCTGCCCCCAGCCCGTAAACTGTTTCTGTAGGGAAAACTACCAGTCCTCCCCTTTTAAGTATTAAAGCTGCTGCCTTTATTGCTTCATAATCTATATTGTTTATATCGAGTATTTTTACTTTTGTTTCCATATTTCCACCTTCCTAAAACAGAGACATTGTAAATCCAAGCAAATAGCCAATTAATATGCCAAATGCTGTTTTTTTAGTTTTACCCAGCTTAAAGCCCTGGGGGAGCATTTCAAATATTACTACGTAGAGCATTATCCCAGCAGCCAGTCCATATGATAATCCTAAAAAAGTTTTTCCCAATGCTATTTTATTTCCTATTATAGCACCAATGGGAGTAGTAAGGGAGGTAAGATAAGCGTACATAACAGCCTTTTTTCTTTTCTTTTTATAAGAGTATAAGGGTGCTGCTACCGCTAATCCCTCCGGAATATCATGAATTCCTATAGTAAAGCACATCTTAAGGCCCAATTTAGTCCTGCTTCCAAATCCGATTCCCATTATAACACCTTCCGGAAAATTGTGAATAGATAAGGATATGGCAGTAAGAAGTGCTAATTTATCAGCCTTATCTTCACCTAAAAACGCATCAAGAAAATACATAAATAGTATGCCGATAAACAGAATTAAATAAAACATTGTATAGCTTATGCTCCTTATCCCCTCCGGAATAAGGTCAAAGGAGACAACGGAAAGCATAAGTCCTCCGGATATACTTATTAAAAATCCCAGATATTTGTCTGTTGGATTATTGTCAAAGACACCAATTACAGCACCTATCATTGTTCCCAGCTGTGATACAGCACATCCTATTAAAACTTTAATTAGATTATTCAAAATATACTTCTTAAAAATTTCTATCTATAATTTCTATTTAATATTATTTTATTTTATTCCTTCTCTGTATTCTTTAATTTTTTTTATAGCTTCTTTTGAATATTCTGCATATACACATGCCTTAAACATTGAATTTATTAAAGGATACTTTTTAAGTCCTCCCTTGTTTAAAATTAAATAGTAATAGGAATCTTCATTTTTCTTTCTTATGATATCTAAGTAATAGGAGGAAATATATCCATGCTTAATAAGAAATTCCTTGTCAATTTTTTTAGCTCTTTTACTTCTTATTTTGGCTTTTGAAATGAGAAGTATCTGAAAATCCTTTTCTCCTTCCTCAATGCCTATAAAAACTACTTTATCCCCTGATATATTTATTTTTTCATTAAATATTCCCTGTTTAACTATTATTTTATATCCATTTACATTATAGGATAGTTTGTAATAATTCAGAGTTAAAAATACGGCAGTTAACATTACTGCGCCTATTATTATGAGATAGGTTAAAAAAAATGTCTGATAGGTATGGGTTATCAGAAGCACAGCTGTTAAAATAAAAAAAATAAAGCCCATAAGAAGCAAAAATCTATTAACAGATTTATCCTGCTTTTTTATAGCTTTATTAATATTCATTATTTCACTCCTTTAATTACTGCCCATATTCTTCATTTTTTCTGATTGATCATAAGTTATCAGTGCATCAATCATTTCATCTAAATCTCCATCCATAAATGAATCTAATTTGTATAAAGTTAACCCTATCCTGTGATCAGATACTCTTCCCTGAGGATAGTTGTATGTTCTTATTCTTTCACTTCTGTCTCCTGTTCCTACCTGGCTCCTTCTGTCTTCTGCTATTCCTGCACTTCTTTCTTCCTCTGCCTGCTGATAAAGCCTGGCTCTTAGTTCCTTCATAGCTTTTTCCTTATTCTTAAGCTGAGATTTTTCATCCTGGCAGGTGACTACTAAGCCTGTTGGAATATAAGTAATCCTGACAGCAGAATCTGTAGTATTTACGCACTGTCCGCCGTGTCCTGTGGATCTGTAAACATCTATCCTCAGATCATTTGGGTTTATGTCTATATCTACATCCTCTACTTCCGGAAGGACTGCAACTGTTGCAGTTGATGTATGAATTCTTCCGGAGCTTTCTGTATCCGGAACTCTCTGAACTCTGTGAACTCCGCTTTCATATTTCAGTTTGGAATAAACCTTATCTCCTGTAATCATGAATACAACTTCCTTAAAGCCTCCGATATCAGTTTCATTGGCACTCATAAGTTCTATTCTCCAGCCTTTTCGCTCTCCATATCTGGTATACATTCTGAAAAGGTTAGCTGCAAACAGTGCTGCTTCTTCTCCGCCGGCACCGCCTCTTATTTCTATAAAAACGTTCTTTTCATCATTTGGATCCTTTGGAAGAAGCAGAATCTTTAATTCGTCTTCAAATTGAGATACACGATCTGTGAGTTCTTTAATCTCCTCAGCAATCATATCCCTCATGTCTTTATCAGTTTCTTCTTTCTGCATTTCTTTTGCCTGTTCTAATTCTTCTTTGGCTTTTTTGTATTCTCTATATTTAGTAACTACTATCTCCAAATCAGAATGCTCTTTGCAAAGCTTTCTCCAGCTGTTTTGATCAGCCATAACTGTTGGATCGCTTATCTTAAGTGACATTTCTTCATATTTATTTTCTATAAACTCAAGTTTTTCCAGCATATAAACCACTCTTTCATAATATTTTACATTGGGTATTATACCATATATTTTAAAAATCTAATAGCCAAGAAACTTAGCAGTTATAACTCTGTCTTTTCCCGCTAAATCCTTATAGGCCTTTATATTAACAAAACACTTTTTTTTAAGCTCTTCTTTTACGCTTTCCTTTTGATTATATCCAATTTCAAAGGCTATTAATCCGCCTATATTAAGTACCTTAACAGCATCCTCTATTATTCTCCTGTAAAAGGTAAGTCCATCATCTCCGCCATCTAAGGCCAGCATGGGTTCATAATCCTTAACATCTTCCATAAGAGACTCTATTTCCCTTGTTTCTATATAAGGCGGATTTGATACTATTACATCAAATTTCTTGTTTTCTTCAACAAAATCAGACAATAAATCACACTTTAATACCTTTGCACTGTTTAATTTAAGTCTGCTTATGTTTTTATCTGTAACTTCTATAGCCCTGTCTGATATATCAGACAAGGTTACATTAACATTTTTTGCAAACCTGGCCACAGAAAGGCCTATAACACCGCTGCCACAGCAAAGGTCTAAAACATCCTCATATTTATTCTCAAGTATTTCCCTAAGAACTGTTTCCACTAATATTTCAGTGTCAGGTCTTGGTATTAATACTCCCTCTCTTATATAAAAATCAATGCCCATAAATTCACACCTTTTAATGATATACTTAATAGGCATCTTATTTTTTCTCATATCCACCAGCTTGAAAAATTTATCTTCATCTTCTTTATCTAATTCCATGTCTACGTTAAGAAGAATATACAATCTGTCTTTCTTTAGTGTATATGCAAGAAGAAGCTGACTATCTATAATATATGAGTCTATACTATTCTCTTTTAATATACTGTATGACATTTTCAAAAGGGAACCTATACTCACTCTAACACCTCTTGACATATTTCATCTTTATCTTCTATTCCCTCAGAAGCCTTTAAAGCAGCTATTGCAACCTCAAGCTGTGCAAGATCTGGTTCCTTAGTAGTTAACTTCTGAAGCATTAACCCTGGAAAGGCAATTACCCTGGAAATAAAATTGTTGTTTTTACCAAGCCATTTAATTAATTCATATGTTATACCTGATACAAATGGAAGAAGCAGTATTCTGTATGCTATTCTCTCCAAAAGAGAATTCCATGGAATTAGGGAAAATAAAATAATACTGATTATAAAAACCAAAAAAATAAAATTAGTACCGCATCTTGGATGTAGTCTTCCATACCTGCTGCAGACTTCAGGTGTTAATTCATCTTCATTTTCATAACAAAATATGGTTTTGTGCTCAGCACCATGATACTGGAACACTCTGTATATATCTTCCATCTTAGTTATTATAACTAAATATAATAAAAATATTATTACCCTTATTAGTCCCTCAAGTAAATTGAGTACAATTACATTATCGGTAGCTTTACTAAAAAAATTAGTAATAAATGTAGGCAGAATAAAAAAAATCATTATTGAAAAGGCTAATGATAAAACAAGGGAAAACCCCAAAATTATATTTGTGGTCTTTTCCTTAAATTTATTTTTTACCCATTTATCAAATTTTGACTCCTGCTCATCATCTTCAAAAAAAGACGCAGAATAATTCAAAGTCTTTATTCCAATAATTAAAGATTCAATCAGGGTTATAAAGCCTCTTAATATAGGAATATTTAATATCTTATTTCTTTTCGTATAGGGGACATACTCTTCCTTATTTACTACTATGCTGCCATCTTCCAGTCTTACAGCAGTTGCTGTACACTTTGATCCCCTCATCATAACCCCTTCTATTACTGCTTGCCCACCTACGGTACAGTTCTTTCTCATAGCCTGCTCCTTGATTTTTCGTATTTTTCTTTAAGCTCAAAATAGCATTTGGGACACAAGGCTATATATTCCACATTGTCTACCTGATCTATAGCAATCTGGTCTCCCTGAAATACAAATTCTCCATTTACAAGTCTTCCATTAAGCATTGCCTTTTTGCCGCATTTACATATAGTTTTAAGTTCCTCTACGCTGTGTGCTAAAAGGAGAAGCCTTTCACTTCCTTCAAAGCCATTCATCATAAAGTCTGTCCTAAGCCCATAGCAAATAACAGGTATACCTAGATTAACAGCTATGCTGAACATCTCATCAACATGATGCTTTTTCATAAACTGTGCTTCATCAACTAAAATACAGTCTATCTTTTTATCGCTTACATATTCTTTAATAAGCTTAAATACATCCTGATCTTTATCTATTAAAAAATCCACCTTCCGGGTTACCCCTAGTCTGGATAATATTCTATCTCCGCCCTTTGTGTCGGTTCTTGGCTTTAGAATTAAGACATTCATCCCTCTTTCCTCATAATTATGAGCTACCTGAAGAAGGTTTGTAGATTTTCCGCAATTCATGGCCCCATATCTGAAATATAGCTTACTCATATTATCCTCCAAAACAAAATGTCTTTATCTATTTTAACCTAAATCAGCCATAAGTTCAATTAATATTAATATTAAATTAAAAAAAATAGCTGATACATTTGCTTGATTTTAAAAGGTTTGTTAAAATATAGACTTTAATTTTATTGACTTGACATATTTCATTATGCTATAATCTTATAGTCCAATAGGGCAATATATATTAAGAGGTGAATAGTATGAAAGAAGGCATACATCCAAAGTACTATCATGATACGATAGTTAAGTGTGCATGTGGAAATTCATTCACAACAGGTTCCACACAGCCTGAGCTTAGAGTTGAAATATGTTCTAAATGCCATCCATTCTTTACTGGTAAGCAAAAAATAGTAGATGCCGGCGGAAGAGTTGAAAGGTTTAAGAAAAAATTCAACATTCAAGACGAAAAATAACATAAGAAATGGGAAGGTTATCCTTCCCATTTTTTTATTCTGTAGCGTTTATAAAACCTATCAGTTCTTTATTATTGTTTGTTTTTGAAAGCATCTTTATAAGATCCTCAGTTATTTCGTCTACATTGTTATTATTATATAAAGATTTTCTTATTTTATATGAAGCTTCCATTTCATCATCTGAAAGAAGCAGATCTTCCTTCCTTGTTCCTGACTTATAAATATCAATTGCAGGGAATATTCTTCTTTCCTGAAGCTTTCTGTCTAAATGAACTTCCATGTTTCCGGTTCCTTTAAACTCTTCAAATATCATGTCATCCATTCTGCTTCCGGTTTCAATAAGAGCTGTGGCCAGTATGGTCAGACTTCCGCCTTCTTCTATATTTCTTGCAGCTCCAAAAAATTTCTTTGGCATAATAAGAGCTCCCGGATCTAACCCTCCCGATAATGTCCTTCCGGTAGGATTTATAGTTAAATTATATGCTCTTGTAAGTCTTGTAATACTGTCAAGCAAAATAACTACATTCTGCTTTTGTTCTACCATTCTCTTTGCTCTTTCCAGAACCATGGAGGCAACCTTTGTATGATGCATGGGTTCTTCGTCAAATGTGGAGAATATAACCTCTCCGCTGTCTCCTACAAACCTTTTCATATCAGTGACTTCCTCCGGTCTTTCATCAATAAGCAAAACTATAAGCTTTAAATCCTTATGGTTTTTAATTACACTGTCTGCGATTTTCTTAAGAAGAGTTGTTTTTCCTGCTTTAGGAGGTGCAACAATTATTCCTCTCTGACCTCTCCCAACAGGAGATATTAAATCCATAAGCCTGGATGATAAATCTTCCCTTTCAGTTTCCAGATGTATTCTTTTATTGGGATAAAGAGGAGTTAATTTTTCAAAGGGAGTCCTTCCAACTGCCATTTCAGGATTTTCCCCATTAACGCTTTGCACGAAAACTAAAGCCTTAAATTTTTCTCCTTCTTTAGGCTCTCTTATTTTTCCTGCAACCTCATCTCCGGTTTTTAAATTAAATCTTCTTATCTGTGCTGGGGAAACATATATGTCTTCAGGACTTGTCAGGTAATTCTGACCTCTTAAAAAGCCATAATTATTGTTCTCATTTATTTCAAGTACGCCTTTTCCAATATCAGAATCATTTATTATTTGATTAAGTTCTTCTTTTTTTGTGGGTATTTTTTCTGTTTGGATATCTTCGTCTTTTTTCGGGGATATTTTTTCTGTTAAGATATCTCCGTCTTTTTTAAGGAATATTATATTAGAATTTTTCAGAGTTTCTATAAGCTCATCCTTTTTGAATTTGGATATGTTCTTGATTCCAGCTTCCTTAGCAATATTTCTAAGTTCAATCAAGGTAAAGCTGTTTAGGTTATCTTCCAAAACCACACCTCCATATTAAGTTTTGTTTTAAGAAATTTATGATTTTCATCTTAAAGCAACGATACGCCTCGTTATTTTAAGATGAAAATCCATGTGATATATATAATAGCACAAAAATGAGTAAAAGAACAACTTTTACTCATATTAATGCGTGTATTCTTATATTTGCCTCTTTGTACTTATCAAGTAAATCAATTACATTTCTTTCTTTCCCAATAATAACAACAGGTTCTCCGACTAAATCACATCCTCCTATTGCTATTCCTTTTGTAAGAAGAGAGTAAATATTAAATCTGTAATTATGATAAACTCCGCATAAAGGGCACTTGGCTCGTATCAAAAATTCTTTTCTTCTATAAATAGAAAGCTTAAAGGAGGTGAAGGGATCTTCATTTCCCAATTTAAAAATATTTACATTTTTAACATCATAAAAGCCCAAAATGTTTTTATAGGCCATGGTTACCCTTGTATTTAATATCACCTCAGCACCTCCTTATTCATATAAGATTATTTCCTATATAAATAATTCGATACAGGAATCAAAATTCCTTCATTATTTCAGTAAATTGTATAATAACATTTCACTGAAATTAATTCTTACTTACTATTTTTATTTTCTAAAGAAGCCTTTATAAAATCTCTGAATAATGGGTGGGGTCTGTTTGGTCTTGATTTAAATTCAGGATGAAACTGAACCCCTACAAACCAAGGATGATCCTTAATCTCAACTATTTCAACCAGATTTTTATCCGGGCTTAATCCTGAAATCACAAGACCTTTTTCAAGCATCATATCTCTGTACTCATTATTAAATTCATATCTGTGTCTATGTCTTTCCTGTATCTTGGCCTCTTTATATGCCTTGTATGAAAATGTATCTTCAGCTAAATCGCAGGGGTAAAGTCCAAGTCTCATGGTACCGCCCTTGTTCTCTATATCCTTTTGGTCAGACATAATATCTATAACCGGATATTTTGTTGATGGGTTTATTTCAGCGCTGTTGGCATTAATTAAATTAAGCTCATTTCTTGCAAACTCAATAACTGCGCACTGCATTCCAAGGCATATACCAAAGAATGGTATATTATTCTTTCTTGCGTAATTTACAGCCATTATTTTCCCTTCTATTCCCCTGTCTCCGAAACCTCCCGGAACTAATATGCCATCAACATTTTTCAGGGAATCCAAACCATTCTCCTCTAAATCTTCTGCATTAATCCATTTTATATCTACCTTGGAATCATTGGCAAGTCCCCCGTGGCTTAAAGCTTCGGCAACTGATAAATAAGCATCATGAAGCTCAACGTATTTGCCGACAAGACCTATTGTTACATTGTCTTTCAAGCTCTTAAGCTTATGAACCATGTCAATCCACTCTTTGTTATCAACATCGCTGCAATTTATTTTCATCTTTTTACAAACTAAATCATCTAAGCCTTCATTATGAAGTAAAAGCGGTACCTCATAAAGATTTTCTGCGTCCAGGTTTTGTATTACAGAATCTCCATCTATATTACAGAATAAGCCAATTTTGTCCTTTATATTTTTATTTAATGGCTTTTCAGACCTGCAAACTATAATATCAGGCTGAATTCCTATGCTTCTAAGTTCTTTAACTGAATGCTGAGTTGGCTTTGTCTTTAATTCTCCTGCTTTTCCTAAGTAAGGAACCAAAGTAACATGTATAAAGCAGCAGTTTTCATCTCCTACCTCATACTTTATCTGCCTGATGGCCTCGATAAATGGAAGAGACTCAATATCTCCAACTGTTCCTCCTATTTCTGTTATTATAACATCAGGATTCTTAACTTTAGATATCTTGTATACATTACTCTTTATCTCATTGGTTATATGAGGTATTACCTGAACTGTTCCCCCTAAATAATCCCCTCTTCTTTCCTTGGATATAACAGATGCATATATTTTACCAGTAGTTACATTGCTGTACTTTCCAAGATTTTCATCAATAAATCTTTCATAATGGCCCAAATCTAAATCAGTCTCAGTACCATCGTCTGTTACGTATACCTCACCATGCTGATATGGGCTCATGGTTCCCGGGTCTACGTTTATGTATGGATCAAATTTTTGAACTGATACCTTAAGTCCTCTATTTTTTAACAATCTTCCTAAAGATGCTGCAGTTATTCCCTTACCTAATGATGAAACGACTCCTCCTGTTACAAAAACATACTTAGTACTCAATATTATTCCTCCTAAAAATTTATCATAACTATTGACAAATGTTAAATATTAAAATATAATAAAAATTACCCTTAATAAAATGGCGATGTTATTGTCTAAACATATCTAATATAATATCACATAAGTTTTATATCTGCCATAGTTTTTTTGTTTTTTTGATAAATTTTTATAAATACTTCTCTGCCTGCTCCCTAAGCATAAAATATTTTTCTCTAAACTCCCTGTCCAGGATAAGTTTTTCCATTGCTTTATTATAAAAAGAATATGTTTCTTCTTTTTTTATTAAAAGTTCTTTCCGTAATATCCCATTATAGAGAGGATAATGTTTTCCCAATATTAAAACAATTGTAAATTTTATATCTTCATTTTTATAAATGTCATCTCTGTTTATGCCAAAACACTCTCTGGTCAAATCTAAAAGCTTAGAATAATTTTTGCTTAACTCACTCATAAAATCACCCTTATAAGGATATCCAAAAAAAATATAACATAAACATTAATTTATGTTATATTATACTTTTTAATCTTACTTTGAAGGGTCTGCCTTGGCATTATTAGCTCTATAGCTGCCTTGGATATATTATAATTCCACTTAATCAAGGCCTCAGTTATAAGTTTTTTTTCATACTCATCAATTTTTTCGCAAAATGGGACTTTGCTTTCCAGCATCTCAGGCCTTACATTTATTATATCTTCTTTATTAATTATCCCTGTTTTCTTAAAATTAAATATGCCTTCAATTATATATTTAAGCTCCCTTACATTGCCTTTATAATCCATGGAAATAAGATAATCCACAGCCTCTTTACTGATTTTTTTTATTTCTCCATGAAATTTATTATTATAGTAGTCTATAAAATAATCAATAAATAATGGAATGTCCTCTTTTCTTTTTCTAAGTGCCGGTATGTTTATCCTGACTACGTTTAATCTGTAGTATAAATCCTTTCTAAGCTTTCCCTCAGCTATCAGCTTTTCAGGCTCCTCATTGAAGGTAGCTATTATTCTTATATCGATGTCCCGGTAAGCTTCATCTCCAACTCTTAATACTTTTTTCTCCTGAATAACTCTGAGCAGTTTGCTTTGAAGGGATTCCGGAAGTGAGCTGACCTCATCTAAATAAAGAGTTCCTCCGTCAGCAATCTCAAAGAGTCCTTTTTTATCCATAGCTCCGGTAAAACTTCCTTTTGATACGCCAAACAAAGCTCCCTCTATGAGACTGGTTGGAATAGCACTTATATTTTCAGCAATGAGAGGCCTGTCCTTTCTATTTGAATTGTTATGGATTGAACTTACAAATAATTCCTTGCCAACTCCTGTTTCTCCGTATATTAAAACCGGTGAGTCAGTTTTTGAAGCCTTATATGCTCTTTCCTTTGCATCTAAAAGCTCTTTATTTTTACCAATAATATCTATAAAATCGTATCTTGTCTTAAATGTTTTCCCAACAGGGCTCAGCTTTTCATCAGTTTGCTTTGCCTTATTTCCTGACTTGAGCTTAAATATTTCAGCAGCGCCGACTAATTTATTTTTTTCATATAAAGGATAGGTAGAACTGATTACGCTTATTTCTTCACCTTTATAGTTTCGATACTTTTTTTCTATGTTTTCAAATTCTTTACCGGTTCTAAGCACCTTCATAATTGTGCTCTTTTTTTTAGAAAGGGAAGGATATACATATAGTATATGCCTTCCCTCAGATGTTTCTTTATCTATGTTATCAATGCAGGCTGCACTTTCATTGATATACACAATATTTCCTAAATGATCTACAAGTATAACCCCTTCATCTATAAAGCGAAACAAATGAATAAGATTATCATTAATCATATAATCTCCTTTACTGAAGCTTTATATTTACATCTAATGTAGTATTCAGCGGTTTTTCTCCTGGAAGCACCATATCATACTTGATTTTCACGTCTCCGCCATTATCATTTACATTTATGGAAAGCTCCTGAGTCATAATCTTCATCTCTATCATACCATAAGGAGTGTTGTACATAACAAAATTTTCAGATTTATCTTCAAACTCCATCTTTGTAGCTGTTGTACCGTTTCTTATAAGGGTAAACTTCCCTGGGTCTATCTCAAATATTGTTTTTGTTCCTTCCATTCCTGATATTTCAGTCTCATCATACTCTACATAATACTTTTCATTATCATTGTAGAAGTCTCCGGGAGTAACCACTTCAATAATTTCATCATTTTTTTCATCCTGAATGCTTTTTACGGATATTAATGCCTTTTTATTCATTCTACCTCACCTAAATTATATATTTTTGCAGTTCCTCGTCTGATGTCTTTTTTGTTTCTAATTTTTGATCATAGGATTTTTTATAAAATCCATACCTGACAATTATGCTTTCCTGGTCCTTTCCCTTGCTGTACCTTCCTGTCACCTTTCCGGCAAATTGTATATCCTCTCTAGTGGCTGTTCCAACTACTGCTACCATACTTCCATTATAATCCTTTGCCTGAAATACTAAATCATTTTCATCTAAAAGATTCTTCATGATTTCAGCCTCTTTCTCATCTCTGGTGGATATTATTTTAGCACTATCAGTTACCCTGAAATGTCTTCCTATTTTAAGAAGAAAAATATCCTTTTCTGATGGATTTTTATCATGGGACAGCAGTTCCCTTAGCCTGTTGGCATAATTAGGCTCAGTAAGTGCACAGCCCCCTGCGGGAGATGGATAATCCTTTATCCCCCAGGTCTCTGCCAGCTCCATCTGCTCTTTTCTGCTTCTTCCTGATATCCCCAGGAGCTTCTCTCTGTCAACTAAACCCTCTTCCTCCATTTTTGTTGGAGGAAGCATCAAAGCACAGAGTGGTCTTAATATTTTATCCTTATATAAGGATTCATTCCTTACTATATCCAGGGCATCTCTTCTTTGAGACATTGGTCTTTGGTTTAAAACTTCTCCGGTTATTATAAAATCTGCATTCATTTCTTCCAAAAGATCTCCGGAAAGTCTCAGCATCATGGCATGACAATCAATGCAGGGGTTCATGTTTTTTCCATAACCATGCTTTGGATTTTCAATCATTTTAAAATGATCCTTTGAAATATCTATTACTTTAAGCGGAATACCTATTTGTGCTGCCATTCTTTCTGCATTTCTCTCAGCAAAGAAATATGACTTAAAACATATTCCAATTACATCAATCCCCTGATTCTTTATAAGCTTTGCTGCAAGGATACTGTCTAGTCCCCCTGACAGCAGCGCTAAGGCTCTGGTCATTTTATCACCTGTCCTTTTTATTTTTTAAAAGTGCTAATTCTATTAATTTATCAATAAGTTTACCATAGGGAAGTCCCGATTTCTCCCAAAGTTTTGGATACATGCTTATTTTAGTAAATCCGGGAATTGTATTTACCTCATTTAAATAAATCTTACTTGTATCTTTATCAACTAAAAAGTCTACCCTTGACATACCTTCACAATCAAGAATAGTATATACTTTTTTTGCAATATTTTTTGCCTCTTCTAATTTTGCTTCTGACAAATCAGCGGGGATAAGAAGCTTTGAATTGGAATTACTGTATTTTGCCTCATAATCATAAAATTCTTTAGCAGGAACAATTTCTCCTGGAATTGATGCCTCAGGATCTTCATTTCCAAGTACAGCTACCTCAACTTCCTTTGCATTTATTCCTTCTTCAACAAGAATCCTGCTGTCATACTTTAAAGCCTCTTCTATTCCTTCTATAAGCTCATTTACATTATGAGCTTTTGTTATGCCAACAGAAGATCCGCTGTTGGAGGGTTTTATAAATACAGGGAAAGGAAGTTTTTCTAATATAGCTTTTATATAACTTTCCTTATCCTTAGCATATTCATACTTATTAAAAGCAACATAATCCGCCTGTGGTATGTTAAATTTGTCAAGAAGATACTTTGTATATACCTTATCCATGCATAAAGCTGATGATAAAACTGATGGCCCCACACATGGAATATTTAAGAACTTGCAAAGTCCCTGCACAGTTCCATCTTCACCATATAATCCATGCAGAACAGGGAATATAACATCTACTTCGTTATTATATAATATTCTGTAGCCATCTTCTTTATAAAATTCATCCTTTTCCCAGGAACCATCCTCTATCTTATCATAGCTTCCCTTATATTCAAACCACTTGCCATCTTTTGTAATACCTATTGGGTATACATCATACTTTCCACCATTAATATTTTTTAACACTGAAGCTGCAGAGCATCTTGAAACTTCATGCTCTGTTGATTGTCCTCCAAACAAAACTGCGACTTTTATTTTCATATACTACACTCCTCATACTTTAGAAAATTCATAATCATCTTATATAATTTTCTAACTTCATCTTTTATTATAATATTTATTTTACATTTTATCATAAAATAATCAAATTAAAAAATTACATAATTTAAAATTTAACTTTTACAGCTAAAAAAACTTGATAATTCCTTATTTTTAAGCTGCAAATAAGCCAAAGATAATTTTGTAATAATTTTCTAAAAAGTAAACTCTGCAAAATTTGCAGAGTTTATTATAAAATTTATCACATTGCCAGCTTACCATTAGGAGTATTTATTATCTGTAATATTCTCTCTTCCATCCCCGTTCCGGCGTTAATATAAACTATATACTCATTTTTGTCGTATTTACCATAAAATTCATAACACAAGACTTCTTTGTTTGTCTCAGTTGGAATAACTGCCAATCTTTTGCTTTCTATCTTTAAATTTTTGCTTACCTTGCTTTGTGCCTTACTTATTGCTGCTTTTGGAGTAAGATTTGTTCTGTTTTCTACGTGAGATGTAAGATATTTATCGCTTTCAACTCCGATTATTTCTCCGTCATCCATAGCAATCTTAAGCTTCAGGGAATCCGTATATATGAAAACATCTTTCTGCTTGAATATATAATTTACAACTATAGTGTTTTCATACTGGGATATATAGGACTCTTCCATATTTTTGTAACCTAATTTATTTAAATAATCTGTGCCGATTTTAAGAGCTTTATCTTTAGTTATCTTAGGCTGCCCAATGTTTCTCTGATCCAGAAGGTATAATATCCTTCCGCCATTTTGGGTAATCTCAACAATTACATCTTCCCCATCCTTTCTTCCCTTCATTTTTATGCTGTACCTGTAGGTTGGTATTTCTGCTTTTATAGATGATCCATCCTGTTTTACTAATTTTATACTATCTATTTTTTCCTTGTTAACTGATGATTCTGCTGCAGACCTGGCCTTATCCTCCGTTACTGGTTTAAAGGAAAGTACCTTTGGCTTTATATTTAACTTGTTGTCTGAAAAAGGTCCGTCATATATAAGTGCAGGGTATGAGGTAACCTGCTTTTGTATCTCCGTAAATTTTTTTTCTACAGTATCCTCCTTTTCTCCCGCAAGAACACTTATTGTTTTCTTTCTTATTTCTCCCCACTTTACCTTTCCCTGATTTATTTCCTCTGCTGCTATGTTCAGATTTAAAAGAAGCTGGTCTGACTGATGCTTAAGCCTGTTAATTTTTTCATAGTCCTGATCAGATATATCTCCGCTGGTATTTTTAACTAAAGTAAAACAAAAATCTCCTACCTGAGACAGCAGCTTACTGGTACCGTCTAATACATTTTGAGGTACAGGAAGTGAATGCAGCTTGTCACTGGCTATTGTTGAATTTCTATATATCTCCTGAAAAAGAAGCTGTCTGCTCTCTTTTGAAGAAGAAACAGCAGACTTCCCTAAATCAGACTGTATGTTTTGAACTGACGTTATAAGATCATAAATATTTTTGCTGTACTCTCCCTGAAGATAGTTTCTGTAGTCCATCCTCTCTAATGTCATAAGTATTGCAAAGGAAGAGGAATATACTATAATTGCCGTTACGAGAAAAGTATATATTATCCTCTTATTAGTATCCTTCATCATATCACCCCTTGTATAATATTTCTATTTTATTATTCCTGAAAAAAAGTTAATTATACAAAAAAAGACCATTACTGGTCTCTTTACTTTAATAATTAAAACTTACTCAAATAAATTTTTTATTATTTCTATTATCTTAAATTTTATTATTATTTTTTTATCACTGCCGTCAACAGCACTATATTCATCCTTAGTCAGCACCTTTTTCATCTCCTCTGAAGTCTTGTCAATGGAAGCTTCTCCTTTAGTGATATCTATAAAGCAAAGGGGCGGAAACATAACACACCACCAATTGTGCCCTTTACCTTCACCAAGAACAATCTCATAGGCTTCATATTTGCCTTCAGGAAGGACTATGTTTCCATACTGCTTTACAGGAAATTCATCATCACCTAATTCTGCTTCAGCACTGTAATCCATATTATTATCCTTAAGAGTTTTATTTGCGATATTAACTATTTCATCATTATATGCCATAAGCATTTTCTTTGAATCATCAATACTCTTACAGGAAGATAACTTATCCGCTGCAAATGAGAGAACATTATCCCGGACCTGCAGCTTTACTCTCTGATCTTCTATACTGTCGCTGTTTCCTATTACATGAAACCTGATTATCTTTCCTGCAACTTTTTCCTGTATATTTTCGCTTTTATTAAAATTTAAATAAAATACAGCAGAAAATATAAATATAAGTGATAAAACTAAAACTTTTTTCATTTTAAACCCCCGTTTAATATTTTATATTTATATTGTTTCCACTTTTTTCTATTTTATTCACTTTATTGCACCAATTCTTCTGATTGATGTTTTAACGGATACATTAACAGCCATATTTCTAAAAACTTCATCCCAATTATCCTTTATTTTTTCATAAATTTTAGGATTAAACTTTTCAATTTGGTCCCTGATATGAAATGCATCCACATCAAATTCATTTTGTGATATTTTTATTACCTTTTCAAACTCAGCACTCAAAGATTTATTAAAGTCTTCTTCTGCCTTTTTTATTAAAGTATCATCTATAGTTTTACCTCCGATATAGAAGTCTTT
>JAJBWD010000379.1:0-2746 GCA_032907345.1 Bacillota bacterium | reverse complement strand
GGTATGAGACAGGACTTTGGAAGATACTTTAAGTTTATCAGAAATGCTCACAGCGGGGTAGTTAATGACTATGTATTATGGGTAGTTACAGCCTGTGCTTTAGTTACCATATATCTATTCACCCTAATGTAAGGAGGCAGTTAAATGGAAGTTTTAAAAACTTTATTACTACAGATGTTTTATGTTCTTATCTTCCCCGGATTTTTATTCTGCTTTATTTTTGGAATGTTTTTATCCGGAATAGACAGGAAGATGGCTGCAAGAATGCAGAGGAGAATAGGACCTCCCATAACCCAGCCATTTTATGATTTTTTTAAGCTTGTAGGTAAGGATCATATTATTCCAAGAAAGGCTTCAAAAAAAGCATTTTTGCTGGCCCCAATTTTTGGACTTTTAAGTATTGTAATAATATCAATTTTCATACCAATATTTGGATATAATTTTCAAAAGAGTACAGCTGATATAATAGTTATTCTTTATTTAATAACAATACCTGCCCTGTCGCTGGTGTTTGGAGGTTCTTCTTCAGGCTCTGCCTATGCCAGCATAGGAATTTCAAGAGAGATGGTCACAATGCTTTCTTACGAATTGCCTCTGGTTATGATACTTTTAGCTATAGGAAAAAAAGCAGGAGCAGCCATAAATGGCAATGTTACATTTTCTCTTGTTGATATAGGCAAATACCAAAGTTTATATGGGATAATTATATCAAAATGGGCTTTGATTCCTGCAGCTATTGCTTTTCTCATGATTATACCTGCGGAAGTTGGAACAGTTCCATTTGACGTGGCAGAAGCGGAAACTGAAATCTGCGAAGGACCACTGGTGGAATACAGCGGACTTTACCTGGGTATTTATAAGTTAACTCAAGCTGTTAAAATGTTTATTATGGGAAGTTTATTTATAGCATTATTCTTTGGAGGCAGTGGTTTTTCAAATATTTTTCTTAATATCATACTTATGATTATTGGGGTTATAATAACAATAGTTATATCTGTTTCATTTGTCAGGTCTATTCTGGGAAGGCTTAAGGTTGAACAGACCCTTAAGTTTTTCTGGACAGTACCTACAGCGCTTTCTGCAATCAGCTTGATACTGGTTTATCTGAAATATTAACCTGTAAGGATGGTGAAATAATTGCTGGATAAGATTATTGAAAAAAGTAGAATAAAATCACCTTGGATCTACCATGTTAATTCAGGTTCCTGTAATGGCTGTGATATAGAGCTCATTGCCCTTCTGGGACCTAAGTTTGATGTTGAGAGATTTGGCGTTAAGCTGACAGGTACTCCAAAGCACGCTGACATTGTATTTGTTACAGGTCCGGTTACAGCCCAGACTAAGGACAGGGTGCTCAGGGTAATATCTCAGGTTCCGGATCCAAAGGTTATAGTATCCCTGGGATCCTGCCCTGTGTCCTGCAATGTATTTAAGGGAAGCTACAGCATCGTGGGACCTTTAGATAAATGGGTGCCTGTGGATGTATCTATAGGAGGCTGCGCACCAAAACCGGAAGCCATTATAGATGGACTCATTAAAGCACTGGACATTTTAAAAGAAAAAAGGGGGGTTAAACAGTGAAATTTCCTTATATAAAAGAAGCTGTGATAAGTATATTTAAAAATCCAGTCACGGAAAAATACCCCTTTCAAAAGATTGAATTGCCAGAGGGCTTTAGAGGAAAATTAGAGTTTGATGAAACAAAATGTATAGGCTGCGGCATGTGCATTAAAGTATGTGCCGCCTCTGCAATTACTAAAACAGTTGAAACTACAGAAGAAGGACAGAAAATAAGCATGGAGTTTAACATGGGATCCTGTACATTTTGCAGCTTCTGCTCCGATTTTTGCCCTAAATCTGCAATTCATATGTCAAATGAATATTCTATGATAAAAACTGCAGATGAAAATAATATGACGGTTCAGGGCAGTTTTATAAAAAAACTTCCTTCAAAACCGCAGATGTCTGCAGCTGGAGAAAAAAAGGAGTAATATTATGGATAAAAAATTATTAGCAAAGATGATAGACCATACAATATTGAAACCAGATGCTGAGGAAGCTGAAGTGGTAAAAATAATAAATGAAGCTAAGCAGTATGGATTTGCTTCAGTATGTATAAATCCGGGCAATGTAAGCTTAGCAGCCGGTATGCTGAAGGGGACAGATGTGAAGGTATGTACTGTTATCGGATTTCCTTTAGGAGCTAATACATCCGCTGTTAAAGCCTTTGAAGCATCCGAGGCTATTGAAAATGGAGCAGAAGAAGTGGACATGGTTATAAATATCGGAAAACTTAAGGATAAAGATTATGACTATGTATTAAATGACATAAAAGCTGTAGTTGCTGCAGCAAAGGGAAAAGCACTGACAAAGGTTATAATAGAAACCTGCCTTTTGACTGATGAGGAAAAGATTAAGGCATGTAAGCTTTCTAAAGAGGCTGGAGCTGATTTTGTAAAAACATCCACAGGCTTCTCTAAAGGAGGAGCTAAGGCAACAGATATAAAGCTGATGCGGGAAGCAGTAGGAAAAGAAATGGGAGTTAAAGCTTCCGGAGGAGTCAGAACTTATGAAGATGCAGTATCTATGGTAGAAGCCGGAGCCACAAGAATTGGAGCATCAGCATCAATCAGTATATGTAAATAAATATTTAATAAAGCAGCTTTTTGTATTATTTTTACAGAAAGCTGCTTTCTTATGTGTGTCTAAAATACCCACTTTAGAATATTAATATATAAAGACTAAT
>JAJBWD010000378.1:0-5413 GCA_032907345.1 Bacillota bacterium | reverse complement strand
GAGATCAATAATAAAGCTGGCTTATTTCATGGGAAAAACCAGACAATTTTGCCATCGAAGCAATGCAGATTCATTGGAAAAAGTAAAAGGTCAGGAAAATTGATTGTATACTAATGCCATGCAGGGTTAATTGAAGCAGCTGCACCATTAAAAGATAAGGGTGCGCCCTCTGTTAAAAATCATTTTGTAACCCTAATGCTGCGTGTTATAATCAATTATATTATGAAAATATGCAGAATCAATCAATAAATAGGGGGAGTATTTATGAATCAGAGGAAAATATGTGTAGTAGGGCTGGGAGGTGTGGGCGGATACCTGGGAGCAGTGCTGGCACACAATCTGGAGGATATATATTATTTTGCCAGGGGTAAGAGATTAGAGTCAATCAGAAAAAACGGGCTGAAATTATGCAGCGAAGTCAGCGGTGAATTCACAGCATATCCTGCCATGGCAAGTGATAATGCAGAAGAAATGGGCGTTATGGATTATATTATTATATGTGTTAAAAATTTTTCATTGGAGCAGGTCTGTGCCGAAATATCACCAATGATTGATGATCATACAGTAATTATACCGCTGCTTAATGGAGTTGGCGTTTCAGATAAAGTTCGAAGATTTATTGGTAAAGGCTTTGTTTTGGATGGCCTGGTTTATATTACCTCCGGGTCAGATAAAGACTTTGCAATTCATCATACCGGCTCTTACTGCAATATTCACATAGGCTGCAAAAGAGAAAATGAATGTGACAAAAATATATTATCAGAAGTTAAGAATATATTTCAATCCGTAAATGTTAACTGCATAATCGAAAATGATATAGAAGCTGCCATTTGGAGAAAATACATATTGAATTGTGCTTATAATACAGTAACAGCTTATTATAGTGCAACCACAGGGATAATAAGGAAAAATGAAACTGCAGTTAATCAGCTGAAATTATTGCTGGAAGAAGCCTGCTCTGTTGCACGCAAATCGGGAATTAATATTGATGATAATTTAGAAGAAGTACATTTGAATCACATACTATATAAGCAATCGGAAACAGCTACAAGCTCTTTAAGCAGGGATATGACTTCAGGGAGACAAAATGAGTTAGAGGTATTCAGCGGAGAACTTATTGAAATAGCATCAAAACTCCGGATGAAAATCCCTGAGACTGAATTTTTTTATAAGGAATTAAAAAAACGCAGTGAAAAATCTGCAGCAGAATAATACAGAGCTTATCCTTCTCTGCATCAAGCAGGTATTTGGGTTTACCATATACGGTTTACTCCTATCATCTTACAATGTAAATGTAAATTTATATAAACCCTTAAAAATAAATCCTGTTCTAAAAGCTAATATAACAAAGGATCAATATTTTTTTATATTACATATTTATGTTATAATTTAAAATGTAATTGAAATATCTTCATTTTTAGGAGGATTAATGAAAGAAAACAGATTAAGTCTATGGACTGTTATATTTATGATGGGTATAATGACAACTCTTATGAATTATTTTAACAGCTTATTAGCCCTGGGTACCGGGCTTTTTTTAAGCTCTGTAATTGTACATGCTGTAGGTCTTATTCCATCATTTATATTTTTTATAATTTACGAAAGAAAAAGATCATCTGCCATAAGAACTGTTTTAAACAATAAGCCTCTGCTTTTTACAGGCGGGTTTATAGGAATAGCTGCTGTTATTCTGTCATCCTACTGCATAAATACAGCCGGGGTATTTATAACTACCATGGCAACACTTTCAGGTCAGCTTATTTTTTCTTTTATTATTGATACTTATGGACTATTTAATTTTAAAAAGGTAAAAATAACGAGAAGAAAAGCCTTTGCAATGGTTATCCTGCTTATTGGGATAATATTTATTTCGAAGTGAGGTAAGATATGTATATTATATTTGGAATAATTGCCGGAGCCTGCTTTATATTAAATAAATCCATAAATATGCTTTTAAGTAATGAAACAGGAATCTTCAGCTCGAATTTTATAAATCATTTAACAGGACTTTTAGGAAGTATTATAGTTCTATTTATATCTCTGATTTTCATACCAATGAAAGGAACACTGCTTTCAGGTATACCGTTTTACGGATTTTTAGGAGGAGTTTTAGGAGCCACCTTTGTTGTACTTTCTAATCACACATTTTCCAAAACCTCTGTAATAACCTCCAGCATACTTATTTTAGCCGGTCAGTTTCTATCCTCCATTATATTTGACTTAATAGTGTTAAAGCATAATTTACAGATTACAAAAATATTGGGAGCAGTTCTTATAATTTTAGCAATACTTCTATATAGCAGCGAAAAAAATGAATAATTGATAAATTATATTTTACGCATAAAAAGCTGAACATTCTTTATTTTATACTGAAAACTTATTATAAATGAAGTTATCCAATTTCCCCTAAAAAAAAAAGATTGCATAATTTATTATTATATTCCATCTTTAAAAAACGTTGAACATTCGTTATTTTCAAGATGGATCAGCCAAAGGTAATTATGCAATCCCCCTAAAAAAGAAGGCTAATTTTTATTAACCTTCGGCAGCGTAAATATTATAGAAAGACCCGGATGATTATTTTCTCCATGAATTTTACCTCCATGGCTTTCAATTACTTCCCTGCAAATAGAAAGTCCTAAGCCTGTTCCTCCCTTTTCTCTGTTTCTTGACTCTTCTTCTCTAAAGAATCTGGCAAATATTTTATCCAGGTTTTGATCTAAAACTCCGTTTCCATTATCTGAAATTGAAAATCTGATAAAGTTTTCCATTTCTTCAGCAGCAGCTGAAATCTCAACATTTTTCCCGCCATATTTCAGAGAGTTGTATACAATATTATAAAATACTCTTTTAATGTTAACTTCATCTATTTTAATAAGGGAACCTTCTGTTAATTTATTTACAACATTAAACCTAATATTTTTTTCTTCCAGGTCCCTGCCTATTTCCTTTACAATTAAGCTGAAAATTTCTTCAGCTGAAACCTGCTTAAAATTATAGGAGCTCTTGCTGTTTAAAATTCCGTAATCATCCAGCTCAGCTAGAAGGTTTTCTATATCAGCAGCCTTTTTCCATATTATATTATAATACTCTTCCTTTTTTTCATCCTTAACTTTTCCATCCTTTAACCTTTTTGAATACCCCATTATAGATGTGAGAGGAGTTTTTATATCATGGGAAATGGCTCCTATCATTTCCTTTTGGTTATCCTCCGACAGCTTAAGCCTCATTCCCATTTCCTCGAAGGTTCTTGAAAGTTCGCCTATCTCATCCTGGCTGTGGTATGGAATACTAATCTCTGTCTTCCCATAATTCAGTTCTCTTGCTGCTTTTGACAGGCTTTTTATTGGTTTGGCAATAAGCCTGTATATTATATAGAGAGACATAAAGGATATGGTTAAAAGGCCCCCTATAAGTATCATACTCATGGTCACTTCTTTATTGTCCATGCTCATTCCTTCAATGAGAGCAGGGAAATAGCCATATATTAAATAGCTTATTTTATCATTTTCCTTCACATATTCCTGAGATTGTATGCTTCCGCCGGAAAAGGATTCCTGAGAAAAATAAACCGTATTTCCGCTGGAATCTTTTATGGTAAAGCCTGCTTTATATGCACTTGAAACATCATCAATTTTACTCCAGGCTTCTTCTTTAGAAATACTGCTGTCTAAAAGTATGTTGGATACCATTTGCAAAATGGCAGACCTGTTATCCTCCTGCCCATTAATTTCCCTTACCAGTCTGTCAGTAAATATGTTTCTGTAGAAAACTATAAGAAGAACAGCCTGAATTATAAATGAAAGGAGCAGTACTGCTCCCATTTTTTTATATATGTTTATCTTTACTTTATGAATTTGTAACCTGCTCCCCATACTGTTTTTATATACTTTCCTTCCTTATCAAATTTTTCTCTCAGCTTTTTAATATGAACTGTTACGGTATTTATATCTCCGTAATCATTATAGCCCCATACCCCTTCGTATATCTTTTCTCTGGTCAGGACCATATTAGGGTTTTCCATAAGATAAGACAATATATTAAACTCCATAGTTGACAGTGCTATTTTTTCACCATCTACCAATACTTCATAAGAATTTTTATCAATGCTTATTCCTTTATAGACAATTTTATTTTTATCAGTGTTATCGCTGTTCCTTTTTTCACGTCTAAGGTGAGCCTTCACTCTTACCAGAAGATCCATATCATCAAAAGGCTTAGTTATGTAGTCATCTCCGCCTATTTCAAAGCCCAGTAGCTTGTCAATTTTTTTAGATTTTGCAGTAAGGAATATAATTGGAATGTTTACCTTATCTCTTACATCCTTCATTATCTCCTGACCATTAATATCAGGAAGCATTATGTCCAGAAGTACCAGATCATAGCAATTGGATAGAATTTTATTTTTTCCGTCTTTTCCATTTAATGCATAATCCACCCTATAGCCTTCATCCTCCAGTATGTCCTTAACCAAATTGATAATATCAATGTCATCGTCTACAACTAAAATCTTCTCTTCCATATCTTCCCCCTTAGGTTTCAAGCAGCTTAATAAGTTCATCAAAATCCTGATTGATTTTATTTAAGTACCCCATTTTTTTATTCTGCAATTTTATTATATCATCTAAATTACCGCTCAGCTCTTTATAGCTTCTTATTTTATTATTTGCTTTTGCTTTATACCACATTATCTTAATATCACTGACAGGAATCTTAACATATCCTACCTGCTGCTTTATATCCTTTACTGTATTTAGTATTGCCTGTTTTTCCTCTAAACTAAAGTTATTTTTCTGATTTTTTTCATTAAGAAGTGATTTAACCTGCTTGTTTTTTTTTGAAATCTGTTTTAAAATTTCCTTTTCATTTATCAGGTTTTTTTTAACAGCAGCCATTTTTCCCTTTGCAGACAGGATGGACTGCTTCTTTTCATAGGCATTCTTATTAACGCCTGAAGCAAAGGCATTTATTGGAATTAATATTAGAATTATCAGAACTAAACTTAATGCCATATTTCTTTTCATTCTATCACCTTAAATCTATACTTAAATCTTCTCTGCTTACGTCATTTAGCATAGAATCAATATCATTCATAGTGCTGTCCATATCCTCTATTGTTTCCTTATTTTCAATAATGGCTGCTTCGTTATCAGCCGGACTTACAGTTTCAGCATTACCCTGTTTTTTACTGCAGGATGTCATAAATAACAATAAAATTATCATAAAAAATATCAGCGGCTTCTTCATAGAATCACCATCCAAACATAAGTACTTTGCAGAATTCTCCTAATATCATTATATTATAAAAATATTAAATAAAAATAAAATATTATTAAAAAAATTATGATATCCGGCTTTTACGCTCAAAAAATAAAAAAGGGAGAGAATTCTTCCCTCCCAATCCTTATCATGT
>JAJBWD010000377.1:0-3879 GCA_032907345.1 Bacillota bacterium | reverse complement strand
GGGTCTATTATTATAATTCCATCTACTGACCTTTGATTCATATCTTCGATTATTTTAATTTCCTCGCTGCTGTTTCCATAGCAATTTCCTAAAAATATTGTATAACATGCTTTCTTTAAGTTTTTTTCAATGGCTTCCACTATTGTAGGAAAAAATAAATTGGTAAGTCCTGGAACAACTATGCCGATTACTGATGTCTTTTTTGTAATCAGACTTCTGGCCATCATGTTGGGTTTATAATTAAGCTCCTCAACAGCCTTTAATACTCTTGCCTTGGTTTCCCTGTTTACAGGATAATTATCATTTATAACCCTGGATACTGTGGTTATAGATACATTTGCAAGCTTTGCAACATCATTTATGGTAGACGGCATAATTTCACCTCATTTATCTTTGCCTGAATTTCAAATTTAATTTATATAAATTTATATTAGCAAATATACAAAGCTTCTTCAACTTACAGATATTCATTTAATTTCATCTGATAAAAATGTACTAATCCTGTAACCCCTTTCCTTCTAGAATCTGCTGCATACATTTTTCAACCCTTGATACTCTCGTTTTGGATTGTATGGGTGCTGAAAAATAAAGAATGTACGCTCTCTGCCGTCCCGGTGTCAATGCATCAAAAGCAGTTTTCAAAGCAGGCAATTCATCTAATTTATTTTGAAATTCTTCAGGAATCATGAATTCTGTACTCTTTTTAAAATTTACTTTCAAGCCGGCTTTTTCTACTTCAATGGCTTCATGAATATAGTCTTTCAGGATGGCTTCCTTTTCAGCTATTTCCTGAACACCGGTGAACCAGATCTGGCATGATGATTGCGAATTTTCCCCAGGGCTTACCAGGATACCGCCTAAATCTTTAAACAGGGAACCTTTGAAAAACGAAAGCGCACAATATTCTTTAAATCCAATTATTATTGCTACGTTATTTTCCTGGAAAATGTAACAAGTTTTACCACACTCGAATTCTTCGGTGAGGAGACAATCAAGAAGGATCATTCTCAATTTTTCCATTTCTTTCTGCCACTTTTTTGCTTTGCTTAAATATTCATTAGCCTTAGAATTCGGTTTACTATCTGTCATCGTGGGACAGCTCACTTCAATATTTTCTTACCTGGTGAGAATAATGGCTTGCATCACTTCATATTCATTGTCATGATGATTTCTTCTTCAATTTCCTCAACCCAATCCCTCTGAATATTTTCTCTGTTTATCAATGCCAGCATTACTGCTATATCCGCTATTTTTGATAGCTTATACCAATCTTCTGGTAATGTCCTTTGGCTCACAGCATTATATCCAGCAGCAAAATTGCTTTTTATTTTATCATCTATATATTCTGAATAATTCTCCCGGGTCCTAAAAAATTTTCCAATGTCATAATAGCACGGCACAGAAAAACAATATTCAAAATCAATAAACCAGGGTGTATCGTATACATCTATAAGAATATTGGAAGGTGTAAAATCACCATGACAGAATACATTTTTTTCGGATATTTGCTCTATTAAGCGGCGATTAGCCTCAATGAAATGTCCTAAATCCCGCTTTACTATTTTATCCAAATGTTTTCCCGGCATTCCATCAAGAAAGAATTCATATTGATTTTCAAACTTTGTTATTTGTTTCTTAACACCTAAATCAACATTAAGCAGTGCTGTACAACTGTATTCCTTTCTATGTAATAACGCAAGCATACCTCCGACTTTATAGGCAGCATTGTCTGGGAAAACTTTTTTTTTGGATATATACTCCCCCAATGTCAATCCATCAATGTATTGAAAAATCGCAAAAGTATTATCTATTATAGTTTTACTTTTATCAAAATACAGAACCTGGGGTACTTTTATAATATAGTGAGCGTGCTTATAAGCTGCTATTTCAATATCGCTATGGTCATTATATTTAGGATATACTTTAAGCAAATACTTTTGGCCCCCTGCTTCAACTATATAATTGCTTGTACTCATTCCGGTTGTAATTGGAGATATATTTTTAATCAGAAGCCGGCGGTTGTATTTGGAGAAAATAGCGCGAATATCTTCTTCATCTATGTATTCAAAATCAAATAATCTATCTGTATTATGTGACAATTCATCACCTCACATTGCACAAATATAAAGCAGTATCGTGATTTTCAAAAAAAGTCTTCTCTTCCACACATATTTATATGACCATTATCCGTGATTCTTTCTGTATATAAGCCTTTCATTTAAAATCTCCCCGTGACAAATATATCCTGAATTTATTCTAAAACAATTATATACCATTTTTTAATATAGTTATCAATATATACTAATATGAAAATTAAATATCATTAAATTTTATACTGCTGTACATAAACAAATAGTCCGTCTCCTTCCCGGAAACAGACTATTTTTACATTCTTTATAGATTTTATAAAGTAGCTTTATCTGAAGCTTTAGCCTTTTGACATTCCTACATTTCCTTTTTCATTGAAGTCATCCTTCCAGGCTTTATCTGCAACAGGCTGAAAATCAGCTGCCAGTTTATCCATTTTAGCCATAAATTCCTTATCCTTTATCATCTTTTCTGCACCCTTATCTGTAGGATATGCATTTACCTTAGCAACTACTTCTCTTACTACATTAGGATTATCTATCATCATGCAGGGTCTCAGCATATTCTTATTATAAGGCTGCCTGCTTATTAATTCTTTAAAGAATGGTCCTCTGAATACTTCAATAAGTTTCTTATTTTTCAGGTTATCAATAGCAAAGTGAGCAAATATACATGGCTCTACATCCTCATGAGAATCTATATGGCAGTAGTATTTTCCTGCAATACATCCTCCTACGTATGGAGCATCATTGAAGAAGTCAATTGTAAAGAATGGCTTTGATGTTCTGATTGCTCTTGTTCTTCTCCCCAGCAAGATTCTCTGCTCCGGAGTCAGCATTAAATCTACATCAGGATTTTCTCCCACCGGCATAAATATAAAGTACCAGCACATTTTAGCACCTTTTTCTATCAGCATATCTATATATTGGTCAGAGCTTACTGTATTTATATTATTCCTTGAGGTTGCAGAAGAAACTCCAAAGAGAACTCCTCTTTCCTTAAGCATATCCATTCCCTTCATAACCTTATCAAAGGTTCCTGCTCCTCTTCTTCCATCTGTTTCTTCTTTAAAGCCTTCCAATGAGAACATAGGCATAACATTTCCAAGACTTGCTATTTTATCTGACAGTTTATCATTAAACAGCGTTCCATTTGTAAATGGTACAAACATACAGTCATTATATTTTTCATAAATATCCAGCATATATTCATTAAAGAAAGGCTCTCCGCCCAGGATTATGAAAAAGTAAATTCCTAAGTCTCTTGCTTCTCCAATTATTCTGTCAACTTCTTCAAAGGGAATATCATCATCCTTTGAATAGTTTGCAGCATAGCAGCCTGTACATCTTAAATTACATCTCATTGATGGGGACAACAGTATAACAAAGGGAAGCTTTGTTCCTTCCTCTTCCATAACCTTTGCTCTCTTTGGTATCCCTATCCAGGATGCATTAGCTATGAAATTTGTGAATATCTTCTCTAAGCATTTCTTATTAGTATTTTTTAAAATATTCTGGATAAAATCATGGGTTGGTTTATTATTATTATAATATTCATAAACCACATTTACCCTGGCTAAATCATCTTCATTTAATGCCTTTTTCGCCAAATTAAAAATTTTGTCTATGTTTTTTTCCGGATCTTTTTCTAAAAGCTTTATTACCTGCTTTATTAATGCCTGTTTTGATGCCTTTTCCAATGAATCCTTAACACCCATTATAATTCCTCCTAATAAATATAATAAATCTTAATATTTTGTATTTGTGTAATATAATTGAACTTATAAATTCT
>JAJBWD010000376.1:0-8936 GCA_032907345.1 Bacillota bacterium | reverse complement strand
CCGAAAATGCATATTATAATAGGCATCATAACTGTTGCGCCTAAGCTCTGAATGTAATTAAAGAAACTTAATATATATGACATAATTTCCACCTCTTTAAATTATTTTAATTGGGATAATTTATTTTTTCATAAGTTCTAGTATTTCTTTTGTAACCTTATCAATTCCAACGCCTGTCAGGAAGCAGATACCATTTAAAAATGGAACTTTAACTCCATCCGGTTTCATGGTTGTTGCTATAACAAAGTCAAAGTTAGCAGATTTTGATGGTACTTCAGCTATCTTACACTGATCTACCTTATACTGTCCTTTGAAGCCGTTAGCATCCAGTATCTTTTCAACCTTAATTCTTGCTGCTGTAGAAGTGCATACCCCTGAGCCGCATGCCAGTAATATTCTTTTCATATCCAGTCACTTTCCTTTCATAAATTTTATAATAATAATATTATTATTTAATTTGGCTGATTATAAAATTATAATCGTTTTCAAACTTTATACGAATTTATCTTTTGCAAAAATGTAATAATCATAACATATATTTTTGCATGCTTATTTCATGAGGATAAGCATGAAATGAATATTTAAATTTAAAATAATCCGCGGACTAAAATTAACTAATTAATAAAGGATTTAAAATTATTCACCTAAAACGATGATTTTACATTTACGATTTCGGGATCTTGTACGATCAAAATCTACAAAATAAATATAACCAGTCACTCCAACTCCCAAATCTCCATTATCAACCTCGAATACCTGGCTGGAACCAAGCAATGTTGCTTTTAAGTGTGCATCACAGTTGAAGAGGGCAGAACGGTCCCCATTTGGGAGATAGGCTTCTGCATCCGGCCATTCTGCAACAGCTTCGTAATGCTTTTCACCGGGATAGTTATATTGCCCTTCTGCAATATTGTCCGGTATGATTTTTTGAAGTACATTATTTAAATCAGCTTGAAGAAATTCATCACCATTTTCATTATAATCATGAACGAATTCTTCAAAGAATACTGAACAGGTGGTATGGGGCGAAATTACAGTACAGATACCATTCTGAATTTTGCTTTTTTTGATTGCTTCTTTTACGGAAGGAGTGATATCAAAAAAGCTTGGGGTTTTCCCATGAGATGTTAAAGTAATTTGTTCTTTATAAATATTCATATTACGGCCTCCTATTTATGCTTTATTTACTGCCCTTAAGATAGATTCTGTCTATTCTTAACTCAGACCCCAGATCGAATACTATTTTTCACTTTTAGCTTTTACAATTGCCAGAATCATTTCTTCCAGTCTTTTTGCCCTGTCAGGAGCATTAAGTATTCCGCTTGTTGCGCCTGTTCCATCAGCACCATGAATAATTGTATTATATACATCCTCACCGGTGCTTATTCCGGAAGCCTGCATTACTAAAATATTTTTATCTATTTCTTTTATCTTGTTTGTAGTTTCTATTATATAATCAAAACTGCTTGTCTTTCCGGTTCCAATTAAATCAGTAGGTTCGCATAATAATATATCAGGGCTTAGCTTGGCAATAGCTGCTGCTTCATCTAAACAGTCTGCACAAACAATAGTTATAATTCCTAGTTCTTTTGCTCTTTTTATGGTCTTTACCAATGCAGTTAATGTGAGAGAGTGCTCTGCATGATTTAAAAATACTGCTTCAGCACCGGCTGCCTTTAATGATTCCGGCAGTACATGCCCCATTCCTCTTCCCGGTACTAATGAGTCCATATGCTGTGCTGTAACTATAATATTTTTTGTATGAGCTTTGATATTAGCTAAATCTGCAAAAGGTGCAGTAAAGAATATCTCAACTCCATACTTCTCAGCAAGCTTATCTGCAGCTAATGCCAGCTGTAAGCTTTCTTCTCCGTATAAATATGATTTAGGGTTGCATATGAAAAATGGTGTACCAATTTTTCTCATTTTATCACTTCCTTATTTAAATTCTTTTGTATGAAATACACCATAATAGTGTTCCAAACATTCTTTCATGCCATCTTTCAGGGCATCTCTCAGATCATAATAATCGCTGAATTTTGCACTTTGTGATTTTTTAAGTGCAGCAGTTACAAAATCTGTGTATATATTTATTTTGCTTATTCCGCCTAAGGCGCATCTTTCAAGATTATCATCTCCGGATGATGAACCTCCGTGAAGAACCAAAGGAGTATCTATAGCAGCTCTGATCTCTTTTAATCTTTCAAAATCTATAACCGGTGTTCCTTTGTAAGCTCCATGAGCTGTTCCTATAGATATTGCAAGAGAATCTACATCAGTAAGTTCAGTAAATTTCTTTGCTTCTTCAACAGTGGTATAAATACTGTCGCTGTCATCCTTGCTTTTGTAGTCTTCTCCGCCGCCAACATGTCCTATTTCAGCTTCAACAACTACACCTTTCAGGTGAGCATACTCTACAATTTCTTTTGTCTTTCTTACATTTTCCTCAAAGGAATCCATGGAAGCATCTATCATTACTGAATTGAAACCTTCATCTATAGCTCTGAATATTAATTCTTTAGTGGTACCATGATCTAAATGAAGTACTACCGGTACCTTTGCCTTTTCACCATAGTATTTACCTAATAATAATGCCTCATCAAATGATAAATAGTTCTTATGTGCTTCTGCAAAGGCTAAAATAAGAGGTAAATTTAATTTTTCTGCAACTTCTATATAGGCTTTAATGGAATTCTGATCCACAAAATTTGCTGCTGGTATGGCAAAATTATTTTTTCTTGCTGCATTGTATAATTCTTTTGATGAAACTAACAAGATATCAACTCCTTAAACATTTATTATTCAATATTAGCTTTTTTCATTATGTTCTTAAATTCATCAATATTTTTACAATCTATAACATTTTTCAGTAATGCTTCATCTTGAAATAAGTCAACCAGTTTCTGAAGCATTTCAATCTGCTGTTCTGATTTTAGCAGTCCAAGCATAAAAATGGTCTTTACCTGTACTTCATTCTGATCATCTGCCATGTCCTTGAAAGTTACTGGTTCTTTTAAAGACATAAATCCAATCTGAGGTGTAATTATATGAATTCCATCTGTATGGGGAATTGCTACACCAATGCCATTTATATTTAAACCTGTTGGATAAACCTTTTCTCTGTCAATAACAGCCTGATAAAACGTGTCCTTTACAAGGCCTTTCACTAAAAATTGATCTGCTAATTTTTTCAGGACGTCTTCTTTGCTGCTGCAGGATTGATTAAAAAAAGCTATTTCTTCACTAAAAAACATTTTTAATTACCTCCAAATTTTTATTGTATTCTTCTTTCGAATAGTTCTATTATTTTTGCTGCATCTTTACTGCTTTCAGCTTTATTTAAAGCTTCTTTAAATTCGCAGATCTGAAGCAAATTAATCAAGTTAAACAGCGCATTTAAATGCTTTTCATTATCTACGGCATTTATAACACATAAATATTTAATAGGATCAAAAATACCGGCATTAAAAACCACAGGCTTTTTTAATCTTACTAAATTAAAACCTAATCTCAATCCCCCTTCATCAATAGCTGAATGAGGAATTGCAAATCCCTCTGAAATCACAATATAAGGACCATTTTCTTCAACATTTTTAATCATGGATTCTACGTAATT
The DNA here is from genome assembly GCA_032907345.1 of Bacillota bacterium. Classification (GTDB taxonomy): domain Bacteria; phylum Bacillota; class Clostridia; order Clostridiales; family Clostridiaceae; genus JAJBWD01. Next base: position 5,320 of record JAJBWD010000376.1, on the reverse strand, counting down.
ATTATTTATATATCCCTTATTTAATAAATTTTCTGAAGCCTTTACTATTGCCTGCTGCCATGTATCTGCTTCCACATCTAATTGAATAAACTCTTCTGTTAACAGATTTGAAAGGCTTAAAACTACCTTATTCTTTTTGCTGAAATAATTATTTAACCCTTCTTTAATTACATCAAGCAGCTCCTGATTATTTACTATGGGCTTTATTTTACTGATAATATCTGAATAATCATTTTTATTTAATTTCTCAGAGTTATTAAAGCCATAATCATCAATCAATTTTCTCATTCTGAGAAAATCGCTGTCGGTTACTTGGGGAGATATCTTAATATATGGAATATCAATATCTTCCAGGTCCACAGTGGAAATAATAAAGTCCACTTGGCTGCTTAATGAATCTTTAAGTCTATGCTTAGGTATGACATTTATAATATTGAAATCAAACCTTTCAAGAAGTTTTGATTTAAGCAGCTGACTTGTTCCGATACCACTATTGCATATTAAAATTACATTACACATAGTTGTTTGAGTCTTCATCTTTTCAATGGAAGCACAAATATATATAACCACATAGGAAATTTCTTCAGCAGTAATAGTTCTGTTTACATATTGTTCTATAATATCTATGTTTTCGGTAACAACTTTTTTTATATCATCATATTTTTCCAGAATCACATTTATCTCGTCATTTTCGGTGAAATTAACAAATCCGTCATTAAATATTCTTTCTAAATGATTAGATAAGCTTTGAAAAAGTTCATAATCTCTATATAATGGAAGATTTAAAGCTTTAGACACATTCATGATAAATAATCTGGTTATAGTTTGTATTTTGACTATCTCCTTGCTGCTGTCTAAATTGTTGTTTTTTTTCAAGTACGTTAAACTGGAAGAAAAGCCTTTCATATATGCCAATTCATTTTCATTATCTTCAAAATTAAAATGCTGAAATACAAGTTTATACAGTCTCTCGATTAATTTATTACCGGCATCTGAATTCTTTTGCTCATATTTTTCAAGATATTTATCTGATTTAATTCTAAAAATCGCCATATACAAATAATTTACCAGCATATTGAAGGAATATTCTGTCAGCTGAAGCTCTGAATACCTTTCTGCTTCAGCTGTAAGGTTTTGAAGGATTATATTTTTTTCTCTGGCGTTAACTCCCACATTTACATTTCTTATTCCTTCCTGATGGGAAAATAAGCTGTATAAATAATCATACTTTTTTAAAATGTTTATAAATAAATCTCTTATATGCATTTCAAGTCCATTAATACATATTCCGGTGTTTGACATAGCATTTGTTGAAAGATCATAGCCACTTAAATAATCATTCAGATATTTTAAATCACCTATAACAGTTGAGCGGGATACATACATAAATTCGGCAATATTTGATAAAGTGATGTGTTCAGGAGTAAATATAAGTAAAAGAGCTTCTATTATCAAACGTTCATCCTTTGATAGCTTATAATCATAAAAACTTAAAGTATTAAGTGTCTCATATAATGATTTATTTGTTCTTATTATAGAGAATCTGTTATCCGTTATTTCTAATGAAGCAATTCCTTTAGAATTAAAATATTCATTTATTTCCTGGATATCTGCCTGTATTGTTTTTATTCCTACACTAAAGAATTGTGCTAGTTCCTTGATATCAAACTTATTCGGTCTTTCATATATGATTTTTATAATTTCACAAGTTCTTTTATACAAATCTAACACCTCTCAGTACTTATATTTTCTGATGATACTGTAACATTTACCGTGGAATTGTAAAAGATTAAATCGTTTCCAGTACCTAGAATTAAATTGTTCTAATTTTTAGTATTATCAAACAAGTCTAAATTATTAACAATGTTTTTATAAAGTTTTGTTTATTCTTTTTATATAGAGCCCGTTAGAATTGTACCAGTTTCTTAAATCATACTGAAAACCAAGATTAAACTTTATTTTGTAATGATATTGTATCATTTACTGTGAAATTGCAAAAGATTAAATCGTTTCCATGGCTGAGAACTAAATTGTTCTAATTTTCAGTACAGCTGATTAGGTTACATTATTAACAATGTTCATTTAGGCCTGCATTTTATTCATTATCTTTATTGCAGCTTATAGATTAATAATAATTAAGGGTGAAAGTTAAATTTTATTCAGCTTTCATCCTTATTATTTGCTTTTTTTATAAAAAAAACTGTTGACATAATATATATGCCAACAGCATTCCCTGCATTATTTAACTTTCTTTAATTCTTCTAAAAGTTTGTCATTAAGTATCTTTATATGAGTTCCCTTCATACCCAGGGACCTGGATTCGATTACACCGGCACTTTCAAATTTTCTCAGCGCATTTACTATAACTGATCTGGTTATTCCAACCTTGTCCGCTATTTTTGAAGCAACCAGAAGTCCTTCGTTTCCGTCCAGTTCATTGAATATATGTTCTACTGCTTCAAATTCTGAATAAGATAAAGTTCCGATAGCAAGCTGAACCACAGCCTTCTTTCTTACCTCTTCTTCTATTTCTCCCTGTTTTGAGCGTAAAATCTCCATGCCAATAATTGTGGCGCTGTACTCTGCCAAAACTAAATCATCCTCATCAAAATTCTTGTCAAACCTGGCAAGAAGAACGGTACCTAACCTTTCTCTGTTGCCGATTACAGGAACTATAGTGGATAATTTATTACTAACGTTGCAGTTCTCTTCTGTATCAAAAACGCAAAGACCGTCATTGGGCAGGTTTTCCTGTGTCTCTTGTATAGCTAAAAGTTTATCGTTGTATGAATCGGGAAATTTCATCTGAGATAATATTTCTTCTTTTACATATCTGCATTCAAAGCCCTGGAAAAGATTGTATCCAAGAACTTTCCCTTTTCTACTTATTATATAAGCATTACAATCTAAAACTTCGCTTAACAACTTAGATATATCATCAAAAACCACTGGCTCTGCACCGGATTTCTGAAGAATTTTATTTAGCTTTCTTGTTTTGCTAAGTAAAGTTGTCATTGAATTTCCTCCTTATCTTAAGTGAATTGTTTAAAAATTTTGAATTGTTTCTCTAACTTGTTTCATAATAACATAATTAAATGGTATATTCAACTAGTTTTTAGTTTTAGTTTCAGGCTCCGGATATATTTTATTTTTGCAGGATTCGTTTGAACATTCCAGGTATTCGCCTTTTCCCTTACTCCATTTTTTATACATATATGTGCCGCATACCGGGCATTTTGTTTCTGCAGGTTCATACCAGGAAACAAAATCACAGTCGGGATAATTGCTGCATCCAAAGAATTTCTTCCCTTTTTTGCTCCTTTTAACTAATACCTTGCCTCCGCATTTAGGACACGGCACGTTAAGTTCTTCTACTATTGGCTTTGTATTCTTGCATTCGGGGTAGCCGGGGCATGCCAGGAACCTGCCGAATCGTCCTTCTTTAATAACCATGAATCTTCCGCATTTATCACATTTTATATCAGTTACTTTATCCTCAATTGTTATCTTTGAAACTTCTTTTTCAGCAATCTCTATGGATTCTTTAAGAGGTTCATAGAAGGTTTTAACAACTTCTGTCCAGCTGTTTTTGCCTTCTTCAATATAATCCAGTTTATCTTCCATTGAAGCGGTAAACTCCATGTCTACTATCTGTTTAAAGTATTCGCTGACAATATTGTTTACTATGTCCCCCAGTTCTGTTGGTTTTAGTGTCTTTTTGTCTCTTTCAATGTACTTTCTGTCCAGTATGGTGGATATTATAGGAGCATAGGTACTTGGTCTTCCTATTCCGTTTTCCTCAAGAGATTTTACAAGGGAAGCCTCTGAGTATCTGGCTGGAGGAAGAGTAAAATGCTGTTTTTTATCAATATTTTTCTCTGTTAATATATCCCCCTGATTTAAAGCTGGAATGGGCTGAGACTCTTTTTCCTCTTCTGTTTTATATTCATATACTTTCATAAAACCATCAAAAGTTACCTTTGACCCGCTGGTTTTAAGAGAATAATCTCCATTTTTTATATCTATTGATGTAAGCTGAAGCTGTGATGAAGCCATCTGGCTGGCAATAAATCTGGTGTAAATAAGATTGTAAAGCTTATACTGATCTCTTTTTAAGCTTTCTTCAGCAGCAGCCGGTGTTATCTCAATCATACTTGGCCTTACTGCTTCGTGGGCATCCTGGATGTTTTTCTTTCCCTTATAAATTCTGGGAACTTCAGGAAGATATTTTTCCCCATAGGTTTCCTTTATGAATTTTGATGCTAAGTCCTGAGCTTCACTGGAAATTCTGAAGGAGTCCGTCCTCATGTATGTAATAAGTCCAATTGTTCCATATCCTTTTATTTCTATACCTTCGTAAAGCTGCTGTGCCAGCATCATGGTTTTTTTAGTTGGGAAATTAAGCTTTTTGTAAGCTTCCTGCTGAAGCGTACTTGTTGTAAATGGAGGAAGAGGATTTTTTGTCTTGCTGTATGATTTAACAGAATTTACTGAAAAGGTACCAGTTTTCAGATCCTTTTCTATTTTTACTGCTTCTTCTTCATTTTTAATTTCTATCTTTTTATTCTTGAAAGAAGTTAACTTACCGGTAAAACTTTTTACTGCATTTTCCTTTGAAAGTTCACAGTCAATTGTCCAGTATTCCTTTGGAGTGAACTCATTTATTTCCTTTTCCCTGTCACATATCATCTTAAGGGCAACAGACTGAACTCTTCCTGCACTAAGGCCCCATTTAACTTTTTGCCAGAGAATAGGGCTTATTTTATATCCAACAAGTCTGTCTAGTATCCTTCTGGCCTGCTGGGCATCTATTAAATTATTATTTAATCTTCGCGGTGATTTTATGGCATTTTTAACTGCTGTCTTTGTAATTTCATTAAATTCTATTCTTATGTCTTTGCTTTCATCCAAGTTAAGAAGGTTTGCCAGGTGCCATGAAATAGCCTCCCCTTCTCTGTCAGGGTCCGTTGCCAGATATACTTTGTCGCTTTTCTTGGCTTCAGATCTCAGTTTCTTTAAAAGATCACCTTTTCCCCTTATAGTAATATACTTAGGAGTGAAGTTATTATCTATATCAACACCCAGCTGAGACTTAGGAAGATCCCTTACGTGTCCCATGGAAGCCTCAACTTTATAGTTTTTTCCTAAATACTTTGCTATGGTTTTTGCTTTGGCTGGTGATTCTACTATTACTAAATTTTGTGCCATGCTTAGCACCCCCTATATTTTAGCTCTTTAATCTGGTATAAAAGTTACCGTTTATACATTCTACCGCATTTTTCATTTGTAATTCAAATAATAACCTATAAAGTTCTTTTAT
>JAJBWD010000375.1:0-6897 GCA_032907345.1 Bacillota bacterium | reverse complement strand
TTGTATTTAAAAAACCAGATGCTTTGCTTGACGTACCTACACATTATTGCCCTGGATGTACACATGGTATAATTCACAGATTAGTAGCTGAAGTAATTGATGAGCTGGGTATTTTAGATAAGACCATAGGGGTAGCCCCTGTTGGATGTTCAGTTTTGGCTTATAATTACTTTGCCTGTGATATGTTTGAGGCTGCTCACGGAAGAGCCCCTGCAGTTGCTACAGGAATAAAAAGATCTAATCCCGATAAAGTAGTATTTACCTATCAGGGAGACGGAGACTTGGCAGCTATAGGAACCGCTGAAATTGTCCATGCTGCAACAAGAGGAGAGCACATAACCACAATATTTGTTAATAACTGTATATATGGAATGACAGGAGGACAGATGGCACCAACCACTCTTCCTGGACAAGTTACAGAAACTACTCCTTATGGAAGAGACACAAAGCTGGCCGGTTTCCCGGTAAGAGTATCTGAGATGCTTTCCACATTAACAGGAGCCTGCTATATAGAAAGAGTTTCAGTGGATTCAGTTCCAAATGTAATAAAGGCAAAAAAAGCTATTAAAAAGGCCTTTCAGGCGCAGCTTGACGGAAAAGGTTTCTCTCTTATTGAAGTACTCTCAATTTGCCCGACAAATTGGGGCTTATCACCAAAGGAAGCCTTTAAATGGCTTAGGGAAAATATGATTCCTTACTATGAACTAGGTGTTAAAAAAGACACCACAGATAAGGAGGCGTAATTATGGCAACTCAGGATATAATATTTGCAGGATTTGGAGGACAGGGAATTCTGTCCATGGGTAAATTTTTGGCTTATGCAGGAATGGATGCAAACCTTAATGTCTCCTGGCTGCCTTCCTATGGACCTGAGATGAGAGGAGGAACAGCAAACTGCTCAGTTATTATTTCAGACGAGCCGGTTGGTTCTCCAATAGTATCTAAAGCCTCTTCTGTAGTTGTTATGAACAGACCATCCCTTGATAAATTTGAAGATAAAATTAAAAAGGGCGGACTTCTTATAATAGACTGCGATCTGATTAACAGAGACATAGAAAGAAACGATATAGAAGTTATTAAGATTCCGGCTCAAACCATAGCAGAAGAAATGGGAAATAAAAAAATAGCAAACATGGTTCTTCTTGGCGCACTGGTTGCCAAAACAGGAGTCGTTTCTATGGGGACGGTTCTCCAGGCTTTGAAGGATCACGGAAAGGCTCAGTTCTTTGAAGTAAATAAATTAGCCCTTGAAAAAGGAGCAGAATACGCTAAATAGTGTAATTTAAAGATGGCTTATAGGGCCATCTTTTTATTTTTTGAAAAATTTAAAGAAGAAAATTAAAATTATTAATATATAAATTAAGAATATTAATAAAATTAATGAAAATTATTTAAAATATCTATTGCAAAATTAAATATATTGAATATAATTAAATTATAAGGGAAAGAGGTGAAGGTATGTCATATAAGGTATTAAGCAAATGTCCTGTATGCGGATCAAATTTGAGAGCTATAAAATTAAAATGCGGCAGCTGCGGTACAGTAATTGAAAATGAATTTGCTCTGTCAAAATTTGAATATCTAAATAACGACCAGCTAAATTTTATAGAGATTTTCTTAAAATGCAGAGGAAATATTAAAGATGTTGAGAGAGAACTAAAAATTTCTTACCCAACAGTTAGAGCAAAACTAGACGACGTAATAGAAGCCTTAGGATATAAGGTAACCCAAAAAGAGCAAAGCAAAAACAGTGAAATTGTAGAGATGTTGGAAAAGGGAGAAATAACTCCCGATGAAGCATTAAAAATGATGAAATTATAAGGAGGATTATAAATGAAGGAAGATATCATGAAGATAATGAAAATGGTAGAAGAGGGTAAAATTGATACTGACAAGGCAACAGAATTAATCGATGCCATTAAAACATCAGAAGAAAAAGAGAGAACCGTCCCTGCAAATTACAGTGATAAAATGCTTAAAATCAGAGTATCAGGAGGTAAGGACAAAGTTAATGTAAACATGCCGATTAAGGTTATAAAGAGCATTGGCGGCGCAATAAAATCAATACCAGGGATGAAGGAATATGCTGACATTGATATACAGGCTATACTGGAGGCAATAAGCAACGGATTAGAAGGGGAAATTGTAAATGTAACTACTGAAGAGGGAGAAACAGTTACTATAGTTATTGAATAGGTGATATGATGAGGATTTTTATAAAAGATCATAATAAAAAATTTACAATTCCGGCTCCATTTTGGCTTATAGAGTTTGGCCTCAGGGTGTCCGGTTCAAATCTTATTTTAAGAACCGTCCCTCAGGATAAACGTCAGTACGTTGAGATGATTGATTTCAAAGAGCTTAGCAAAGGACTTAAAATGTTAAAAAGTTATAAGGGGTTAGTATTGGTTCACGTGGTGTCAGGAGACGGAGAAGAAGTGAAGATAACAATTTAGGGTTAGGGTATTGGGAGGTAATTATGGAAAATGCCGTAGAAGTCATTAATTTAAAAAAATCATTTATTACAAAAAAGAAAAAATTTTTAAAAACTATAGAGAAAAAAGAATTTAAAGCTGTGGATGGGGTTTCATTTTCAATACAAAAGGGTGAAATATTCGGTCTTTTAGGTCCAAATGGTGCTGGCAAAACCACTACCATAAAGATGATAACAGGTTTGCTTAGACCTACTTCAGGAACAGTTCAGGTAATGGGTATAGATGTGGACAAAAACCCTACAAAAGCGCTTAGATGTATAGGGACGGTTCTTGCTGGTGACAGAAGTGTATACTGGAAATTGACTGCAAGAGAAAACCTGGAGTACTTTGCCGCACTTTATGGATTTAAAAGAAAAGAAGCTAAAAAAAGAGCAGAAGAGATATTAACCAAACTGGATTTGATTGAAAAAGCAGATGTTTTAGTTGAAAAATTCTCTACAGGCATGAAACAAAAAGTTGCATTAGGGAAGGCATTAATCCCTGATGCTGATGTAGTTCTGCTGGATGAGCCCACACTTGGTCTTGATCCTCAGTCAGCAAGAAATTTAAGAGAAATAATCTTAGATATTAAGAATCAGGGCAAAACAATTTTACTGACTACTCATTATATGGAAGAGGCGGATTTCCTAAGCGATAGAATAGCAATTATAGATGGCGGCAAAATTATCGCTTTAGATACACCCAAGGCGCTTAAAAACAGCATTGATGATATTAAAAAGATAAGAATTGAGCTTAAATTTGCTAAGGATTCTATTAAAGATAAAATAATGGAAATAAAAGAAGTAAAAAATGTAATTTTAAAATATGATGAAGAAAAAAGGAATTATGTTTTAAAGATATATCATACAAATGGTGATGACATGATTCAGAAGGTTATTGACGTACTTTCCAAAGATAATCTTATAGTTGAAAACTTTAATGTTTTAGAACCGTCCCTGGAGGATGTGTTCATTACCTTGACCGGTAAGTCCTTAAGAGAGTAGGTGAAAGCATTGAACAGACTAAGAGTAATATTTGCTGTTTTTAGAAAAGATTTTATACAGCTTGTCAGGTATCCTGCCTGGATATTCCAATTGCTAATATGGCCCCTTATATTCCCCCTGGTTTATATTTTGAGTGCTTTAGCAATGGCAGGGCCTGATCAGTCAGGTATTACAAGTTTCCAAATAACAACAGGGACAGCAAATTATAAGGGATATATAGTAATTGGAACTATGATATGGATGTGGGTAAACATTACTCTCTGGAGTTATGGTACCTATCTTAGAGAAGAACAGCTAAGAGGAACCTTAGAGGCAAACTGGCTGACGCCTATAAATAGATTTGATATATTAATTGGAGGTTCCATCTCAAATCTGTTAACTGGTGTGTTTATGACAATTGTATCTATAATTGAATATAAAATCATATATGGCATTAATTTTACTGGCGGAATTTTAGGCTGGTTAGTGATTTTTGCTGTGATAATTCCTGGAGTTTATGGACTTGGAATGCTTTTTGCCTCATTAATTCTTTGGTTCAAGCAGGCAAATGCAGCAGTAAATGTGGCAAGAGGGATGCTTATGATACTTTGCGGAATAACTTTTCCTGTTTCAATAATGCCGGGCTGGATGATAGTATTATCAAAATTCATACCATTTACCTATGGAATACAGGCTTCCCGCCAAATAATGATTGCCGGGCTGGGACTAAAAGCCGCATCTACAAACCTTCTGCTATGTCTGGCAGAAGGGACGGTTCTCTGGATATTAGGCAGGCTTGCCTTTCTTCGAACAGAAAAATTAGTCAGAAATTCAGGCTCTTTAGAGAGATTTTAGGGAGGAGAAAATAGTGGATAGTATTAAAAGAAATATAATTGCATTCAATGCAAGATTTTTAATAAGCATGAAAATATATTTTAGATACCCTATAAACTTTATCATGACATTATTTGATCCAATAATGTGGTTAACTCCCTTTTATTTTATGGCTAAAGCATTTTCTTCCAATGGTCAATTAAGCGGGTTTTCTAAATATACAGGAAATTCAGATTATATAGGGTTTTTAGTTATAGGTTATATGATTAGCTGCTATGTATCTACAATATTTTGGTCAATGGGATTTTCTTTAAAAGATGAAATGAGGGAAGGAGTTTTGGAATCAAATTGGAGCACTCCTGTCAGCAGAATCACCCTTATGATAAGTAAATCTTCATTTCAAATGACAGCAGCTACTTTTGAAATCATTTTGACAGGTATAGTTTGCCACTATATTTTCGGATTTAATATTAATAACAATGTTTTAACAGCAATTTTGTTCCTGATTCCAGGACTAATAGGAATGCTTGGATTTGGGCTAGCAATAGGAGCAGTAGTTTTATTAATTAAAGAAGCAAATGGAATAATAGATGTTACAAATTCATTGGTTTCAGGACTTGCAGGAGGATATTTTCCAGTAAAAGTTCTGCCATTTGGTTTCCTTATTATATCATTAATTCTGCCTCTCACATATATATATGACAGCAGCCGTGCACTTCTTATCAATCAAATACCTATTTTTAGTTTGAGAAAAGAGTTTGTGATAGTGCTGATAACCATGGTAGCTTTTTCGTTCTTAGGCAGCTTTATATTTATGAAAGTAGAAAAACACTGCCGAATGCTTGGCGTATTAGGAACTCATTAGGGACGGTTCTTTAAACCAGCCAATGAATAACAGCTGTATAAAAAAGGAAGCTTAAATTATTTAATCTTCCTTTTTGTGTTTTTTTTATAATAATTATAAAAAAACATAGGCTTGTCCATATTAAAAACTATATAAAAAAGAAATATTGCTGTTTTAAATTTTTTAATTAGTATACTTCACTCACAAATTTATTAATAAAATCTGATATAATTGGTTCTTTGAATATGTATTTGTAGCCTAAATCCCTAAGAATATTTATTGGTTTATTAGAAACAATAGGTAATACATTAAAAATATCTTTATAATATATACCTGAAAAAGAATGGATTAATAAAATACATATTCCGCATTCAACAGCTTCCCGTCTTTTTCCTAAACCCACTTGATTTTCCGCTAAATTCAAACTGTTTTTTACGAATCTTATTATATTCTCAGGCTTAATATTTCTCTTTAAATAATTCATCTTATTTTTATAAAAAGTAAGTTTGTTTTCATTACTTTCTAAATTGTCATCATCAGCCAGTAATGAATCCCAGTCCTGGCTATTTAAATCTTGTTTTATATCAGGCATAATCACGTCCGCATTATCATAATTGATTAGATTTCTTCTGTCTTCTCTCAAATTCATATAGATACCCAGACTGGAATACTTATAATTTTCCAACTTATCTTTATAGCCAGGAATACTCTTTGGATTTTTATGAATGTAAGCAGCTGAATTAGCCAAATATTTGTTATTGTAAACTATTTTGCTTTTAAACCTGTCTTTAAATACATGACCTTCTCTTTTGTATGTACTATTATAATAAATTGCATAAGAAAGATTTATCTGCTTCATGAAATCAGAGATATCCGCACCATTGCTTTCAATAAGCAGGTGGGCGTGGGTATTCATTATGCAGTAGGCATAAATCTTAAATTGATGAATACACTTATACTTTGATAAAATATTCAGATATTCTTCTTTATCCCGTTGAAACTTGAATAAAGTAACTTCTTTTATTCCTTTCACAATAATATGATAAATGGCATTTTTTAGTTTTTTTCTTTTCCTTCTTGACATTTACATATCTCCTCTTCAAAAAATGTATCTAAAATCAAGTATTTCACCAATAAAATATTTTATTCATAAAAGTTAGTTGAGAACCGTCCCTTATTTGGTTATAATAATATAGAGGTAAAATTTGTTTATTAAAATTTTATTTTTTTGTCATGCTTTTGAGCATACTAATAGTGGAGGTAACAATATGAGCAGAATGTTTGGAACAGACGGAGTGAGAGGAATCGCGAATACTGAGCTGACGGCAGAAACAGCATATAAATTAGGCAGAGCCGGAGCTTATGTTTTAACAAAAGGCACACATAAACCGAAAATACTGGTTGGTAAGGATACAAGAATTTCAGGAGATATGCTGGAGGATGCTCTGGTTTCAGGTATATTGTCAGTAGGTGCAGAGGCAGTGCGTGTAGATGTTATACCAACACCTGCTATTGCATATCTGACCAGAAAATATAATGCAGATGCAGGAGTTATAATTTCAGCTTCCCATAACCCGGTGGAATATAATGGAATTAAATTTTTTAATGGAGAAGGATTTAAACTCTCAGATGATTTGGAAGACAGGATTCAAAGAGTAATCGAAAATAATTTCGACGGTGTCCCTTCACCAACAGGAAAGGATGTAGGGAGAAGCATCATTGAAGATAATGCCCAGGATGATTATGTAGAGTTTGCAAAATC
>JAJBWD010000374.1:0-27013 GCA_032907345.1 Bacillota bacterium | reverse complement strand
CTCTATTTTCCTTCAATATATAATAAATTATTATGCCCAAATTTTCTTATTTAATAAATTGTATAATACTTAATAGACTTTCATATAAAAAATGTTAAAGATTCAATATCTTTTGTGAAATCAGTGGGTGGTAATCATACTATTTAACTTAATAAATCACAAACTTAGGCACATAAATATCATTGAAGGTGAGAAGGCAGTAATCATCACTCATACCTGCTATATAATCTGAAACTCCTCTGTATAAGCCTTCTTCTTTTACAATGCTTACATAAAGCTCAGGCATCTTGTCCGGGTTTTTAATATAATAATCAAATACCTGATTTAAAATAAACTTAGCCTTGTCTCTTTCTGTCTTTAATTTTTCGCCATTATATATATTTTTAAACATAAAACTTCTAAGTCCTGTTAAAGCACTTTGTATGTCAGTACTTAGTCTTACCTCTAAAATGCCCTTATTAAGGTTATCCATTGTTGAGTAAATGCAGTCTTTAACCAGTGTATCAATTCGTTTTGAATGGGTTTTACCTAATACTTTAATGCATTCTTCTGGCAGATCTTCTTCATTTAATATTCCAGCTCTGATTGAATCATCAATATCATGATTTACATAGGCTATTTTATCACTAAACTTAACGACCTGCCCTTCTAAAGTTTTAGCTTTTTGCTCTCTGTCTGAAAAGCCGCTGTGGCAGAGTATTCCGTCTAATACTTCTTCTGTAAGGTTTAGCCCTTTCCCCTGCTTTTCTATTTTTCTCAGGACTCTTACTGAGTTTTCATTATGCCTGAATCCTCCGGGAAGAAGCTTGTCAAGTACTTGCTCCCCATTATGGGCAAATGCCACATGTCCAATGTCATGCCCTAATGAAATAGCTTCAATTAAATCCACATTCAGCGACAGAGATGCCCCTATTGTCCTTCCTATCTGGTTTACTTCCAATGTATGAGTAAGCCTTGTCCTATAGTGATCCCCAAATGTTTTAATATATACCTGAGTTTTATGCTTTAACCTTCTGAATGACTTAGAATGAATTATCCTGTCTCTGTCCACCATATAGCAGGTTCGCACTTCATCTTTTCCCTCTTTTCTCTCTCTTCCTATGCTGCTGTCAGAGAAGGCTGCTTCGGGAATTAAAATTTTTCTTTCATTATCCTCCAACTTTTTTCTTATATCCATAATATCACCTATATATAAAATTCTATAAAGAGGTCAAAAACCCTTTATTTTTTTTAAGATGTATATTATATAGTTTAAAATAATATCTTATATTAAAGCTAGGATTTCGCTTAAAAACAATAGTTTAAGGAGTGCTGATATGTCTTCTAAGGAGATTTTATCGGAGGAAAATATAAAAAAAAATGTCCTCCCTTTATTTAATATTATAGGCGGACAGGTTTCACAGATTAAGTTTAAAAACACAGAAAAACAAAGAGCTGTATATAAGGTAATTTATTATGATAAAGCTTACTGCCTTAAAAAAGTATACTTTTCAAAAGAAGACCTTTTATTTGTCTATTCTGCATTAGAGTGGCTGTACAGAAATGGAATAAATGTTCCCAGATTTCTTCCCTCTTTAGATAAGAAAAGATACGTCCTTTGGGGAGATATGCTTTTTGTTCTCACAGACTGGCTTCAGGGAGAAAAATGTGATTATGACAATTTAGAGCATATTATAAAATGTTCTACCAACCTGGGAAGAATGCATAGAATATCTAAAAATTTCACTCCTATTAATGGAAGTACTTTAAGAGAAGGATATGAAAATATATACACATCATATAATAAACATTTTAATGATCTTTTATCAATATATAATAAAAGTGAAAAGAATAATGATAAATTTTCAAAAATATATGCTGATAATTTCAATGATAATTTTACTCTTTCAAAAAGAGCAGTAGAAATAGCCTCCCTTATAGATCACAGCAAGCTGACTAAATCATTATGCCATATGGATTACGTAAATAAAAATATATTAATAAATGGGGATACAGTCTCTGTGATTGATTTTGATAAATGCAGGATGGATTATGTTTCCCATGACATATCATATTTTTTAAGAAGAATTCTAAAGAGAAATAATTCAAAGTGGAGCCTGGAAATAGCAATTTCATCAATCAACCTTTACCTGGAGGAAAATAGTCTGAATTTAAATGACTATCTTTATATAATTTCATACTTATCCTTCCCTCAAAAGTATTGGAAGATATCAAGAGATTACTATAAGAACAGGGATAAATGCAATAAAGAAAGTTTTACGCTGCTTCTTAACGATGCTGTGGAACGGGATGACCTTCAGATTAATTTTCTTAATGATTTTTTAGATCATATAGAAAATAAATTTAAAATAAAATTACCGGGATAAAACCCGGTAATTTATTTATCTCTTATTCTTTAGCTGAGCCTGTGCTGCAGCAAGTCTTGCAACGGGAACTCTGAATGGTGAGCAGGATACATAGTCTAATCCTACATTATGGCAGAATTCAACTGATGATGGGTCTCCGCCATGCTCTCCGCATATTCCAAGATGTATGTCTGGTCTTGTAGATTTCCCTAGCTCTGCAGCCATTTTAACAAGCTTTCCTACACCTTTTTGGTCAAGCTTAGCAAATGGATCAAATTCATAAATCTTCTTATCATAGTAATCACCTAAGAATTTGCCTGCATCGTCTCTTGAGAATCCAAATGTCATCTGTGTTAAGTCATTTGTTCCGAATGAGAAGAATTCTGCTTCTTTTGCGATTTCATCAGCTGTGATTGCAGCTCTTGGAATCTCAATCATTGTTCCAACTTTATACTTAAGTTCTTCTCCTGATTTTGCTATCAAATCATCTGCAGTTTTAACTACTATATCCTTAACATATTTTAATTCCTTTATTTCTCCAACAAGAGGAATCATTATTTCAGGAACAATATTATATCCCTTATTCTTTCTAACTGCTAATGCTGCTTCTATAACTGCCTGAGTCTGCATTTCAGCTATTTCAGGGAAGGATACAGCGAGCCTGCAGCCTCTGTGTCCCATCATTGGGTTAAACTCGTGCAGTGATGCAGTCTTATCTTTTAACTGCTCATAGGTTACTCCCATTTCAGAAGCCAATGCCTTGATATCTTCTTCTTCTGTTGGAAGGAACTCATGTAGTGGTGGATCTAAGAATCTGATAGTAACAGGTCTTTCTTCCATAGCCTCATAGATTCCAATAAAGTCTTCTCTCTGCATTGGAAGTATTTTCTCTAATGCTTTCTTTCTCTGCTCAACAGTTTCAGATAGAATCATTTCTCTGACTGCTGCAATTCTGTCTTCAGCAAAGAACATATGCTCTGTTCTGCAAAGACCAATACCCTCAGCTCCGAAATGAACTGCCTGTTTAGCATCTCTTGGAGTATCTGCATTTGTTCTTACTTTAAGAACCCTGACAGCATCTGCCCATTCCATAAATGTCCCAAAATATCCAGTAATTTCCGGTTCTTCTGTTTTTATAGCTCCAATATATACATTACCTGCAGATCCGTCTAAGGAAATATAATCTCCTTCTTTAACTACAGAATCTTTTACCTTAAAGAATTTCTCTTCTTCATTTACTACTATTTCTCCGCAGCCGGCAACGCAGCATGTTCCCATTCCTCTTGCAACAACTGCAGCATGGGATGTCATTCCGCCTCTGACTGTAAGAATTCCTTCTGAAGCTACCATTCCTTCGATATCTTCAGGAGATGTTTCAAGTCTTACTAAAACAACCTTTTCTCCATTTGCATGAGCTTCCTTAGCATCTTCTGCTGTGAAGTAAACCTTACCGCAGGCAGCTCCCGGTGAAGCTGGAAGTCCTTTGGCAACTGGTACAGCTTTCTTTAAATCACTGTTTACAAAGGATGGATGTAATAATGAATCTAATTGTTTTGGTTCAACCTTTAAAAGTGCTTCTTCCTTTGTTAATAATCCTTCTTCTACTAAATTAACAGCTATCTTAAGTGCAGCTGGTGCTGTTCTTTTTCCGTTTCTTGTCTGCAGGAAATAAAGCTTGCCTTGTTCTATTGTAAACTCCATATCCTGCATGTCTCTATAATGGTTCTCTAATTTTTTAGCTATATCCATAAACTGTGTATAGCATTCCGGTAAATCCTGCTCCAGCTTTGTTATAGGCTGAGGTGTTCTTATTCCGGCAACAACATCTTCACCCTGAGCGTTTATTAAGTACTCACCAAATATAAGTTTTTCTCCTGTAGCTGGGTTTCTTGTGAAAGCAACACCAGTACCTGATGTATTTCCCATATTTCCAAATACCATGCACTGAACGTTTACAGCAGTTCCCCAGTCTCCCGGAATATCATTTAATCTTCTGTATACATTAGCTCTTGGGTTATCCCAGGATCTGAATACAGCAGTTACAGCTTCAGTTAACTGTACCTTTGGATCCTGTGGGAAATCTTCTCCCTTATTCTCTTTGTAAGTAGCTTTGAATAATTCAACAACTTCCTTCAGGTCATCTGTTGTTAAGTCTGTGTCAAATTTAGCTCCTTTAGCTTCTTTTATTTTATCTAATATAGCTTCATATTTTCTCTTTTCAATTCCCATAACAACGTCTGAGAACATCTGAATGAATCTTCTGTAAGAATCATAAGCAAATCTTTCATTTCCTGTAAGCTTGGCTATAGAAACTACTGTTTCATCATTTAATCCTAAGTTTAATATTGTATCCATCATGCCAGGCATAGAAGCTCTTGCTCCTGATCTAACTGATACTAATAATGGGTTCTTTGTACTTCCCAGCTTTTTTGAAGACATTTCTTCAACCTTTGCCAAGGCAGTATTAATCTGATCTAATACTTCATTTGATACTTTCTGACCATCCTCATAATATTTTGTACAAGCCTCAGTTGTTACTGTAAAGCCTTGAGGAACTGGTATCCCCAGGTTAGTCATTTCAGCTAAATTAGCACCTTTTCCGCCTAATAGGTTTCTCATGGATGCATTACCTTCGCTAAAAAGATATACATACTTTTTTTCCATTAATAATCCCTCCATTTATGTATTATGTTATGGATACTAGGTACCCGAATAAACTAATGTAAACCAATACTACCCAGTATTATAGCACTTATTATACCATTATTGTATATAAAATTCAAAAATTATGATAAAAATTTGTCAATAATATCTTAGCAATAAATAAGAGCCGTTTACCGGCTCTATTTGTCTTTATTCTCTTCGTCAAATTTAACTTTATAGGAATAAGTATTCCCATCCTTATCTTCTTCTTTATCCTTAGTGAATTTATCCTTAACATCTTCTTTTATATCATTTACTTTATCTTTAACTGTGGATACTGTGTTTTCAACATACTTGTTGATTACTTCAACAGTTCCATCCTCTTTTGTTATCTCTATAGTAAGTTTTGTATAAACAGCTCCAATAGTTCCAACTGCAAGAACTGCAAGCACTATCGGGTTAAAAAGAGCCACAGCCCCGGCAGCCAGACCTGCATTTACCGGTATATCTACCAGTACCTTTTCCTCTTTTTTAACTCTTATTCTGTTTACATTACCCTTTTTAATAAGCTTTTTTAATGTATCTATGAACTCACCTTTAGAAACATATTCCTTCTTTTCCTGGTTCTTATTATCCTCCAGGTAAATAAGAGCATCTACTACATTGCCTTCTGCCCGAATCAAAGCTTCTTTTGCTTCACTGTAGGAAGCTTTTGTCCTTTCTCTTATTAAATCAATCTTTTCTAATGTAATTTCTTCCATTTTTACTCCTCCTTTAATTTTTTAAACATGCCTAAACTGTTAGGTACTTTACCATAGCTTTCCATAATAATATATGTATTTATCTTTTTTATCTCTTCTCTGGATTCTTCATTTAATTTCAGCCTTCCAATTTTATCCATTGAAGAATTGTTAATGAATTTAAGTGAATTATATGCAGAAGGACTTATTTTAATACTATTTTTACCAGCACAATTATTACATATACCTCCAAAATTTTCTACATCAAAATAATTTACTGATGCTAGTTTTTCGTTACATATGGTACATCGATCTAAGCTTAAGTTATATCCTGTCAGGTTAAGAAGTTTAAGTTCAAAGGCTCTTGTAAGTAAATTTTGATCAATAGATCCTGTTTTAAGAAGGTAAAAGGAAGCAACTATCAGTTTAAATATATTTTCATTTTTTTCCTCTTCAACAGCTGCTATATCAGTAAGCTCACAGAAATATGAAGCTGTAAGAAGAGAATCTAAATCATCCATTACCTCATTAAATGAATCTATCAAAGCTCCTTCATTTAAATGATAAAAGGATTTTCCCTTATATATCACTATCTCCGAATATGAGAAGGAATTAGTTATTGTAAAAAGTTTGCTTTTGCTTTTTTTTGCTCCCTTAACGTAAAGGGTTATTTTACCTAAATCCTCAGTATAAGCCCAAACCAGTTTATCATTTTCCTTAATATCCTGAGTCTTTAATACTATGGCCCTTGTCTTAACTACTGGCATATTTTTACCTCTTATTTATAACCTAAATCTTTTAAAACATAATTATTGTCTCTCCAGTCCTTTTTTACCTTAACCCATAGATTCAGTGTTATATTCTGCTGAAGGAACTTTTTAATATCCTCTTCTGAGTATTCTCTTATCTTTTTAAGCATAGTGCCGTTTTTGCCTATTAATATGCCCTTATGGGAATCTTTTTCACAGTATATGGTAGCTTCAATATTCCAGCCATTTTTAAGCTGCTTCATTTCTAATATTTCAACTGCAGTTCCATGAGGAACCTCTTCTCTCATAAGCCTTAATATCTTTTCTCTTATTATCTCAGATACAATGAACCTTTCCTGCTGATCAGTTATCATATCCTCAGGGTAAAACTGTGGTCCTTCACTTAGATTATCTTTCATAAGAGAAAGAAGCTGATCCAGGTTCTTATTTTTAAGAGCTGATATAGGAAGATATTCCTTAAATGGAAATTCCTTTGAGAAAAGCTCCAGTGTCTTGGCAACTATTTGTTTATCCCATTCATCCACCTTATTTATAAGAAGTATTACAGGAACCCTGCTCTTTTTAAGCTGCTCCAATATATGAAGGTCTCCTTTATTTATTTCTTCAGAGGGAGTTACTATATAAAGGATTAAATCAACCTCATTTATAGAATTTTCCGCTACATTTACCATATATTCGCCTAATTTATGCTTAGGCTTATGAATTCCCGGAGTATCTACAAATACTATCTGGTAGTCTTCCCCTGTAAGTATTGTCTGAATATTATTTCTTGTAGTCTGAGGTCTAGGTGACACAATTGAAAGCTTCTCTCCCAGCAGAGTATTCATCAAAGTTGATTTACCAACGTTTGGCCTTCCTATTATAGATACGAATCCTGATTTGTACATAAATCCTCCTTATATTAGATCCTTTTTAGTAAAAGCGAAAGGAAGTACTTCATTTGCTTTTTTAACTATATATTCTTTTTCGTTTTTTGCCATTATAACCTCTGTATCTTCATTAGAAAATTCACTTATAACCTGTCTGCATATACCGCAGGGTGATGTAAAATTATTAAAATCACCAACTATGGCTATTTTCTTTATTTTTCTTTCTCCTTCAGATACAGCTTTAAATATAGCTGTTCTCTCGGCACAGTTGGTAGCTCCAAAAGAAGCATTTTCTATATTACATCCGGTATAAAGCTTATCATTTCCAGTTAAAACAGCAGCCCCGACTTTAAAATTTGAATAAGGCACATAGGCCATTTCCCTGGCACTGACAGCCTCAAGAATTAAATCTTCATTACTCATATTATTACCCCTTTTATATCACAATATAAATAGTATATAAATTATAACACTAATTTTTATTAATAGCCAAATTATTCAATTTCTTTAATCATTGGTTATTATGTAAATTCCTTAAAAATTGAATTTGCATAATTTAAAATTATTTTTCTGATTAAAAAACGGTGAACATTCGTTATTTTAATCAGAAAACCAGCCGAAGGTTATTATGCAAATTCCTTAAATAAATATTTTTATAAGAAGGATGCTGATAAGTGTACCGAAAATGCCTCCTGCCACTACTTCAAATACAGAATGTATATCTGAATCCACCCTGCTCTGTGCAACTATTACTGCTAAAATATAGCTTAATATTACAACCGGAGGATTTTCTGAAAGAAGAGCTATAATTGTAGCTATTGCAAAGGCAATAGCAGAATGTCCGCTGGGGAATCCTCCCTTAAGAGGAGTTCCTTCACCAAATATAGCCTTTACTACTAATGTTAAAATAGAAACTATTACTAAAATTATAAATATAGCATAGGTATTAGTACTCTTAATTTTATTAATGGTTGTATAAGTAAATGGGACAAGCTTATCCCAAAATATTATAAAGCCTACAAAAACCGCATTTATTGCTGTTACCAGCACTGCTCCTGCTGCCACATTTTTTGCAATTTTTGCAAGAGGGTGATAGTAATTTGTGGTAGCATCAATTGCAGCTTCTATTGCAGTATTTATGAGTTCTGCAGTTATAACCATTGTAATTGTTATGGTTATAATCAGCATTTCTACTTTTTTAAGGTCATAGAAGAAGCACAGAGTCAAAATGAAAAGAGCAGTTATCATATGAATCCTCATGTTTCTCTGTGTTCTCACAGCATGAATTATGCCTTCAATAGCATAATTAAAGCTGTCTACCATCTTTTTTATTTTCATATTCTCACCTTCTTAAATTAAAGGCAGAGAGTATTTTCTCCTCTTCCTCTCTCATGACTTTTTTCATTTCATCTTCCATATGATCATAGCCTAAAAGGTGAAGCATGGAATGAACTGTAAGATAACAAACTTCCCTTATAAATGGATGATTATACTCTTTAGACTGATCCTCTGCCTTTTCCAGGGATATTACAATATCCCCAAGGACCAAATCATCTCCATCCTTAAACTCATCTTTAAATACATTATCACTGTATACATCTTTATAATATTCTCCTTCAGGATACTCCAGCATTGGAAATGAAAGCACATCTGTTTCATTTTCTATCCCTCTGTAATTTTTATTAAGTTCCTTTATTCCGTCATTATCTACAAAGGTCAAGCTTATTTCACAGGGTATTTTTACCTGCTGCTCCTCCAGTGTAAAATTTATTATCTTTTCTAAGGTATCTTCTAAATCCCTATCATAGGATATTTTGTCCTGCTCATTGTTTATCAGTATCATTGCTTTCTTCCTTTCTCTTCCATTTGTCTTCCGGATATTCTATTCTTTGATGGTAAACACCGCTGAGAACCTTATAAAAAGCTTCTCTAATCTTATTTAAATCCTTTAGCGTTATATCACAATTATCGAGCTGTCCATCATTTAACCTGTCTTTAATTATATTATTAACCATTTCTTCAATTTTACCCTTAGTAGGCTCCTGAATTGATCTTACTGAAGCCTCAACAGAGTCTGCCAGCATAATAACTCCAGCTTCCTTTGTAAAAGGAATCGGTCCTCCGTATCTGAAATCCTCTTCTTTAATTTCCTCTGGCTTTTCTGCTTTATTTTTCATTGTTAAATAAAAATATTTTACCAGTGTAGTCCCATGATGCTGCTCTATAATATCCTGTATTACCTTAGGAAGTTTAAATTCTTTTGCCAGCTCAATTCCATCTTTCACATGACTTGTTATTATAAGGGTACTTAAGTTTGGTGTTATCTTATTATGAGGATTATCATTTCCCATCTGATTTTCATTAAAGAAATAGGGTCTTTTAACCTTTCCTATATCATGATAATAAGAAGCAACCCTGGCCAGAACCTGATTTCCTCCAATACTTTCTGTGGCAACTTCTGCTAAATTTGCTACCAGCACAGAGTGATGATAGGTACCGGGAGCCTCCATTAACAGCTTTTTAAGCAGTGGATTGTTTGGGTTTGAAAGTTCTAAAAGCTTTATGGTGGTAACTACATCAAATATATTTTCAAACAGCGGTAAAAAACCGATAGTGAGAACTCCTGATAATAAACTCCCTATTAAAGCGTAGCCTGTCCTCTTAAATATATCAATCATATTATTAGAGAGGAGGAAACCATCAGTTAATGTAATAAGTGCTATTATTACTCCAATAAACAATGATGAATATATGATATCATTTCTCTCCTGCAGCTTTTTTAGTGCCAAAGCTCCCACTAGAGACGCCAGAAGAGATACTATGGCAACTTCTATATTAAAGCCTACAACTGCTGCTATTAAAACAGCATTAAGACAGCTTATGACTATTGACATCTTATAATCAAGCAAAAGAGTGAGAAGCATAGGTGCAAATGCTGCAGGAATTAAAAATGGTGATATTATCGTGATTGTCCTTGCCAAAATAAGGGATGTTATATTAAGGGCAGAAATTAATGAAAGCTTTTTCCAGTCTCTAAATACCTCCCTTTGAAATTTAAATAAATAATATCCTTCCAAAAACATTATTATAAGGACTAACATAGAGGAAACCAGATATGTACTAAAATCGAATTTATTGTTGTTCTTTAACAGGCCTAAATTGTTTAAAGTAATAATTTCTCCTTTGGATACAGGTTCTCCCTCTTTAACGATTATCTGATCCTTTTTTATGGTTACAGGCTTTACATTATTTTTAGCTGCCTGCCTGAGCACATTTGTTTTTTCTTCATCATAAAAGAAATTGGGCTGTATTACCTTATCAATAAGAGAATATCCTATTTCCTTACCTTCAGAACTGATTTTATACCCATTAATTTTAACAATAAGAGTATCTTTTGCTTTTTTTATTTCTTCATTTTTATTTTCAATATTATCATCATATAAGGTATCCAGATCCTGAGTTAAATCATCTTGAAGTTTTACTATGTTATCCTTACTCATTTTAAAGATACCGGTTAAAATATCCTGAGAAATAATAATCTGACCTTCTGAATTAACCTTTTTAGCTTTATCGCTGCCAGAAAGATTTAAATCATATACATTTATTACACTTTTAAAAAAATTATCTATCTGACTTAAAACCTGAGACTTAACTTCATAATTTTTATTATATTGAAGAGGCACAGCATCAACAGCCTTTTTAACAGCTGCGGAGGTGCTGGCCTCATCTATTATTTCCCTTTGTGCTTTTATGTTTGTTTTAGCGATATCTCCCTCTTTCAAATCATACCTTTTAAAACTGAAGGATGTAACAACTACAGCACAGGTAATTATAAAAGTTGAAATAAATACAGTTAACATAAGAAATCTGTCTTTTTCCTTAATCCTGTTAAAAATCATTATTTTTTCTCCCCTACCTCTTCCTCTATAGGCATTTGTTTAACAGCAATGTCTTCTTCTGCAACTACGATTAAGCTGACCTGAACTCTGTCTTTCAATATATTTTTGTATACTCTTTTATCAAGTACTTTTACCGATTTATCGAAATTTAATTCAATTTCTGACAGCAGTTTTTCAGCTGTTTTCGAAGCCGCATAATCAGGACTTATATAATATGGTTTATTCACCACTTCAAAGTATGATTCACTTCCGAATATAAATTTTCTATCTTCTATTTTATCATAATCTTTGTAAATTTTCTCACTATTTTTAAAGTATATCCTTTTTCCGAATAAATCAATAAAATATTTTTTTATCTTCTGCCCTGTCCTTTCTCTTCTGAATTCAATCAGCGGCACACTTTCGCTTTTTTCGTAGAAAGTCTTGCCGTAAACCTTTCCCTCTGCCCTAATTTCGTATTCTTCTCCCTCTTTGCCCTGCTTATTTAAAACTAAGGTTTGACCTTTTTTAACTATGTCTCCCTTTTTGACTATTGCTTTTCCTGATATGGTATAAACGCTTAAAATTTCTGCATCCCTGGATGCAGCAAGTATACAGGAGGATGTTTCATTTTTTATTTCCGGGGGTTCCTGCCTTTCCTGTACAACAACTACCAGTGAGCCTGCTTCCTTTCTAATTTTTATCCAGCTTATATTGCTGTTATCTTCCATCATTTTTCTTTCCAGTGCGTATACATCAACATTTTTTGCACTGATGCCTTCTTTTATATTAAGTCTTTTTAAATCTCTTCTTATTTCAAAAGGAGTTATATATTTCCCTGAGGTAATGTTTATTGTCCATATAAATGTTGATAAATAATACAGGGTAGCAAAAAACAGAAGGCCTCCAAATATAAGGCCCCATCTTTTTCTCCATTTGTATAATACAAAGCTTCTTCCACGCCTGCGGTTTATCTTAATTTTTATCCCATACTTTTTGCTGAGCTGATAAAATTTTTCATAGTCCTTTAAATGTATTTCTGCTTCAACAGAATTAATATTTTTCTTTTTTATATTTTTAAGGAGAATATCATTATTCCATAGAATGTTTAAAAATCCTTCAGTTTTAGAGGAAATTATTTCAATAATTACCATGCCATTATTAAATTTTCTTTTCATTTATAGCTAATCCCCGTAAAGTTTCCATTTAATACAATGGTGGTTTTGCTCATATATATAATATTAATTTTATCTCCCTCTAAAATAATTTCTCCTAATTTTGAATTTATTTTTATTACATCCTGCTGAAAATACTTTATTCCCTGATGATTTTCTATGGATATTTCATTATTTCCTATAATAGTTATTTTAGGTATATTAGTAACTACATCTTCAGGAATATCAAGACTTTTCGATAGTCTTTCTCCTGCCTTAATCAGCCTTATTCCCATAAATACTCCAATTTATTACTACTATTTAATTTATGAATTGAAATATTCAATAATAACCGAAAAAAGAAATTACCTGCAGTATTTTTAAACAATAAAAAAAGGCCTATTAAAGCCTTTTTAATTCAACAAATGCTATACCCTTTTGGCTGCTGGCTAATAAGTTATTTGTAACTGCAAAGGAAGGAAACACATTGGACTAACAGACTAATAAGTCCTCCTGCAGTTTTAATAAAGTTCTATTTGAACTTTCTTTTTCTAGCAGCTTCAGATTTCTTCTTTCTTTTTACACTTGGTTTTTCATAGTGTTCTCTTTTTCTTATTTCAGACAAAACACCAGCTCTGGCACATTTTCTTTTAAATCTCTTAAGTGCATTTTCTAATGATTCGTTTTCACCAACTCTAATTTCTGACACAATATCCCTCCCTCCGCTAGCTCAATTTAATTTTAAAAATTAAATGCAGCCTTAGGACAAATTAGCACACAAGTAATTATACAATAAAATTTAAAGGCCTGTCAAGATTTTCATCGTTATGGCCAGGATAAAGTTTTTCCGCCTAACAAATGAAAATGTATATGAAATACAGACTGTCCTGCATTCTCACCGCAGTTTGTAACTATCCTGTATCCATTATCCTCTATTCCTAATATTTTTGCAATATCTTTAGCTTTAAAAAGTATATAACCTAATATTTCTTTGTCTTCATCCATAGTTTCATTAAGACTTGAAATATGTTTCTTAGGAACTATAAGAACGTGAACCGGAGTTACCGGATTTATATCCTTAAAACAGTATATCTTATCATCTTCATAAACCTTCTCTGATGGAATATCTCCGTTTATTATTTTGCAGAATATGCAGTCTTCCATAATATCACCTCCCATATTATATTCAATTATTAATATTAAATTCCTTCTATTTTTCCTCTAGCTGCCAAATTAATATTTTTTTCTAACCTTGTCTTTAATATTCTGTCTTCAATATCAGCAGCGGAATTTGAAATAACCCTTATATAGTTAGGGGTATAGCCATCGTACATGCCATCATCCAATCTCTTCTCATACAAAACATCATATGATAATCCCAAATTTTTATTTATAAATTCATTTTCCAGTTTATCACTGAGTTCTATAAGCTTTTTGCTTCTTTCTTCCTTCTCAGAGGCAGATACCATATCAGGAAGCTTGGCAGCTCTTGTTCCCTCTCTTACTGAATATTTAAACACATGGGTCTTTGTAAGCTTAATATTTTGGAGAAAGGAATATGTTTCATTAAACTCTTCTTCAGTTTCTCCTGGAAATCCTACTATAATATCAGTTGTTATTGAAATATCAGAGAAATTTTCTCTTAAATTATTAACAGCTTTGCTGTATTCTTCAGCGGTGTAGTGCCTGTTCATCCTCTTCAGAGTCTCATTGCAGCCGCTTTGAAGGGATATATGAAAATGAGGACAGAGTTTTTTTAAAGCCTTAAGTCTCTTTATATGATCATCTGTGAAAAATTCAGGTCCTATTGAGCCTATTCTTATTCTCTCAATTCCATCTATTTTATCTATCTCTTCAAATACCCTGACCAGTGTTATGTTCTCTTCTAAGTCTTTCCCATAGGATGAAACATCTATTCCAGATAATATTATTTCTTTAAATCCGTTTTTTGATAAATCCTTAACTTCTTCTATAATGCCGGAAAGCGGCTTGCTTACTGATGCACCTCTTGCATAAGGTATAAGGCAGTATGAGCAGAAATTATTACAGCCGTCCTGTATTTTTATAAAGGCCCTTGTCCTGTTATCATAATTTTTTACCCTGATGTCTTCAAATACTTTGTCTTTAAGAACATCCTTAAGGGAAACCTGATTTTTTCTTTCTTCTTTAAATTTATTTATCTGATTAATTATTTCTTTTTTATTTCTTGTTCCAAGCACAATATTTATTCCCGGAATTTTTGAGACCTCATCAGGTTTAATCTGAGAGTAGCAGCCTACCATGGCAATTATGGCGTCTTCATTTATTCTGTGTGCCCTGTGAACCATCTGTCTGGATTTTTTGTCTCCCATATTTGTAACTGTACAGGAATTTATAACATATACATCTGCTTTTTCCCCAAAATCTACTATCTGGTATCCTTCTTTTTTAAAAAGCTCAATTAAAGCTTCAGTCTCATATGTATTAACTCTGCACCCTAAGGTGGAAAAAGCAACCTTCATTAAACAGTTCCTCCTAAATCACCAAATTCATACTGAATAACTGCAGAGGTTATTATTCCTGCTGTCTCTGTCCTTAATATCCTCTTTCCCAGTGTAACAATCTCTCCCCCCAGGGCTTTAAGCTTTTCTATTTCATCTTCTTCAAAGCCGCCTTCAGGCCCTATAATTATAGCTATATTTTTAATTTCTTTATCCTTAAGCTTTTCTTTAACAGCTTTTATGCCATAGTTTTCACTATTTTCATAAGGAACCATTATTAAATCATAGCTTTTCAGCCTTAAATACAGCTCCTTCATATCTATTCCCTGTTCAATTTCAGGAATTTTGCTTCTCTTGCACTGCTTACAGGCCTCAATTGCAATCTTTCTCCATCTGTCTGCTTTACTTTTCGACGCTTCCTCCCGCCTTGAGATAACTCTTTTCGTCCATAAAGGTATTATTCTGTTAACGCCCAGTTCAGTCCCTTTTTGAACTATTCCATCCATTTTTGAGGCCTTGGGCATGCCTTGATAAAGGTGAATATCTATGCTGCTTTCACTATAAACTTCCTGCTGTTCTAATATTTTCACAGTAACTTTTTCTTTAGTTACATCTGCAATTTCTCCGATAAATTCTTTCCCATTTAAATTATTGATGCTTATTTTTTCACCTTTAGTTAATCTTAATACCTTATATATATGTTTTACATCGTCTCCGGTAATTACTGCCTGGTTACCTTCAAAGTTCTCCGGCGGAACAAAAAACTTATGCATACTTAATCTCCTTTTATATTAGCCTCAATGGCCACCCATTCTCCTTCTTCCGATACATTTAAAATATTATAACCCTCAGTTTTAAGTTTTTCTATAACATCATCTTTTCTGTCTTTAATTATACCAGATGAAATAAATACTCCATCATCCTTTAAGTAATTTTTTACATCCTTAGCTAAAAGCATGATAATATCTGCAATAATATTTGCAACTACAATATCCGCTTTTCCTTTTACTAAATCCATCAGGTTTCCATTTAATACTTCCACATTATTTATATTGTTAAATGAAACATTATCCCTGGCAGCATCAACTGCTACCCTATCTAAATCAACAGCTGTTACCTTTTTGGCTCCCAGCTTTGAGGCAGCAATAGATAAAATACCGGATCCTGTTCCTATATCGAAAACCTCTGAATTGCTTTTAACCTGCCTTTCTAAAGCTCTAATGCACATTCTGGTGGTTTCATGAGTCCCTGTTCCAAAGGCCATGCCCGGGTCCATTTTAATTACTGCTTCCCCATCTTTTGGTGTATAACTTTCCCATATTGGAACTACTACTATTTTCTCTCCGATTTTTGTTGTCTTATAATATTTCTTCCAGTTATTAGCCCAGTCTTCCTCATATATTGATTTATTTGTTATTTCATAATCCCCTATATGATAGCCTGCCTGCTCTAAATCCTTTATCTTATCTTCTATTTTTAAAGTGATATCTTTTTCATCAGAGCCAGCATCAAAATATCCTGTAACCACTGATTTTTTTCCTTTGTATTTTAGAATGTTCAGATCTGCATAATCCCAGCTTAATGGGTTATTTTCTTTTTCAAGTATATCATTAGGATCTTCTATTGCAATTCCCTTAACGTCAAGAGAATATAATATTCCTGTCATAACTTCAATCCATTTGCTGTCTGTTATTATGTTTATTTCCAGCCATTCTCCGTTCATTTTATTCCTCCATATTAAAGAACTTCGTTTAAATGAAACGAAGTCATTTTATTTAGAAAATTGTACTTTATTATATATTATACAATTTCTTTATTTAAAGCTATTTTTAAATTTATCCTTAAATGATTCTTTATAATCACTTACATCTTCACATGATATTTTCATGAAATTTTTAAGAGCTTCCATTTGTTTTTCATTGATTTTTTTGGGAATATCAACTATTACCTTAACGTATTGGTCTCCCCGTCCGCTGCTGTTAACTCTAGGAACTCCTTTTCCTCTAAGTCTGAATACTGTTCCGCTTTGGGTTCCTTCCGGAATTGTATACTTAACAGGACCATCTACAGTCTCAACTGATATTTCAGCTCCCATAACTGCCATTCCAAAGGAAATATGTGTATCAAAGGATATATCAAAGCCGTTTCTCTTAAACTTTGGATGAGGCGAAACCCTTATATTAATGTATAAGTCTCCGCTGGGGCCTCCGTTTGTACCATGCTCTCCCTGCCCTCTTAGCGGAATAACATTTCCAGTATCAACACCGGCAGGAACATTTATTTTTATCTTACGGTGTTTTCTCTCTTTTCCAGTTCCATGACAGGTACTGCAGGGTTCATCTATTATCTTACCTGTACCATGACATTTATCACAGGCAGCTACAGTGGACATAGTCCCAAGAGGAGTTTGCCTTTGTACTCTTATCTGACCGGCTCCTCCGCATTTATCGCAGGTTTTAGGTGAAGTTCCTTTTTTTGCCCCTGTTCCGTTACATGTTTCGCATTTTTCATTTCTATTTATTGATACTTCTTTTTCACAGCCAAATACAGCTTCTTCAAAGGTCAGGTTCAGATTATACTCCAAGTCCGCACCCGGCTCTGCCTGAGACCTTCTGGATCTTGTTCCTCTTCCAGCTCCACCAAAAATAGAATCGAAAATATCACCAAAACCGCCGAAATCAGAGTCAAAACCACCAAAACCGCCGAAGCCTCCAAACCCTTGTGCTCCCTGAGAACCTCCTCCATCGAATTCTGAGGTTCCAAACTGATCATAATTCGATCTTTTCTGAGGATCTGATAATACCTGATAGGCTTCATTTACTTCTTTAAATTTTTCTTCTGCAGCCTTATCTCCTTTATTCTTATCGGGATGGTATTTGATCGCCAGCTTTCTAAATGCTGATCTTATTTCATCCTGGCTTGCACTTTTCTCTATTCCAAGTATACTATAGTAATCCTTATTTGCCATCCTTTACACCACCTTGCAGCATAACTTAAGGGAAGGGTCAGACCCATCCCTTATTAGTTTATACTTTTAATGTTTATTTGTCATCATCAACTTTAAAATCAGCATCTACTACATTATCATCCTTTTTATCTTCATGCTGAGGCTCCTGAGCTCCTGCAGCACCTGCATCTGCTCCTGCTGCCTGATACATCTTGGAGGATACCTTGTAGAATTCCTGAGTTAAATCTTCTGTTGCTTTTTTAATTGCTTCAATATCTTCTCCGTCTTTTACCTTTTTAAGATCCTCAAGCTTAGCTTCTACGTTTGATTTATCCTCACCTGATACCTTATCTCCTAATTCCTTAAGAGTCTTTTCTGTCTGATAAACTATCTGATCTGCATTATTCTTAACTTCTATACTTTCTTTTCTCTTTTTATCCTCTTCTGCAAATCTTTCTGCTTCCTTAACAGCCTTATCAACTTCTTCATCATTTAAATTAGTTGATGCTGTTATTGTAATATTAGCTTCTTTTCCGGTTCCCTTATCCTTTGCTGTTACATTAACTATACCATTGGCATCTATATCAAAGGTTACTTCTATCTGAGGAATTCCTCTTGGTGCAGGTGCTATTCCTGATAGTGTAAATCTTCCTAATGTCTTATTGTCTGCTGCCATCTGTCTTTCACCCTGAACTACATGAATTTCAACGGAGGTCTGACCATCTGCAGCTGTTGAGAATACCTGGCTCTTTCTTGTTGGTATTGTAGTATTTCTGGAAATCAGGGATGTGGCTACTCCGCCTAAAGTTTCAATTCCAAGAGTCAGAGGTGTAACATCAAGAAGAAGAACATCCTTAACATCTCCGGTTAAAACTCCTGCCTGGATGGCAGCTCCAACTGCAACACATTCATCCGGGTTAACTCCCTTGGATGGTTCTTTTCCTGTAAAGTTCTTAACAGCCTCAACTACTGCAGGAATTCTTGTGGAACCACCAACTAAAATTACTTTATCTACTTCATTTAATGAAAGATTGGCATCCTTTAGTGCCTTTCTCATTGGCTCTATTGTTGCGTCAACTAAATTATGTGTTATTTCATTGAATTTAGCTCTTGTTAAATTCATATCTATATGCTTTGGACCTGCTGCATCTGCTGTTATAAATGGAAGGTTAATATTTGTCTGCATTGAAGATGATAATTCAATTTTAGCCTTTTCAGCTGCTTCCTTTAATCTCTGAAGAGCCATTTTATCATTTCTTAAATCAATTCCATTTTCATTTTTAAATGTATCTGCTATATAGTTCATAACTACCTGATCAAAATCGTCTCCGCCAAGTTTTGTATTACCATTTGTTGATTTAACTTCAAATACTCCGTCTCCCAGTTCAAGAATGGATACATCGAAGGTACCGCCGCCTAAATCATAAACTAATATTTTCTGAGATGTATTCATTTTATCCAGTCCATATGCCAGTGATGCTGCTGTAGGCTCGTTTATAATTCTTAGCACCTCAAGTCCTGCTATCTTTCCTGCATCCTTTGTTGCCTGTCTCTGAGAGTCATTAAAATATGCAGGAACAGTTATAACTGCCTGAGTTACCTTTTCTCCCAAATAGCTTTCTGCATCAGCCTTGATCTTTTGAAGAATCATAGCTGATATTTCCTGTGGTGTATACTGCTTTCCATCAATATCTACTTTATAATTTGTACCCATGTGTCTCTTTATGGATGATATTGTCTTATCAGGGTTTGTAATAGCCTGTCTTTTTGCTACCTGACCTACTAATCTCTCACCATTTGCCTGGAAAGAAACTACTGATGGTGTTGTTCTTGACCCCTCAGCATTTGCTATGACTACAGGATCTCCTCCTTCCATAACTGCTACACATGAGTTTGTTGTTCCTAAATCAATTCCTATTACTTTTGACATTTTAAAATACCTCCTAAATTGTTAATTTGCTACTTTTACAATACTATGTCTTATAATTTTATCTGATTTTTTATACCCCTTTTGAAATACATCAATTATTTCTTTCTCACCATAATTTTCATCATCCACATGCATAACCGCTTCATGAAAATTCGGGTCAAAGGGTACATTTGTATCTATTTCCTCAATGTCCAGCTTTTTAAAGCTGTCATCAAACTGCCTCAGTGTCATCTCAATACCTTTTTTATAACTTTCCAAATCACCCTCTGCATTTACTGCTCTTTCTAAATTGTCTAAAACAGGAAGGATGGTTTTAATTATTTCAGCACAGGAGTCTTTATATATAGCTTCCTTTTCTTTAACGGTTCTCTTTCTGAAATTTTCATACTCAGCTGTCATCCTGAGCAGTCTGTCCTTTAGAGTTTCAATTTCATTTGAAAAAAGCTTATTCTCCTCTTTTAAAGCTTGGAACTCCTTATCCTTTGCTGAATCATCAACTGTTTCATTTGAAGCTTCTTCTGCTTTTTCTTCTATATCCTCTGCTTTAGATTCTTCTTTAATTTCTTCTTTAACCTCTTCTTCCTTGTCATCAATATTTTCTGCAAACATAACATTCCTCCATCATTTTATTTCATCTATCATCATAATAATGCCTGCTGATACTTTCATTTATCTCAGCAACTACTGTATTCATAATGCTCAGTATCTTAGAATATGGCATTCTGGTAGGTCCTATTATTCCAATGGATCCAATAGGCTTATCACCAACTGTGTACTGAGCAGTTATAATTGAGCAGTCCTTGGCATTTTTTACCTGATTTTCACTGCCTATGGTAACAGTGAGCGTACCTGTTTTATTTAATATTTCCTTCATTTCTTTTTCATCATTTATTAATGATAAAAAATCTCTGGCTTTATCTACGCTGTTATACTCCGGACAGTCAAATATGTTAGATGTTCCTTCAACTATAACTTTAGAACTGTCTTCATTTACCAAGCTGTCATAAAGAGCTGAAATTATAGTATTAAATAAATCATCGTAGCCTCTTAAGTCATTTTTAATTGAATTAATTACTTTAAGATTTATCTCCTCTACAGTAAGATTTCTAAGCTTTAAATTAAGAAGATTATTAATTTTAATAAGCATATCATCATCCAGCGGTTTAGTTAACCTTACTAAATTGTCTTTAATAATTCCGCTGTTTGTAACTATAATCAAAAGCACATCTGACTTATTAACTCTTAAAAGCTGGAGTGCTTTTATTGTACTTTTGCTTATAGATGGAGTTTTTGCTACTGATATTAAATTAGTAAGCTGGCTCATAAGAGATGCTGCCTGCTTTAACATGCTGTCTACCTGATATATGGCAGAATCAAGTATCCTATTTTTAATATATAATTCTTCCTCAAAGGATAAGGATGGTATACCCATAAGTTTATCCACATAAAGCCTGTAGCCTTTATCAGAGGGCTTTCTTCCAGAGCTGCTGTGGGTCTTATCCAGATAGCCCATGTCTTCCAGGTCTGCCATTTCATTTCTTATAGTTGCTGAGCTTATCCCTAAATCATATTTTTTGGCTATGGTCCTGGATCCAACCGGTTCTGCTGTTTCAATATAATCTTTTATAATAGAAGCCAGTATTTGAATTTTTCTTTCATCCATATCCATAATATCACCTCTTTATTAGCACTCACCCTTGATGAGTGCTAATCACTATGATTAAAAAATATCACTCTACTATATTTTTGTCAACTAATCATTTATATCCAAATATTTTCATTATGATATGTTTATATTAATTATTTTAATTTAACTCCCTGTTTCTTTTTATTGCTCTGTTTTTCTTAAATTTCAATTTATAAAATCAGACATAATGTAATTTGATATCTCAATTCCCTTTAAAGTTAAGAAAATACAGTCATTATCATCTTCTATATACCCTAGGTTTTCCCATTTATTTAGTACGTTACAGTAAACCTCATATATATCTTTCCCGAATTTCTCTAAAAATACTTTCTTGCTTATGCCCTGTTTTTTTCTTAGTCCCAAAAAAATGAATTCCTCCATATTATCTTTTTCAGAATTATCATGAAAGGATTTGACTATAGTTTTTCCTCTTATATACTGGTTTATATCTCTTGTGTTTTCCTGCCTTCTGCCGTTTATATAAGAATGAGCAGCAAGGCCTGTTCCTACATAGTCAGTCAGATTCCAATATACCAGGTTATGTCTGCATTCATATCCCTCTTTTGCAAAGTTAGAAATTTCATATTGTAAATATCCTTTTTCTTCTAAATATTTGATGGTTCCCTCATACATTTTTTTATATTCTTCTTCCCCGGGAAGATTTAATTTATTATCTTTGTCCAGTCTGGAAAAATATGTTCCTTCCTCCACTATCAAGCTGTAGCAGGATATATGTTCCGGTCTCAGCGCAGTTACCTGCTCCAGCTTTTTCATATGATCCTCTAATTTTTCATCAGGAAGTGCAAACATAATATCAATGTTCACATTATCAAAACCTGCTGTCCTAATTAAATTATAACTGTCTATAAAATCTTTAAAGGAATGGGGCCTGTTTAATTTTTTTAATATTTTGTCATCAGTTGACTGAAGGCCTATGCTTATCCTGTTTACTCCCATGGATTTAAATTTATCCAGTTTTTCTCTGTCAACTGTTTTTGGGTTTGCCTCAATTGTAAATTCAGCTCCCTTTTTTATATTAAGTTTTCCTATTTCTTCTGCTAAAAGTTCTATGCTTTTTAACGATAAATAGGTGGGAGTTCCCCCACCTATAAAGACTGTATTAAAATTATAATCCTTATACATATCCAGCTCTTTATTTAAAGCTTTTATATAATCCTCCATAAGATGCTCCATACCAGGGAATGATGGAAAATCGCAATAAAAGCACTTGCTTCTGCAAAAAGGAATATGTATATATAAAGATGCTTCTTTCATCTTAATCCACCTTTAGAATAGACATAAATGCCTCCTGAGGCACCTCAACTGTTCCTACCTGCCTCATCCTCTTCTTTCCTTCTTTTTGTTTTTCCAAAAGCTTTCTCTTTCTGGAAATATCTCCCCCATAGCATTTTGCCAAAACGTCTTTTCTAAGTGCTTTGACAGTTTCTCTTGCAATTATCTTTGAACCAATTGCTGCCTGAATCGGAATCTCAAACAGCTGCCTTGGTATAATATCTTTAAGTTTTTCTGCTATTCCTCTTCCCTTTTTATATGCTCTTTCCTCTGGAACTATCATGGATAAGGCATCTACTATATCACCGTTAAGCAGAATATCCAGCTTAACAAGTTCAGTCTTCTGATAGCCTTCCAACTCATAGTCCAATGAGGCATAGCCTTTTGTCCTTGATTTTAAAGCATCGAAGAAATCATATATTATTTCGTTAAGAGGTATATGATAATTTATAGCCACTCTGGTAGCTTCCAGATACTGCATATCCTTATAAACCCCTCTTCTTTCCTGACAAAGATCCATGATTGACCCCACATAATCTGTAGGGGATATTATCTGAGCTTTAACAACAGGCTCTTCCATATAATTTATCTCAGTCATAGGAGGAAGATTGGTAGGATTGGTTATATCTATCATGCTGCCGTCTGTCTTGTATACTTTATATATAACCGATGGAGATGTAGTGATTATATCTAAATTAAATTCCCTTTCTATTCTTTCCTGGAAAATTTCCATATGGAGAAGTCCTAAAAATCCGCATCTGAATCCAAAGCCTAAAGCTGCTGATGTTTCCAGCTCAAAAGATAGGGAAGCATCATTGAGCTGAAGTTTCTCTATTGCCTCTTTAAGCTCATCATACTTTGCTCCGTCTACCGGATATATGCCGCTGTATACCATGGAAACAGCTTTTCTATATCCAGGAAGGGGCTTATCTGTTTCATTTTTATCTTCTGTTACTGTATCTCCAACTCTGGCATCTCTTACATTTTTTATTGAAGCTGTAAAATATCCAACATCTCCGGCACTTAATGTATCCACAGGTGTCCATTTTGGAGTAAATATGCCAACCTCTGTAACCTCATATACCTTATTGGTATTCATAAGCTTTATGTTCGTCCCTATTTTAAGCTTTCCATCTGCAACTCTTATATGGCATACTACACCTCTGTAACTGTCATAGTAAGAATCAAATATTAAAGCCTTAAGAGGAGCATCTTCATCTCCTTTTGGAAACGGAACTTTTTTGACTATGGCCTCTAATACATCCTGTATGTTAAGGCCTGTTTTTGCTGAAACTAAAGGGGCGTCATCTGCTTCTATCCCTATTATGTCCTCTATTTCCTGCTTTACCTCGTCTGGTCTGGCACTTGGCAGGTCGATCTTGTTTATTACAGGGACTATCTCCAAATCATGATCTAAAGCCAAATAACAGTTGCCAAGTGTCTGAGCCTGAATTCCCTGTGTGGCATCCACTACAAGAACAGCTCCTTCACAGGCAGCCAGGCTTCTTGATACCTCGTAATTAAAATCAACATGCCCTGGAGTGTCTATAAGATTAAGTGTATACTCATTTCCATCTTTTGCTTTATATTTTAACGTTGCTGCCTGAGCCTTTATGGTTATGCCTCTTTCTCTCTCTAAATCCATATTATCTAAAAGCTGCTCTTTTATATCTCTTTTCTCAACTGTCCCGGTAAACTCCAAAAGTCTGTCTGCCAGTGTTGACTTGCCGTGATCTATATGAGCTATTATTGAAAAATTTCTTATTAAACTCTGTCTTTCGTTATGCATAAAATGCCCCCTATTATATAGTAAATCAAGTAGATTATACTTATAGCATACTCTATTGTCAACAATCAGTAAACATTTCTATATACAAAAGTGTCCATAAACCTGTCAGCAACATTTTTTATGAAAAAAGATTTAATATAATCTGCTGCTTTATAAATAGAAGACAGACTTACATCAAGAATATTATCCTTCCACTCTATATTTAGTTTTATTGGATTATTAAAAATATATACTCTAAGTTTAGAACTTTCCTTTACAGTATCTGTAATGCCGTTTCCTATATATAGAACAGAAATAAAAATTATAATGAAACTTAACAAAATTGAAAATATTACAAATTTTTTTCTCAAAAAAAGCACCTCCCTTATTAGGATGTACTTTTTGCTCCATTTATATACTCTGCAATTACTCTGGATAATAATTCTGAAGTATTTGTTGCTTCCTCCACAGTATTTACATGGGACCCCACCTCAATTAATATAGCGTTATTGCTTTTATCCTGATTGAAATGTTTTCTGCCACGGTTGTAATAATATATCTGCGGCTGCCTGCAGGCCCCTGGAAATAATTTATTGGAAATGCTTATAAGCTTAGTTACAACAGCCTGATTTTTAGCAAAATGGGGGTTAGACCTGTCAAGGACAAACTCAAATGTGGCATACTTTTTCCCATTTATAGTTTTTGTCATTTTAGTTCTGCTGGTATTAGAATCTCTATGAATATCTATTATCAAGTTAAAATCTTTATACTTATCCAGATATTTTTGTATGGTAACTCCAGATCTCGTATATGCTTCTGTATATTGTGAGGCAGTATGAATTGTTTCATCATGAATTGTTGATATGCCATACTTCTCCTGAAGTTCTTTTGTCAGATCTTCCCCTACAGCGCATACTCCAATGCTGAAATCTGTACTGTTAAAATTTTTAATCCTGCTAACATCTGCAGGAATCTGAACCTGATAGCACTCTGTGGTATGAGTATGATATATGAAAACCTGGGGCTTTGAATTATCCATCGGTTTTTTAAGCTCCGGATTATCGATTTTCACATCAATGTCATCTTTAGATATATCTTCCTGAGTTAATTTAAATGGATTAAGTGAATAATTATCAGTTTCTATATCCGGATTTTCTGTATCAATAAATGCTATCTCCTTTTGAAGTATGCTTAGTGGATTTCCAAAATCAATTCCAACTGAAGATATAAGATAGTCCTTAATTGAAAAGTCTGTATTTGTAACATCATCCTCATCCTTTTCAAATGAATTAACAGCAGGTATCTCCGCTGCCATAGCTTTTCCTAATAAATATGTGCCTATATTCTGTTCATCTTCACCAGAAAAAGCTGAGGTTATGGTAGGTATAAAAATAATCAGGCAGACAACTATAGTTATATTTATCATAATAAATCTGTTTCTATCTTTCATCATCTGTCCATCCCCCTTTTGATTAATTATATGAGAGGGTTAAAAGTAATATTCATTAATTCAAGTAAGCATCTATATCCTGCTGCTCCATAAATGGCTGCAGGGCTAAGTTTATTCCGTTTGCCAAAACCTTTGAAAGTGTCTCTATGGCTAAGTCTACATCTTTTGGAGTTACAACCAGATCTCCTAAATATGGATTAAGTACTTCTTTTATAAGTGTTTCTTTTTCGTTTTTATCAATAGACTTAAGCATACTGTAAAATTCAGTTCCATTTTTAGACTGACTCATCATTTCATCTATTACTAAGTCTATGGTATCATTTGCCATGGTAGCCGCGTCTACTACAGTAGGAACCCCTATAGCAATTACCGGGACATTTAATGTTTTTAAGCTCAGCTCCATTCTTCTGTTTCCAACTCCTGAGCCTGGTGAGATACCGGTATTGCCAATTTGAAATGTAGTATTTACCCTATCCATCTTTCTGGAGGACAGTGCATCTATGCATATAACCATATCAGGCTTAATTTTTTCAGCTATACCTCTTATAACTTCTGAGGTTTCCATACCGGTTAATCCTAAAACTCCAGGTGCTATAGCGCATACCGGTCTCATCCTCTCATCTATGGAATCCGGCATAAGCTCTTTAAGATGCCTCGTTACAAAAAGTTTTTCTACAACCTTAGGTCCAAGTGCATCCGGTGTTATGTTCCAGTTTCCAAGACCAACTACTAAAACAGTTTTAAAAGGTTCAATGTTTATGTATTCCTTAAGCTTATCTGATATAATCTGGCTTATGGCCATTTGGCTTTCATTATCATAATTTAATATCTCTTTTATCTCTATGGTAAGGTAGCTGCCTTTAGGCTTACCCATTGCCTTTTCTCCCTCATTTGTAACTATGTTAACCTTTGTAACTTTGACGTCACCTATGCTCTCCTCAAAGCTTTCCACGCCATTTATACTTTTTTTTTCTTTGCCTTCCAGTATCTCTTTAGTCTCAATGGCTAAATCTGTTCTTATTCTGTTCATAGTATCACCTCTTTTTATATGATTTCCAT